>JAKPQQ010000061.1 GCA_029557215.1 Fibrobacterota bacterium | reverse complement strand
TCCGTCTTTTCCAGGGGGACTCGATCCGTGCGATGTTGGATCGAGTCAGTTCTCGGGCTGGTTTCCCCAAGGGTTCCAGTCCTGCCAGCGGGGGTCGTCTCCCAGCCATTCCTTGCCGGCCCTCCAGCCCTGGAGCAGCACGTCTTCGCATGGCTCGTCCTCCACGCGTTTGAGCGTGCGCGATTCCTCCATCCAGCGGATCTGGCGACGGAAGGTCTCGAGCAAAGGAACCGTGGTCCGGAATCCCAGGTCCCGTTCGGCCTTGGCGTTGTCGTACACGCTCGGGAAGCGGTAGATGAACCATGCGCCCAGACTGCGCCGGGGAGCCACTTGTCGAAGCCACGTCGAAGGAACGTGCTCGATGCGTGCGACGCCCCCCGCAGCTTCGGCGAGGGCGCCGTAGACGCCGTTCCAGTCGGTGTGCTCGTGGCTGGTCAGATGGTAGTCGTTCCCGTGCGCCTTCGGATTGCCGATGGCGGCGACGAATCCCCGCGCCACGTCGGAGACGTGCGCGATCGCCCAGGGGCAGCGCCCGTCGTCCATGAGGACGACCGGCAGGCCCGAACGCATGCGGGCGACGAGGGAATCGTCGAAGAGGACGCCGCAGGCCATCGCGCCTTCGCCCGTGGTGTACGAGGGGCGCAGCACGGTCGTGTGGGTGCCTTTGCGACCGGACGACTCCAGCAGGATGGATTCGATCGCGGCCTTGTTGATTCCGTACATCCCGAAGGGCGAACGGGGAGATGTCTCGCGGATGGGCAGTTCGGCGGCAGGGCCACCGTACACGCAGGTGGTGGAGCAGAACAGGATCTGTCCGGTCCTTCCCTGGAACGCGTCGAGCAGCTGGGTGCCGTTGGCCGGAGCGAAGGCGGCCATGTCGATCACCGCGTCCCAGACGCGTCCGGCGGTGGCCGCTTCCAGGGAGCCTGGTTCCCAACGGTTTCCCTGGAGCGTTTCGACGCGCCCCTGGACGCGATTGGACGTGACCCCTCTGTTGAACACCGTCACCGCATCGCCTCGATCCACGAGCAGCTGGACGATGGATGTCGAGATGACTCCCGTTCCGCCGATGACCAATACCTTCACGTCGCACCTCCGGCGCCCAAGCGCTGCGATCCAAAGATGGATCGGGAGCCGTGCCGACGGAAACACGCCGTTCGATGACCGCAAGCGGCGTGCGGAGCGCCGGTGTCCGAGGAGCGGGCGCCCTTTTTCAGAACTCGCCGAGGAAGACCACTTCGCGTTCCAGAGTGATTCCATGCGACGCTTCCACGCGCCGGATCACCTCGCAGGAAAGGTCCCAGAGGTCCTGGGCCGTGGCTCCTCCGAGATTCACGGCGAAGCCCGCGTGCTTCTCCGAGATGGCCGCACCACCCACGCGGAATCCCTTCAGACCGGCTTCGTCGACGATCTTCGAGGCGATGCCGCCAGGCGGCCTCTTGAACAGGCTTCCGGCGTTGGGCTTGTCCAGGGGCTGCTTGTCGCGACGTGCCTGCTGCATGTCGCGGATCCGGGTGCGCAGTTCCTCCGTGTCTCCCGGGACGAGTTCGAGCGTGGCCGAAAGGATGATCTCGTCGTTGTGCCGGAAGATCGATGTGCGGTACCCGAAGTCGCATTCGGACGCGCATCGTTCCACGAGGACGCCATCCCGGGTGCAGGAGCGGACGGTCCGGCAGCGGTCGCGGAATTCCTGTCCGTAGGCGCCGGCGTCGATGTAGACGGCTCCTCCCACGGTTCCGGGAATGCCGGCGAGCATCTCGATCCCACCGAGTCCACGGCGGATCGATTGCATGACGAGGTCCGTCAGCATGGTGCCCGAACGGACCATGGCGACAGGGCCGTCGAATTCCACGCCCGCAAGCCCCTTGCCCACGAGCAGGATCGCGCCGTCCCAGCCGCGGTCGGAAACGACGAGGTTGGAACCTTTCCCGATCGGATGGAGCGGGATGTTCCGCTCCATCGTCCATGCGAGAGCTGCAAGGATCTCCTGCTCCGATGTCGGTTCGAGCAGGATCCTGGCGCACCCCCCGGCCTGGAAGGTCGTGCGGGGTGCCATGGGGACATCCCAGGCGCCTGGACAAGGGAGCGAATGCAATTCGAACGCGTTCATGATACGAGCAAGCAAACCTAGATCCGTTCACTCGATATGCTCGCGAAAGGAGATCGATTGCATTGTTTCGTTGTTCTTCGGAAAACCCGCTGCATTTGCATTCCTGGTGACAACCTGTCAGCACTCTTTGCGGGAAAGCCCATGGGTAAAACGCCAATAGGTGGTATTGTCGATATGCAATGCCGAGATGGTGGGCGTTCCATGAACGCGAGCCTCCGGCGGCAGCCCGGACGACCTTTAGAAAGGATGAGATCATGC
>JAKPQQ010000055.1 GCA_029557215.1 Fibrobacterota bacterium | reverse complement strand
CACGCTGTCGCTGGAGCAAGTGACGGCGATCCTCGAAGGGCGGCGCGTGAAAGGAAGCGCGCGGGAGATCCGCGAGGTCAAGAACGCCTTCGCGGCATACGAGCGATTGACCTCCTGGAATCCGTCCAATCGCAAGGATCTGCTGCAGGCGCATGCGCTCCTGATGGACGGTCTGGTCGAGCGGCCCGGGAAATTTCGGACCGGTGGAGTGGGTGTCGTGCAGGGAGGACGCGTGGTCCACATGGCTCCGCCCGCCGCGCGCGTGCCTGCGCTGGTCGACGATCTGCTGGCATGGTGCGGCTCGACCGACGAGCATCCCCTGGTCGCGAGTTGCGTGTTCCACTACGAGTTCGAGTTCATCCATCCGTTCGCCGACGGCAACGGGCGTTTGGGGCGGCTGTGGCAGACCCTGATCCTGTCGCGATGGAAGCCCGTGTTCCTCGAAATCCCCTTGGAATCGGTCGTGCGCGACCACCAAGCCGACTACTACCGCGCCTTGGGCGAGTCGGACAAGGCGGGCGATTGCTCGGGCTTCGTCCTCTTCATGCTGGAGGCGCTGCGCGAGATGCTGGACGTCACCCCCCAAGTGACCCCTCAAGTCACCCCCCAAGTCGCGAAGTTGCTCCAGGCCATCGGCACCAGCGAGCGGCTTCGCTCCGAGCTGCAGGAACGGCTGGGATTGTCTGATCGCAAGAGCTTCCGCGAACTGTATCTGGCGCCGGCATTGGATGCGGGCATGATCGAGTTTACGATCCCGTCCAAACCCAACAGTCGATTGCAGGCATACCGCTTGACGGAGGCGGGGAAGGCGGCGCTGGGAGGCGACTGATACACCTGGATGCCCGCCTGTTCTAGATTCCGTCCATGGCCAACCCCGACGCACGGAGCTTCGCGCTCCTGATCGATTGCGACAACGCGCGCCCGGCATCCATCCGGGGGATTCTCGACGAGCTCGCGCGGCACGGATCCATCCATGTGCGCCGCGCGTACGGCAACTGGAAGCAGGGCGGAGGCTGGGAGGAGAAGCTCCATCCGTACGCGATCCTGCCGGTGCAGCAGTTCCCGTATACCAAGGGCAAGAACGCCACCGACCTCGCCATGGCCATCGACGCGATGGAGCTCCTGTTCACCGAGAGCATCGACGGATTCGCGCTGGTGACGTCCGACTGCGACTTCACGCCGTTGGCCATGAAGATCCGTTCC
>JAKPQQ010000051.1 GCA_029557215.1 Fibrobacterota bacterium | reverse complement strand
CTGGGCGTCCCCGAGATCCGCGCCATGGCCCCAGAGGGCAGCAAGGAGATGTTCCCGGTGGTGGTGACGGGAATCGCCACGGTGCACACCCTGTTCAACGTCACCAACACCCTCCTGTTCCTGCCGTTCACGGCCATGTTCGGGCGCCTGCTGGGGAAGGTGGGCAAGGAATCCACCGACACCGCGACCATGCGCCTGGCGAGGCTCGACGACTCCACGCTGAACTCCCCCTTCGCGGCGCTGGAGCAGGTGGAACACGAAATCGACCAGATGGGCTCACAGCTCGTCGACATGATGGGCAACCTCCGCTGCTGCCTCGAGATGCCCGCTACGGCCAAGGGGAACGGCCGGTCCATCTTCGCGACCGAAACCCGGTTCGACACCTTGCAGCAGGAAATCACCTCGTTCCTCACCAAGCTGCTTTCGCGCCA
This sequence comes from Fibrobacterota bacterium, assembly GCA_029557215.1. Taxonomy (GTDB): domain Bacteria; phylum Fibrobacterota; class Fibrobacteria; order UBA5070; family UBA5070; genus UBA5070. The sequence continues at coordinate 6,209 of JAKPQQ010000051.1, read as the reverse complement.
GATCGGCCACCAGTTCGCGGCCAGGTCGCAGGTGCAACTGCGCGTCTGCGACGAACTGGAGTCGGTTTCCGACTACATCACCCAGATCCTGAAACTGCAGCTGCGACTGGAAGAAAACGGCGACCGGTTCGACGCCGACCACACCGCGAGCCTCCTGAATCTCCACGACAAGGCCACCGGACTGGTGGCTTGCGGAGCGAACCTCCTGCACCGCCCGGGAAACCCCATGCTGCTCCAGGACATCCACAACCGCCAGCAGGAGATCACCGCCCTGGTGCGCTCGTTGCGCACCGAACACTGGAAATCCTTGGCCGATCGTTCCACGAGCCCGCTCCTGGCGACCTGCTATTCCGACATGCTGGTGTCCTACCGCAAGATCAAGGAACACGTGATGGCCGCGACGGAAGCCCTGGAATCGGCCTCCAGCCAGGCCTGATCGAACCCACCGGGGTGGGCCGACATTTCACGGTCCACCCCGCGAGCTCTGGAATTCAATCCACGCGATTCGCGCTGGTGCCCGTCCGCAGGAACTCCCGGATGTTCTCCATGGTGACGCGGGCGATGTTGTCCACCGCCTCCTTGGTGAAGAACGCCTGGTGGGCGGTGATGAGCACGTTCGGGAACGTCTGGAGCCGCACGAAGACGTCGTCCTGGATCACCTGCTCCGAATGGTCTTCGAAGAACAGCTCCTGTTCTTCTTCGTAGACGTCCAACCCCAGATACCCGATCTTCCCGGTCTTCAGGGCCGCGATCACGGCGACGGTGTCGATCAGGGGACCGCGGCTGGTGTTGATGATCATGACGCCCTTCTTCATGGACTCGAGCGATCTCGCGTCGATCATGTGCCGGGTTTCGGGCGTGAGCGGGCAATGCAGGCTCAGGATGTCGCTTCGCTCGTAGATCGCGGGGAGTTCCACGTATTCCACTCCGGAGTCCCGCAGCGCGGGGTCGGGGAATGTGTCGTAGGCCAGGATCCGGCACCCGAACCCCTGGAGGATGTCGCACAGGACCTTCCCGATCTTTCCCGTGCCCACCACGCCCACGACCTTGCCCCGCATGTCGAACCCCAGCAGTCCGTCGAGCGCGAAATTGCCTTCCAGGACGCGCGACCACGACCGGTGGTAGCGCCGATTCAGGCACAGCATCATGCCCACCGCGTGCTCGGCCACCGCGTACGGGGAATAGGCGGGCACCCGCACCACCCCGATCCCCGCGCGCGAAGCCGCCTTGAGATCCACGTTGTTGAATCCGGCGCAGCGCAGCGCGACCAGGCGCACTCCGACGTCCTTCATGCGCTGGATCGCCGCCGCGTCGACCTGGTCGTTCACGAAGACGCACACCGCCTCGTGACCGGCCGCCAACGCCGCGGTGGCCGGCTCCAGACGCGGTTCCAGCCAGGTGATCCCGGCGGAAAACGAATCGGCCAAGGGCTCGAAGGCCTGGTGGACCCATGGTTTGGCGCTGAACATGGCGATCTTCATCGGGAATTCCTCGCTCCTGCGCCAGCGGACCCGGCGCGAAACAGTTTACGTCAACATACGTGTTCGATCCGCTTGCGCGTCAACCGAGCTTTTCCAGCAACCACCGAGCCCCCTGGGCCAACGACTTCGCCTGCGCGAGCACCGACAAGGCCGTTTCGCCGGAATAGGTGTGGCTGGTCAGATTCCGGGCTTCGTGCCAGGTCAGCCACGGCTCGGCATGCTCCACAAGCCCCTTGCGATGGGCCAGACGGAACAGATCGCGTCGCGACAGGGGATCGATGGTCTGGGGCCCCTCGTCCTGGACCAGACGGCGTCGCATCGCCTTCCACGCTTGTTCGTAGACGACCTCGAAGCATTGGATCACCCCCGACCGCACCACGGTCCTCAAGGCCACCGAGGCGGCGGGATCGGACTCGAGCCGTTCATGTTCGGCCATCGCGGAATCCAACGCGTCCAAGGACTGTTCGAGAGCGCTCCAATCCAGTTTCACCGCGGCCCCTCCAAGGAAACGAAATCGGGTTCCACCGACGCGCGGAATCCGGCATCCATCGCGCGAAGATCGACCACGTCGACGAAAAACGGCAGATCGGATTCCCGGAAGTCCTCGCGCAGCTCGGCGAGCTCGGCGAGTTCCAGCACCCGGCCCGCGTCCACGGCCAGATCCAGATCCGAACTGGCGCGCACCGTGGCGGCGCGGGAACGCGAACCGAAGACCCGGACCACCGCCGCCGGGAACCGACGCGAGACGATCGCCAGGACGCGCTCGCGTTCCGCATCCCCCAGTTGCACCTTCGATCGCATCGCATCCGGCATCGGAGGGAAAGTCTACTTAAGTCGAAGATCGTCGATCGGACCTTCGTGCACTCCCGGACGGACGTCGAGCCGTCGAGGGGGCATCCATCGGCCGCGCCGATCGCCGGGATCGGAACATGCGATTGGAGTTCCCGGGCTCGCGACGCGATCTTTTGGAGGCACCAAGCAGACAACCAAGCCTTCGCAAAGGATTCCCGACATGCTCGATCCAGACCTCCTCGAACAACTCCGCTCCCTGTTCCAGCCGCTCGAGTCGCGCCTGACCCTGGTCCAGTCGCCCAGCGACCACGCCCAGCAGGAAGAGCTTCGCGAAATGCTCCAGGGCGTGGCTTCGGTGTCGGACAAGATCGAATGGGTGGAATCCGGCCACGCTTCGCCGGTGCCTCGCTTTTCCGTCAGCCGCGACGGATCGCCCACCGGGATCGTGTTCCGGGCCATTCCGGGCGGCCACGAATTCACTTCGTTCGTGCTGGCGTTGCTCAACTCCGACGGCAAGGGAAAGCTCCCCGATGCGGGGATCCTCGCGCGCATCAAGGCGCTGCGCGGTCCCGTGCGCCTGCGGACCTTCGTGAGCCTGGAATGCACCAACTGCCCCGACGTGGTGCAGGCGCTGAACGTGATGGCCCTGGTGCACGACGATTTCCAGCACGAGACCTGGGACGGAGCCATGGCCGAAGCCGAAGTGGAACGCCTGAAGATCCAGGGCGTGCCTGCGGTGTTTTCCGGCGACACCCTGCTGCACGTGGGCAAGAGCGATCTGGCGGGGCTCCTGGACACCCTGGAAGAAAAGCTCGGCAGAACGGAATCCGTCGACACCGCGGAGGGTGCGCGCCACGAGTTCGACCTCGTGGTCGTGGGTGGCGGCCCAGCGGGCGCGGCGGCGGCGATCTACAGCGCCCGCAAGGGGCTCAAGGTGGGTCTGGTGGCGGGCCGCATCGGAGGGCAGGTGAAGGACACGCTGGGAATCGAGAACCTGATCTCGGTGCCGTACACCGAAGGCCCCAAGCTCGCCAGCGACCTGCGCGCCCACATGGACGCCGCCGGGGTGACCGTATTGGACAACCGCACCGTGGAAGGCGTGGCCGACGACGAGGCGACCAAGACGCTCCACATGAAGGGAGGCGAAACCGCCACGGCTTCGCAGGTGATCGTGGCCACCGGAGCCAAATGGCGCGAACTGGGCGTTCCCGGCGAAAAGGAACACATGGGGCGCGGCGTGGCCTTCTGTCCCCACTGCGACGGCCCGTTCTACAAGGGGCGCCGCGTGGCGGTGATCGGCGGCGGCAACTCGGGGGTGGAAGCCGCGATCGATCTGGCCGGAATCTGTTCCGAAGTCACTCTGCTGGAGTTCGGCGACGCGCTGCGGGCCGACGCCGTGCTGCAGCGCAAGCTCGCGAGCCTGCCCAACACGACGGTGGTCGTGTCGGCGCGCACCACCGAGGTGGTGGGGGACGGCCAGAAAGTGACCGCCATCCGGTGGGAAGACCGCGTGTCCAAGGAGATCAAGGAAAAGGAGCTGGACGGCGTGTTCGTGCAGATCGGCCTGGCGCCCAACTCGGGAGCCTTCAAGGATCTTCTGGAGACCAACCGCGCCGGCGAGATCGTGGTGGACGACCGCGGCCGCACCTCGCGAGCGGGCATCTACGCGGCGGGCGACGTGACGACGTCTCCGTTCAAGCAGATCGTCATCGGGATGGGAGACGGCGCCAAGGTGGCCCTGGCGGCGTTCGACGACCGGATCCGGGGCAAGTAGGCGACGGACTCGCGTCCTTCGCCTGCCGGGTGGAATAGGCGGCGCGACGCGGCGGACAACGGACCGGAATCCGTCACCGCGTCCGCCGTCTCTCCGCTTTGGATGCCCTTGACCCGGGCTTCCGGAAACTCAGTCCGGTTCTGCCACGGGTCGGCGGGCGCGCCAGAATTCCCAGCCCAGCACCAGGGCGACGGCCGCGACGAACCCCGTCATGACCGACGACCGGTCGACCACCGCCCCGACGCTGGCCAAGCCCAGCAAGGCGGTGTAGCCCGCGTACAGGGCCAACAGCAGGAATCCTTCCAGCCGGGAAATCCGGGCGCCGCTCAGGAACACGGGCAGGCACAGGAGCGCCACCGCGATCATGACCGGGATGTCGAAGGCCATCGCCGCGGGCGGGACCGCCATGCCGATGGGCGACAGGGCGGCGGATCCGCCCAGCACGATCAGGATGTTGAAGATGTTGCTGCCCACCACGTTGCCGATGGCCATGTCGCGCTCGCCGCGCAGGGTGGCCGCCACCGAGGCGGCGACCTCGGGAAGCGAGGTCCCGGCGGCGACGATGGTGAGTCCGATGACAAGATCCGACACGCCCAGCTCCTGCGCCACGGCGGTGGCCCCGGCCACCAGCAGCTTGGAGCCCGCCACCAGCAGCCCCAACGAAAACAGGATTCCCAGGACCAGCAGGGCCATCCGCGGCGGAGGCGCTTCCTCTTCCAGTTCGTCGGCGACCTCGGGCACATTGGCTTGCTTGGACTTCTGGAGCCGGGTCTGGCGGCGCCCCTCCCGGACCAGCCACCAGGTGAAGGCCACCGCCCCGGCGAACAGGAAGAGCCCCTCCGGACGCGACACCCGGCCGTCGAGCGCCACGACCATCATCAGGACGGACGACACGATCATGATGGGCAGCTCGCGACGCAGGAAGCTCCGCTGCACCATCAATGGCGCCACCAGGGCGCTGAGCCCCAGGATGAACAGCACGTTGAAGATGTTGCTGCCCACGACGTTGCCCAAGGCGATCTCGGGTTTGCCGTTCCAGGCGGCGGCCAAGCTGACCGCCAGCTCCGGCGCGGAAGTCCCGAAGGCGACCACGGTGAGCCCCACCACCATGGAAGAGACGCCGAGCCCCGTGGCGAGCCTGGACGCCCATCGCACCAGGAGGTCGCCGCCGACCACGAGCAGGACCAATCCGCCCAGGATGTAGAGAACTGTCATCGACCGCGGCTCCTTCCGGTTCTTCGAGGCACCCAATCTACTTGGCCGCGGCCAACCTGGCTTCCTTGCCCGCATCGCGCGAGGCGGGCGCGCCCCGATTCCCGCACCGGGGATCGCAACCGGATTCACGCCTGGCGCGGAGATCCGGATCCGACAATATCTTTCTTCCTTCCGGTCCGCGTCCACAACCCACCCACAAGAAGAGGATCAGATGGCAGAACTCAAGGGCTCCCGCACGGAAAAGCACCTTCTCATGTCGTTCGCCGGCGAATCGCAGGCGCGCAATCGCTACAACATGTTCGCGGAAAAGGCCCGCAAGGAAGGCCTGGAACAGATCGCCGGCATCTTCGAAGAGACCGCCAACCAGGAGCGCGAGCACGCCAAGCGGTTCTTTTCGTTCCTGAAGGGCGGCGACCTCGAGATCACCGCGACGTTCCCCGCCGGCAAGGTGGGCACCACGCTGGAGAACCTGGAAGCGTCGGCCATGGGCGAAGAGCACGAATGGCAGATCGACTATCCCGAGTTCGCGCGCGTCGCCCGCGAAGAAGGGTTCGAGGCGATCGCCAAGCTGTGGGACGCTGTGTCGGTCGCTGAAAAGCAGCACGGCAAGCGCTACCGCGACCTGTGGAAGAACCTGTCGGAAGGCAAGGTCTTCAAGAAGGACGGCAAGGTGGTCTGGCGCTGCATCAACTGCGGCTACCTCCACGAAGCCGACGAAGCCCCCAAGGTCTGCCCCGCCTGCGCCCAACCGCAGAGCGTGTTCGAGCTGTTGGGAGAGAACTGGTAAGATCCGCTCGATCGGTCACGAGCATGATCCATGCCCTCGTCGAGTCGCTCGACGGGGGCTTTTCGCATCCGACGGAGAATCGCCCGGAACCGCCGCGCCGTGCGCACCCCGTCTTGGCATGGTATCTTCCGGATGACGCTCGCCGCCCATGAACGGCGAG
>JAKPQQ010000026.1 GCA_029557215.1 Fibrobacterota bacterium | reverse complement strand
GGTCATGGGCGGGCTTTCCGGCAAAGGTCTGCAGATCTTCGCAGGACTGGTGTTGTAGACGGACGGGGTTTTTAGTATCTTCGCTCGCTCAGTTTGGCGGTATAGCTCAGTTGGTTAGAGCGAGGGAATCATAATCCCTGCGTCCGCGGTTCAAGTCCGTGTATCGCCACTCAAAGCCCTCGGTGTCCTCACAGGCGCCGGGGGCTTCGTGTTTTTAGCCCCCCCCTTCTTGACCGTCCATCGCCATTCCCGGCGAACCTCCCGAAGACGCTTCCAAAGCGAAGGTTTTCCATCTTTGCTCGCCTCGGCGGCACCTTGTGGGCGCGAAGCCACCTTCTCGGCGGGAAAGGACCCTACGCACATGAACACCATGGAGGCGCTTCGCGCCGGCCGGTTGGCGGGAACCAAGGAACTGCGGATTTGCGCCGACCTGGACCTATTCCCGCGCGAGATTCTGGATCTTTCCGAGACCCTGGAGATCCTCGATCTTTCCGGCAACCACCTGCGCGAACTCCCCGACGATTTTTCACGGCTGCGCAAGCTGCGGATCGTGTTCTTCTCGCAAAACCAGTTCCAGGAATTCCCGCGCGTCCTGGCGCAATGCCCCGACCTGGAGATGGTGGGGCTCAAATCCTGCCGCATCGGATCCATCCAGGATGATGCGCTGCCCGCGAACCTGCGCTGGCTGATCCTGACCGACAACCAGCTGGAGCGATTGCCCGATTCGATCGGCGACCATCCCCGCCTGCAAAAGCTCATGCTCGCGGGCAACCAGCTTCGCGAACTGCCCCGCACGCTCTCGCGTTGCCGGAACCTGGAACTCCTGCGCGTTTCGGCCAACCAGCTGCAGGCCTTCCCCGACTGGCTCCTGGACATGCCTCGCCTGTCGTGGCTGGCCTGGTCGGGAAACCCGTTTTGCGTCCGGCACGAAGAACACGAACTCCCGCCGGAAGTCGCCTGGAAGGATCTTGTCCTGGAACAGACGCTGGGCCAAGGCGCCTCGGGCGTGATCTCGCGCGCGCAAGTGCGCGGCACCGACCGCTCGGTGGCCGTGAAGGTGTTCAAGGGAAGCGTCACCTCCGACGGTTACCCGCAAGACGAAATGGCCGCCTGCATCGCCGCCGGCCGCCACCCCAACCTCGTGAACGTGGAAGGCCGCGTCGCCAACCACCCCGAAGCCCGACTCGGACTGGTCCTGTCGCTGATCCCGCCCCAGTACCGCAACCTGGGCGGCCCACCCAGCTTCGAGACCTGCACCCGCGACGTCTTCGCTCCGGGATCCACCCTCGATCCCGAGCAGATCCTATCGATCGCCCGCGGCGTCGCCTCGCTCATGGCGCACCTGCACGGACGCGGCGTCAACCACGGCGACCTCTACGCCCACAACATCCTGATCGACCCCGCAGGCCATCCCCTCAAAGGCGATTTTGGCGCCGCCAGCCTGTTGGACGGATTCGCCCCCGATCGACGCGAATCCATCCAGCGCCTGGAAGCCCGCGCCTACGGCTGCCTGCTCGACGACCTCCTGGGCCTGGCGCCAACCACGGACACCGCCACGCTCGGCCCCGTACGCACCTTGCGCGACGCCTGCATGACGGAAACCGTCAGCGCGAGGCCGTTGTTCGGGGAGATCGCGAAGGGGTTGGGCGCGGACTGAAGTCCTCGCCCGCCAACCTCCCTTCGGTCGGGGAGGAGTGGCCCCGGCAACATCCGCCGGGGCGGATCGTCACATATGGACAGCTTTTCCAATCGCGACGGCGGTGGCGTCGGCGATGACCTCAGACAGGGTGGGGTGGGCGTGCATGGTGCCCATCACGTCTTCCAGCGTGGCTTCCATGTTCATCGCGAGGTTCAGCTCGGCGATCAGCTCGGTCGCCTCGGAGCCAACGATGTGCGCGCCCAGCAGTTCGTGGTGGGTTTCGCCGTACAGCAGCTTCACGAAGCCGTCGGTGTCGCCGGTGCCCACGGCCTTGCCGTTTGCGATGAACGGGAACTTGCCCACCTTGTAGGCGATGCCCTGCTCCTTGAGCTTTTTCTCGGTGGCACCGATGCTCGCGACCTGCGGCTGGCAGTAGGTGCAGCCCGGCACGAGGTGGCTCTTGCGCGGCTCGATCCCGCCGTAGATGCCGTCGACGCACTGGCCGGCTTCCCAGCTGGCTTCGTGGGCCAGCCACGGAGGACCGATCACGTCGCCGATCGCGTAGATGCCGGGCAACGAGCTTTCGTAGCGGTCGTTGGTGGAGATGTACCCGCGGTTCAGATCCAGCTTGATGTCGGGGCCCAGCAGACCGTCGGTGCGGGCTTCCACGCCCACGGCCACGAGCACCTTCTCGAAGGCGTTGCCGGCCTTGGGCGACTTGCCTTCGAACGAGGCCGTCGCGCCGTTTTCCGTCACCTCGATGCTCGTCACCTTCGTGCCGGTCAGGACCTCGATCCCGTAGCCCTGGTACTTGCGCTCCAGCAGCTTGGAGGCTTCCTCGTCTTCGATGGGCAGGATGTTGGGGAGGAACTCCACCAGCGTCACCTTGGCCCCGAAGGCGTTGTAGAAATAGGCGAATTCCACCCCGATGGCGCCGGCGCCGATGATCAGGATGCTCTTGGGGCATTCGGAAAGTTCGAGCGCTTCGCGGCTGGTGATCACCGTCTTGCGATCCAGGACGATTCCCGGCAACGTGCGCGGACGCGCGCCGGTGGCGATCACGATGTTGTCGCACTCCAGGCGGTCGGCTTCCTTGCCGTCCTTGTAGTTGACTTCCACCAGGCCCGGCCGCAGGATGGTCCCCAACCCCTTGAACGCCTGGATCTTGTTCTTCTTGAACAGATGGTCGATGCCCATCGCCATCTTGTCGGCGGCCTTGCGGCTCTTGGCCACCACCTTCGCGAAATCGAAGCTCACGCCTTCGATCTTGAACCCGAAATCCTCCGGATGCTTGAGATGGTTGGCGAACTCGGCCTGCTTCAGAAGCGCCTTGGTGGGGATGCAACCCCAGTTCAGGCAGGTTCCGCCGGCGCGCTCGACTTCCACCATCGCCACGCTCTTGCCGTACTGCGCGGCCTTGATCGCGGCCACGTATCCGGCGGGTCCACCGCCGATCACCACCAGATCGAACTTCTGCGACATGAGATCCTTCCTTGTCGTGTGTGGACGGCCCCCGTAACGAACCCGAGCCAGCCAACCGATCGAACCCTGGTCAATCTACAAAGGCGACGACAGATCGAGAAATATTCCCATCCGCGAATTGCGCAGATCTGCGCAGACATCTTCCGGACCCGCCGCACATTGGTGGTTCGATGCGTCATGTAGGGGCGATTCATGAATCGCCCCTACAATGCGCCCAAACAAACCCCGAATTGGTTGGCCCGGAAAAACGAAGGCCAGCCCGTCTGGGCTGGCCTTCGAACAATCACCTGTCCTGATAATCAGGACAAGGCGGCGATGTAGGCTTCATACTTCTCGCGCAGCACTTCGCGGTTGCGGGCCTTCTTGATGCGGCGCAGAGCCTGGTCGCGCAGCTGGCGGACACGCTCGTGGCTGATCTGGAGACTTTCGCCGACTTCGCGCAAGGTCTGCGGTGTTTCGTGGTCGATGCCGAACAATCCCTTGAGAACGTCCTTCTCGCGCTTGGGCAGCTCGTTGAGCAGCTCGTGCGCCATCAGTTCCACCGAATTGATTTCGGCGTCGTGTTCGGGATTGGCGGCCCTGGGGTCGGCCAAGACTTCCTGGTAGGTGGTCTTGGTGTCGGCCTTCAGAGGAGCATCGAACGAGATGCCGGCTTCACCCAACTGGATGAGCTCGCGGATTTCGTCGGTGAGTTCTTCGCCCTTGCTCTTGTTCTTGAGCGCCTTGCGCACACGCAGATGCTGGTTGGCCGGCAAGCGAATCAGGGAACCCTGTTCGTTGATGGCCCTCGTGATGTATGCCTTGATCCACCAGACCGCGTAGGAAATGAACTTCAGGCCACGGCTGTGGTCGAAGCTTTCGATCGCGCGAATGAGACCCATGGCGCCTTCCGACACGAGGTCGGGAAGCGGAATGGGGCAGCCGCGGTACTGGAGAGCGACCTTGAGCACGAAGCGCATGTTGGCCCGGATCAACATTTCCCGGGCGCGCTTGGCGTCGCGTTCGCTGTAGTTGGGATCCTTGGGATCGAGCTTCTTGAACAGAAGCTGCTCGGCCTTGCGGTCGATGGGTTGAGTCTTACGAATGTCGTCGAGATACCTGCGTAGGGTATCGTCGGAGCTGTCCACTCGGCGTTCTCCGTTCTATCAATTTTTGGGCCAAAATCGTTTTTCAGAAATTATCAAACTTCATCAAACGAGCTTACGGGGGAATTTCGCTCCTAACCCCTCCAAAGTCAATAGGCAGTAGGATATTTTTTCCGCCCCGCTGGAAAATCACTCCCTGCCCGGGTACCAAACTCCCCTCTCCGTGTCGAGTCGGGCAAGTCGTTGTCGGGCAAGTCGTTGCGGCACCGAGATTGCTTCCCTCAAGCCCGCGGTCGGATTTGCCGATAAGCGCGTATGGACAGAGGGGGCCGGAAACCATGAGCACATCGACTGGAATCAGCGTTGGAGGATTGGTATCCGGCCTGGACACCAATTCCATCATCGACCAGCTGTCGGCCCTGGAACAGCAGAAGGTCGTGGCCGTCACCAAGAAGCAGACGCAAAGCCAGCTGCGGTTGTCGGCCCTGGGCACGCTCCAGAGCAAGCTTTCCACCCTGGCTTCCAAGGCCAGGGAGCTGTACAAGCTCGACAATTTCAGCTTGTTCAAGTCCACCTCCAGCGACGACAAGACCGCGACGATCACGGGCACCGGCGAAGGCCTGCAAGGAACCGTGGGCGTGAACGTCCGCCAACTGGCATCCAGCTGGAAGGTGGCCAGCAAGGCCATGGCCGACTCGGTCACCGCGACCGGCGGCGCCGGAACGCTCACGCTTTCCAGAAGCGCGGCGGCCATCAAGACCGATCCCACCAAGACCACCGTCGACATCACGATCGACGCGAACGACTCGCTCAAGGACATCGCTTCCAAGATCAACGCGGCATCCGGTGCGGGAATGACCGCGACCATCGTGAATTTCGGGACCGGCGACACGCGACTGATGCTCAACGGAGTGGACCAGGGCAGCGAAGGGTTCGCCATCACCGAATCCAGCGGGGGCACGGTGCTGTCCACCTTGGGTCTCAAGTCGTCGTCGTCCCGGCAGACTTCCGATTTCGGGCTGCGTTTGGCCAGCGGCGGACCCGCCCAATCCACCTCCACCCTGGGCAGCCTGTATACCGGCATCGGCGCCAACAACGTCGCCGACACCGATACGATCAAGCTCTCCTATTCCGTGGGTGGGGCCGCGAGCACGGACGTGACCGCGAACGCCGCCACCATTTCCGGCGGCAGGACCACCAAGCTCAACGAGGTCACCGCCGCGGAACTCGGATCCTGGATGAACACCACCTTCGGAGGGTCGGGCGCGGGGTTTTCCACCGCATTGAACAGTTCGGGCGAGCTGGTCGTGACCAATTCCCTTGGTACCGCGGTGGATTTCGATCTCGCGATGGGAACCGGATCCGTGGGCACCCTCCAGCTGGGCGGATCTTCCACGCGCACCGCCTGGGCGAACGAATTGCAGGTGGGACAGAACGCGTTCTACACCATGAACGGGCTTTCGATGTCGTCGGAGACCAACACCGACACCACCACGCTCAACGGCGCGACGATCAATCTCTTCAAGGTCAGCGAAGACACGACGTCCGATGTGCAGCTGGGCTTGACGCGCGACGGCGACGGGATCCAGAAGAAGGTGCAGGAATTCCTGGACGCGTTCAACGACGCGATCAAGTACATCGACGACAAGACCAAGACCACCGTGGATTCCTCCAAGGACGCCAACGGCCAAAGCACCAACAAGGTGACGCGCGGCGAACTGGCCACCGACTCCAGCGTGCGCACGATCAAGACCCAGTTGAGGACGATGCTCACTTCCGAGGTGACGGAACTTGTCGGCAAGACCGCCTACACCTCGCTGGCATCGGTGGGGATCACCACGGACAAGGATTCGGGCGGGCTCAAGATCGACTCGGAAAAGTTCCAGGCGGCCTTGACGTCCGATTTCGACGGGATCCGGAGGTTGTTTTCCAACAGCGGTTGGACCGACAACGGATCGGCCACCGTGGGTGGATGGACCGACAACACCAAGGCGGGCACCTACGTCCTGACTCCATCCACCGACGTGATCGACGGGAGCCCGGGCAACCGGATCGGCGACATCCTGTTTTCGCAGACGGGCGATTCCAAGGGGCTGGGCGTCACGGCACCGACGTCCATCGCCGGCAACGTGACCGCCACCTTTTCGCGCGGCGTCGCGGGCCAGCTTTCGCAGTACATCAGCCAGCTCACGGCGTTCGACGGTTCGTACAAGTCCAACAAGGATTCCGTCCAACGGCAGATCGACGACTTCGGGAAGCAGGCCGACTCGGTCCAGGCCCGCGTGGACGCCTACAGAAAGACGTTGTCGGCGCAGTTTTCCGCCATGGAAAATGCGATGCTGAGGATCAAGAACCAGAGCAGCGCCTTCCTGGCGCAGCTCGGCTGACGAGGAGAACATGCCGTACGCAGCGCATTCCAACTACAAGAACGCGGCCATCGCCACCGCCGACCGTGGCAAGCTCGTGGTCATGGTCTACGACCATTGCATCCAGTGGTGCGACCACGCCCTGGAAGCCGGCACCGACCTGGCCAAGCGCAGCCAGGCGATCGACAAAGTGCAGGCGGGACTGACCGAGCTCACCTGCGCGCTGGACATGGAGCGCGGCGGCGACATCTCGCGCAATCTCTGGAGACTCTACGACTTCATGACCTGGACCCTGACCCAATGCGTGGTGAACCGCACCGACAAGGGGATCCCCGACGTGCGCAGGATGCTTTCGGAACTGCGTGCAGCCTGGCAGATGGCGGCCGACGAAGTCCGTCGCAGCCAACCCGACCTGGTGGCGGGGCAAGGCAAGCCCATGGCGTTGTTCGGATGAGCGAGCTGTCGCGTCGGCTCGAAGCGAGCATGGAAAGATTGCTGGAGGTCTACCAACCGTTCGCGCAACCCGGCAAGGATTGGATCCAGGGCGGCGACGCCTTGCAGGAGCTGGTGCGGCGTCGCGACCTGGCCCTGCAGGAAGGCAAGCCGTTGTCGGACGAATTCAAGCGGCTGTGGTCGGAGTGGGAATCCACCCAACCCGCGCAGGAAGAACGCGCCCGCGTCTTCCAGACCCGCAACAAGATCGTCGAGCTGGGCCTGCAGGTGTCGCGCCTGGACACCGACATCCAGTCGCGCCTGCGCAAGAAGGCCGACGAATTCCGTCGTCTCGCGGCGGAAAGCAACAAGAAATCCAACGCGGCGAAGGCCTACATGCGCTGAACGAAAAATCCTCCGGCGCCCCGAGGAGCGACGCCGGAGGTCCTGGTGCCTTTCGAGCACGCAAGGAGAAACTCCCTGCGATCCATCAAGGCACGTACACGCCCTTGAGCGCGACATCGGGGAACAGGGAGCGGTCGGTCTCGGGCCGCCCTTCCACGACCTCTCCCGGCATCAGCGATTCGGCGATATCCATGAGCTGGCTCATCCGCTCGATGGAAAGCCCGGGCGCGGCGTCGAGCGCCAGGCGTCGTTGCGCGGGGTTCTTCCGCTTCACGTCGACCAGGGCCTTGTGGAAGGAATCGAGGATCGCGCGGGAGTAGGCGGCATCCCCTGGTGTGGCGATCGCCGCGACGGTTTCGGGCTTGTCGGAAGCCGGGTTCAGCCAGACCTTGATGGAATCCGGCGAGGCTTGGGCCACAAGGTCGAACGGCGGCGGCACGTGAGCCTTGTCGACCGAAGCCACCGGCGTGGGCAATCCCACCGGAAGCACCACGACGCTCGCGAAACTCGCGGAAAGCATCAGGAACGGGATGAGGACGATCATGACGTCCAGGAACGGCGTGAGGTTGAGTTCTTCCTGCATCGCCTGGGTGCGGATGTCGTAACGCTTGCAAAACATGGTGTGCTCCTAGGGTCGAGTTATGAGTCGAGTGTGGATTGGATGGTGGACAGGGCGGATGATTTCCGCCCTGTGTGGATTGGTTCAGCGGATCATTGGCGATCGAGGACGAACGCGTAGGTGACGGTGACGTTGCCCTTCTCGATGGAGTCGAACTTCATCCGACGCGCCTTGTCCTTGATCTCGTCGTCCAAGGAAGCGACACCGGTGGTGCTCGACACCACGTCGATGGACACGATCGTGCCGTCGGGGGCGATCGTGAACTTGAGCGAGATCTTGCCGCCGATCTCGGGGTTTTGTTTCAGCGCCTTTTCGTAGCTGTACCGGAACCCCCCGATGTGCGAACGGATCACCCGCAGGATCGATTCCGGACTGCGAGATCCGGCCTCGCCGCCCAGTTCGATGTCGGTGGGGCGAGGCGCCGGAATCGTGCGCCTAGTGGCGACCGGAGCGCCGCTGGAAGGCATGCCCATCTTCAGCTTCGTCCCCGTGGCCCGCGGATCGGTGCCGATCCCGTTGCCGATCCCGGTTCCCAATCCATATCCTCCCGCGGCGGCCATGCGGTCGCCTTCTCCCGCACCACGTCCACCTCGATCGCCCTTGACCAGGTGGCCGCCTTTTCCAGCCAGGATCACGTCGATCATGTTGGCGGGATTCGGGTCGACATCCTCCCCCAAGGCGCCGTCGGTCATGGTGGTGATCCTGTCGATGACCGATCCGACCATGACGGCGGCAGGAGTGTTTTGTGCTTGCGCGACGGTCCTGGATTCGGTCGGTCCGTTCTGGTTCGGGCTTGGATCCGGAACGTTGTTCTGCGCCTCGGTCCGCATCGGGGTTTCGACCAGGTCCGGTTTGGGAGGATCGGGTTGTTTCTCCTCCGGGAGAGGGACCAGGATCGTGATGTCCGGAGTCAGTTGGCGGATGTCGATGTCCGACTTGTGCCCACCGCTGATGTACATCCCGATCGAGGCGAAGGCGAAGATCGCCCCCAGTCCGGCCAAGATCGCGGCGCGGGCGTTGCGACCCTTTTCGCCCGGCTCGTTCCAGCCCAGCAGACGGGATTTGGCGATGCGTTCGCGGGCGACCTCCCAGAGCCGCTGGCGCGCCGGGGTGTCTTCGTGCACGACCAGCCGCCCGAACGGGAGCGCGACGACGGCGTCCGATCGAAACGACCCGACGTGCGCGGGCATCGGGGCCGGCAGCACCAGGGCGCTGCGGGGATCGGATCCCACGGTGAGGGTGTTGGCCCAGAGGGACCATTCGCGGGTCTGCCGACCCGAATCGACCAGTTGGATGGTGAAGTGTTTCATGGCGAGTCTCCTTCTTCTTCGATTTGTCCATTCAGGTGGTGTCGACTCCGGGCGCGATCCGCGCCGGGAGCGTCGATTCGTGTCAGTTCTTGTCCAGGCGGAGGGTGTACGTGATGGTGACGTTCCCCTTCTCGATCTGGTCGAACTTCATGCGCCTGGCCTTGTCAAGGATCTCCCGGTCGAGCGCGGCGCTGCCGGTTTCGCTCTTGGCGACGGAGATCGCGACGATGTCGCCCGACGGCCCGATGGTGAACTTGAGGACGATCGTTCCACCCACCTCGGGGTTGGTGCGCAGGACCTTCTCGTAGCTGTAGCGGAAACCTCCCAGGTGCGCGCGGATCACGCGCAGGATGGATTCGGGACTGCGGCTTCCCGCCTCGCCGCCCAGTTCGATGTCGGAGGCCTTGGGAGGTGCGACCTTGGAACGCGCCGCCGCACCGGTCCCGAATCCCGCGCGGCCTCCGGTTCCCAGCCCGGTTCCGCCCACCGTCGCCATGCGATCTCCGCCCGATGCGCCACGGCCGCCTTGTTCGCCCTTCTTGATCGAACCGCCGCCTCCGGCCAGGATCACGTCGACCATGTTCGACTGGCTCGGGTCGACGTCCTCTCCCAGGAGCCCATCGGACTTGATCTCGATCGACGGCATCATCGGGGCGCTCATCACCGCCGACGGATTGCCAGCCGGCCAAGCCACGGTCCGCGTTTCGGTCGCGCCTCCCGCGGCCACGGATCCGTATGCGGTACCCGACACGGCCATCATCTTGTCGGCTCCGCCACCCAGGGCGTTTTCCGTCACGCCTTCGGGCAGCGCCTGCGGAACCTCCACCGTCGCCGCCTTGCCGTCCTTGTTCACCACCTTCTCCACCACCGCCACGAACGATGTGTACTGGCTGGCGAGCCTGTGCTCGAGCGCCAGCCTGGTCATTTCCTCCACCGTCGAGGCATCGGGATTCCCTCGGTTGGAACGCTCCAGTTCGGCGATCCTGGCCCGCGCCCAAAGACTGGACACCGCGCCATTGTTCTCGCCCGTGGTCGGGTCCACCGGGACTTCCAGCCGCAAGGCCTGTCCGTTGCATTCGCCGTGCACGACCACGCTCCCCGCGCGATCCGACAAGAATCGTCCGGTCACCACCAGGGGCTCGCCGTCGAACAGATCGGGCACCTTTGCGGGAACCTGGTCGGCGATCTGGACTCCCTTCCATTCCAGCCGCACGCCGGTCAGCACCGGACGACGCACGGTCTCCAGGAATTTTTCCACCTTCTCGGCCGGGTCTTCGTCCAGCGTGGCCACCTGGGCCTTGCCTGTGCCCCGGAACGCGAGTTCGTCCAGGAACCAACGGTTCACCGACGACCCCACCCCCAGCGCGAACACCCGGGTCCGATCGTCCATCTCGCGCTCCACCGCCTGCAGGATCTCGTGTTCGTTCCCGATGAACCCGTCGCTCATCAGGCACACGATCCGCAGTTCGCCGGGGCCGGGCTTGTGCTGGAACGCCTCGCGGAACCCATTCAGCATCCAGGTTCCGCCGCCCGCCCGCATGGCATCCACGAAGGCCACGCCCTTGGCGACATTTTCCGGTGTCGCCCGCACCGCCGACGACTCGAAGGCCGAAGCGTCGTCGGAAAAGCTCACGATCCGGAAATTGTCGCGCGGATCCATCTGGCGCAGCGCCTTGCGCATGGCGCGCTTCACCAGCTCCAGCGGCTCGCCGCTCATGGATCCCGAACGGTCGACCAGGAACACGAGCTCCTTGCCGGAGGTCTGCGAACGGTTGCCCAAGCGGGGCGGCTGCACCTGCAGCAGGAAGTGCCCCTTGCCTCCGTCGCCGTCGGTCACCACCGAGGCCAAGGGCCGATCACCGCGGGCCTTCCAGCGCAACAGGAAATCCTTGTTGGGGATCGTGGCTCCGTCGCGCAGCCGCAGGGCCACCGGGCCCCTCCAGTTGCCGGTTCCCGAAACGCTCAGTTCGTGGCTGGGAGATACGATTTCCGACACCGGGACTCCCGCGTCGAGCATCACGTCCATGGTGAGCCTCTGCGGCGGCGCCATGCCTTCGGGCAGCCGGGGAGCGCCGATCTTCCCCATGTCGGGGACCGATCCGGGAGGGCAGAACCGAGGCCCCACGGCGGTGGGGAACACGAATTCCGTCATGTCGCCGTTGGGCGCCACCGGCATGTCCATCACCGTGCGCACGGTCAATTCCTGACCCGGCATGATGTTGGCCACGGACTGCTGGAACAGGTTCGGGCGCTCCTGCTCCAGCAACGCGGCGGTCTTTCCCTGGCGCGCGGCGGTTTCGTAGGTGCGGCGGGCGTCGGCCTTGCGCTGGATCTTGGCGCGCACCACCTTGTTCCCCATGCGGATACTGAGGTCGTGGATCGCGGCCTGGTGCGGGAGCGGGAACACGTACACCGCCGTCACCGGCTTGGTGTTGCGGTTGCCGAACACCTGGTCGACTTCCACGTGCGCCACCGTGCCGGAAATGCGGGTGGAAACGTGGATCGACTTGAGCGGGAACGGATCGGATCCGCCCCCTGGTTGTTCGGTCCATCGGGCATCGTCGGTCGCGGGTTGGGCGATCGGTTCTTCCGATTCTTCTTCCCAGTTCCCCGTTGTTTCCGACGAGACGGCCTGGGGCGCGGACTGCGCCTGGGCCTTGTTGCACGACCACAGGAACGAAAGCGGCAAAGCCGCGGCGAGCAAGACGAATTTTGGCAAATGCATGGCCATTCTCCATTGCGACGACGTGTCGGGAGACGATTTCTGGTTGGACCCGGACCCGGCAATCGCCGGTCGGGCGTGGATCGTCCGTCCCCTGCGACCGGTGGTCGAGGATCGGGATCGGAACAGCTGGACCATCCATCGGGGGAACATCCGCGATGACGGTTGGCGGCTGTGGCGTCGTTGGGCGCGACCTCAGCGCGGCGCGCTGCCGTGTCGCCCGGTGAATGTTCCGTGATGGAACGGGTTCAAGGACGAACGGACAGGAGCCGTGGCCAGGTCATTGCGCTCGACGTCATGGCCGGATCCGCATGGAAGCCCCGCGCCACCCGTTGCCGGGCAGGGCGGAATCCGTCGCGGATGGGCCGTCGTCAGTGCGGAGGAATCGGAGCGTCCGGCCAGGGAGCGCGGTAGCGCTGGGGCACGGACGCGAGCCATTCGCCGGGCATCGTGTTCAGGTCGAGCTCGCCCGAGGCCGATGCCAACATGGCCCCGTCCCAGGAATGGGACACGGGCGCGGCCGGAATCTGCACGTTGCGGGTGATCGCGACGATCGAACGATCTCCCTGCCGCTTGGCGACAGGGGAGGCGAAGAGAAGAGCCGCGTTGCGGCTGGGGGCGGCGACATCCACCGTGGCACGGACCGGCGAAGCCGCATCGTCCACGTTCTCGAAGCGGGGCGCAGGCGCCTGCAGAGGCGCGTTGGCGGGAAGCCTCGCGACCATTTCGGTCTTGGAACGCTCGTTGGTCTGGAAAGCGTCGCGCCGATCTTCCACGACCAAGCTCGCCACCAGGTTGGTCAGCCCCAGCAGGGTGCAGGCGGCGATCGCAGCACGCACCGGAACCGGAGTCTCGCGCGGGGCCACCGACGCGGCCGACACGGCTTCCTGGACACGGGACCTGGCGTCGCTCCACAGGGCGTTGCGCTGGTGGGTTTCGTCTTCCACCACAAGCGTGTACGGCCCCACCTCGAGGGTGGCGGACTCCGACAACTCGGAGAACTGGAGCGCGAAGGGTTCGACCGGAGGCGGAAGACGGACCTTGTTGGACCCGTGGGAGCCCACCGTGAGGACTTCCGCCCTCACGTGCCACTCGCGGGCCGTTCGCCCTTCGTGCAGCAGACTCACCTTCCAGTACTTCATGAGATTACGATACGGCCGGGAAACCCCATCGCGCAAGCGGTTGTCGGAACTTGGCCGCTGGAAAATCGCTCCAATTTGGAATGATCCGCTCCAGCCTGGTCTACTTTTTGCCCCCATGTACCTGAAGATCGAAGGCCCACAGAGAGTCGAAGGCGAAGTCGTCATTTCCGGCGCCAAAAACGCCGCGTCCAAGATGATGGTGGCATCGCTCCTGACCGAAGAGCCCGTGATCCTCCACAACTTCCCCCGCATCGACGAAATCGACATCGTCCGCGAGCTGGTGGAACGCATGGGAGCCAAGGTGCAGATCAGGGACCACACCCTGGTCCTGGAAACCCCGGAAATCGTCACCGACGAAGTGGTGGGGCTTTCGCGCGCCAACCGCATTTCGGTCCTGGCGCTACCCGCCCTGCTGCACCGCAAGGGCAAGGCCGTGCTCCCCATCGTGGGCGGCGACCGTATTGGCCCGCGCCCCGTGAACTACCACCTGGACGCGCTGCGGGCCATGGGTGCGGAAATCGACGAGTCCGGCGACAAGTTCATCGCGATGGCCCCCAACGGATTGTCGGGAACCCACGTGAAGCTCCCCTACCCGTCGGTGGGCGCCACGGAGAACATCCTGCTTGCGGGCGTGCTGGCCAAGGGTCGCACCGTGATCGAAAACGCGGCGCTGGAACCTGAAATCCTGGATCTTGTCATGATGCTCCAGAACATGGGAGCGATCATCGAGCTGGGCACCGGGCGCGTGATCTCCATCGACGGCGTGGACCGCCTGCGCGGAGCCTCCCACGAGATCCTGCCCGACCGCATGGAAGCCGCCAGCTACGCCTGCATGGCCCTGGCCACCGGTGGACGCATTTTCTGTCGCAACGCCCGCCAGGGCGACATGATCACCTTCCTGAACAGCGTGCGCCGGATCGGGGCCGACTACGAGGTGATGGGCAACGGCATCGTATTCTTCCGCAAAGGGCCCATGCGCGGGATCGACCTGGAGACCGACACCCATCCCGGCTTCATGACCGACTGGCAGCAGCCGTTCACTCTTGTGCTCACCCAGTGCGAAGGCACCTCGGTGGTGCATGAAACCGTGTATGAAGACCGCTTCGGATACACCCGAGAGCTCAACCGCCTGGGCGCCCAGATCACCGTGTTCGACAAATGCCTGGGCGAACTTCCGTGCCGGTTCCGCACCAAGCGGCACCCGCATTCGGTCATCGTGCAGGGCCCCACTCCCCTGAAATCGATTCCCGGCACCCTGGACATTTTCGATATTCGCGCCGGCATCACCCTGGTGATCGCGGCGCTCTGTTGCGAAGGTACCACGCTGCTCAAGGGTTTGGAGCACCTGGACCGGGGCTACGAGAACCTGCTGGGCAAACTGCAAGGGCTGGGGATCCGGGCCGAGCGGGTGGGGTGAGGCGTGTCACCATTCTATTCGAGCGCAAATTGACATATCCAATCCAAACCGACTAAGTTCTGGTGTTCGGAACCTCCCTTTCTGTCGAGGATTGAATGAGTCAGACAAAAGTCGCCCTGATCACCGGCGTCACCGGCCAAGACGGTTCGTACCTGGCCGAACTCCTCCTGGAGAAGGGCTACGAGGTCCACGGACTCAAGCGCCGCTCCAGCTCGTTCAACACCGGACGCATCGACCACCTCTACACCCACCCCAAGTTCAAGGCGCACTTCGGAGACCTCTCCGACAGCACCAACCTGGTGCGACTGGTCGGCGAGATCAAGCCCGACGAGATCTACAACCTGGGCGCCATGAGCCACGTGGCCGTGTCGTTCGAAGAACCCGAATACTCCGCCGACGTCGACGGCATCGGGACCCTGCGTCTTCTGGAAGCCATCCGCATCTGCGGACTGGAAAAGAAGACCCGCTTCTACCAGGCATCCACCTCCGAACTGTTCGGACTGGTGCAGGAGATCCCCCAGAAGGAGACCACTCCCTTCTACCCCCGCAGCCCCTACGCGGTGGCCAAGCTCTACGGCTACTGGATCACGGTCAACTACCGCGAAGCCTACGGCATCTACGCCTGCAACGGCATCCTGTTCAAC
>JAKPQQ010000018.1 GCA_029557215.1 Fibrobacterota bacterium | reverse complement strand
AAGCCGCGCATCTTCCCCACGACGGTTTCTCCAAGCCCCGAGTCCGCGACCGTCCAGGTGCGGCCTTCGTTGCTGGAGCGCAGCAGCGCGCCGTGCTTGTTCACCCAAAGTGCGGATCCATCCCAGGCCAGGTTCTCGTTGCTCGAGACGATGTCTTCGAGCACCGTGTTCCAGGTCTTGCCCAGGTTCGCCGAAGAGACGAGATCGTAGGTGGTGTCCGATTGGGAAAACAGCCCGTAGAGCCTGCCTCCGCGAAACGAGATCCCGTACGGGCCACCCAGAGCGCTGCTGTCCCAGCTCGCACCCGCGTCGATCGAGACGTAGAGGCGACTCGAGGCCCAGCTCCTGCCCACGATGGTGTCGCCCGAGATGTCGCAATCACCCATGTAGGGAATGGCGAACGTCGTCCAGGTGGCTCCGGTGTCCCGACTGAGGAACGTCCCCGCCGAATTGGAGGCGAGGATCAGACGCCCCTCGATCCAACCCTTGGCGGTTCCGTACTTCACCCACTCCTGCGGCATCCTGAGGGTCCTCCAGGCATGCACGGTTCCGAAGACTTCTCCCTTCAACAGAATCGCGGAGTCGACCGACAGGTGCAGGGTCGCGGAGGAATTGGAGCTGCCGCGAACGGCCAGGATGCGTCGGCCATCGTGGTCGATGGAACTCAGCGGGGTCATCGTGTTGCTGAATTCAGCCCGTTTCAGGGCCGAGTCGCTCACGTTGCCGTAGAGAATCTTGTTGTGTCCGCCGTCGTTCACGAGGTAGGCGATCAGGTTCTTTCTGACCACCACCGACATCGTGTTGACGTCGGCGCGCCGCTTGATCCAGGGCGCGACGGAGGAGGAGGGAATGTGCACCGACGTTCCCCCCATGAAGTTGGTGAACGCCACCGCGTTGCCGTCGCCCGAGACGTTGCCCGCGCTTCCGCGCGGCAGTTCGGGCAGGGCCGTCCAGCCGGCCGCCTGGATTCCGGCCGCCATGGCGAGGATCGCGGGAAGAATGGTTGTTCGCATGATGCGTGCCTTTCTGGGGGGAATGTTCGGAGCAGGGATCTACGGGGCCAGGACGTAGCAGGCCCGGGATACGTTGGACACGATCCGTCCGTCGCGGACGGTGCGCGCGTTGATGCAGGAGCTGGCCATCAGGCGGATGGAGCCGTTGAGGACATCCCACCGGATGCCGTCCACGGATGTCTCGACCGCATCTCCCGCGCGAAGCTCCGGGAAGGAGATGTCGAGAATGGAGTCGTAGGTGCCGCCCGGAGGCGAGAAGACGGGAGAGGGCGGGAGTACATGCACCGCGAAGGTGTCGAGGGTCAGCATGCGGACCACCGTCGTGTCGGGCAGGACGATGTCGAAGTCTAGAGCGCGCCTGGAGCGCACCGCCACCGAATCGATCACGAGGCGGGACGCCCCGAGGGCGAGGCGCCGCATTCCCTCGGGCAGGGAGCCCAGCGAGAACCTGCCCGAATCGTCGGTCCAGGCCCTTCCGGGAAGTCCCGGCACGCGGACCGAAAGCCCGGGCCGGGCGCCCGCGATGCGTCCCTGCACGCTGCCCGTGGGCCGCAGACCCAGCAGTGTGACGGAATCCGTCAGTGCGGAGAGGACCACCGCCGCGGCGCGCTCGCCGTCGCCCGCGCGGACCGCGATCGCGCCGGACATGCGCGCAGGGAGCGGACACGCGCCCCGCGAGTCGGTCACGCATCGATGCTCGCCGTCGGCCGTGTCCAGGGGTTCGCCGTCGAGCCAGCCCGCGGGCCGGTAGACCACCTCCACGCCAGCGGCCGGTGCGCCCGAGGAATCGCGCACCAGCACGCGGGCCGCGAGGGCGTTGCCGTGTTCGTCCGTTCCCGCGACGGAGGAGTCGTCGCCGCACCCGGCGCACAGGAGCGCCAAGGCCGCCAGCAATGTCGTACGCTGCTTCATGGCGCATCCTCCGACGGATTCTGGCTGAGCGGGAAGAACTGCAGGTTCAAGGCGAACACCTTGTCTCCGTCCTGTCCGAAGTCCTGCGCGATGCGCACCAGGCGGTCCTTGAACTCCCGCAGCTCCTGCTTGAAGACCGGGAAGGACGATTCGGGCATCCCCAGGATCAGGGTCGAGATGTCGCGCTGCGAGGGAACGATGGATTCGATCGCCTCGTGTCCCAGCCGCGCGTACTCCCGGTTGCCCGCGCGCACCGCGAGGGAATCCACTTCCCCTCCGGAACTGATGGCGGGTTCGGTCTGCTTCCAGCGCCTGCCGTCGCGCACCAGGAAGCCCAACCTTTCCAGCAACGCGATCCCCTCGCGCGCCTCTCCTTTGCGGATGCGCGGCCGGACCGAACGCGCCAGGGCCGTCCAGTCCTCGCCCCAGTCGCGCTGGATGGCCAGCTCCCGCAGCACCGGCAGGTACCAGCGCGAGTAGTACTCGTAGCGGTCCAGCGGCACGACCTCCACCGGCACCTTGCGGCGCAGGCCCCGCATGGTCTCGAGGAAGGTCTGCTTGGACGCCGGGTCGACCGCCTGGTTGAACCGCACCAGGGCTCCGAAGAAGGCCGCGTCGGCCTCGACCAGCTCCAGTCCCTTCACGAACTGGGCGATGGTGGTCTCGGTGAGGTTGCGCTTGCCGTCGATGACCTCGCGCAGGAACGAAGGCGACCCCAGTCCCGCCTTCTGGCAGAACTGGCGGTGACTGAACGACGGACTGCGCTTCTTGCGGTCCTCGTAGAAGTCCCGGAGAAATTTCCGGAAATCCGTGTACGTTTCGATCCTGTCCACACCATTATTCTAGAGACTTTTCTCTTGAACTTGTGGATATGGACTGAAAAAAGCGTACCTGTTTCAGGTACACCAGGTGCGTGCGCCAATGCCGACGGCGATGGATTCCCCGGCCCCGCTTTCGCGGGGGTGACGAGCCGGGGAATGACGTCGTGGTGCTCGTCCCGCGGAAGCGGTCGTCTACGACCTTCGGTCAGCGCCCGTTGAACACCCGCATCGCGTCGCTCGAGGCGGCGGCGCGGATCCAGTAGACGCCCGCGGGCAGATTTTGACGAACACCGTTCCAGCCGTCCTGGACGTTCGCTCCGGCGTCCACATGGAAGCGCGCCACCGAGGCGCCCGACACGTCGTGCACGACCACGTCGCCCGTGATCGCCTCACCGCGACCCGCGGCGGGAGCGACCGCGGTGGTGGTGCGCAGGATCTTGAGCATGGTCTGGGCGTAGCGCTTGCCCATCTCGCGGATGCCGGGAGCCGTGAAGTGCAGTCCGTCGCCCTTCTGGGGGCATCCCTTGGACGAAATCACGTAGGAGTTGGGGATGACCGAGGGAACCTTCGCGATGACCGCGTTGTGGCCGGCGCAGGACCCACCCTGGTCGGAACCCACCAGTTCTCCCACCAGCAGCGGCACGTTCTTCGACTGCAATCCGAGGTCGCTCAGCATCTTGTCGTAGATGGTCTTGACCTTGTTGGGCCAGGACTGGTCACCGGAATTGGATTCGCCCTGGTGCAGGAGGATTCCCTTGATCACGCCGGTCTTCTGGGCTTCCTTGGCGGTGGCGATGAGCCGGGCGTAGGGGTTGCCGCCGTACTGGTCGGCGTAGCTCTTGAGCCAGCTCGCCGCGCTGTTGTAGTAGGCCTGGTATGTGGCCGGATCGAACATCTGGATGCCGGTGCCGCCCAAGGCCACGACCACCATTCCCACCTTGATGTTGGAGGGCATGCTGTCGATGAGTGTGTAGCCGAACTGCCCCGCCGGCGAGAGGGCCGTGTTGCAGCGCGCCATGGGCGAAATGGCCGGTGCCCAAGTCCCCTGCTTGCGCGATGGGTTGGAGCAGTCGGTGGACGGCATGAGCTTGAAGCGATCCTTGGCGACTTTGTCCTGCGCCTCGGCAGTGGCGTTGCCTTCCATGTTGGATTGCCCGAAGGCGATGTAGACGTGGAAGTTCGGGTCGACCTGCGCTTGCGCGGCAAGGCTCAATCCCAGGACAAGAAAGGATGATGCGAGTGTACGGGTGGATACATGGAGCATGGGTGAGTGCGCCTTCTGCGTAGAGCAGGATACCGGGTGGACTACCACACGATACTACATCATGCGCGGCGGATTCGCTTCGTCTTTGTGCATGGAATATGCGCCAAAGCCCTTCTCCAAGCCACTTTCAGGCTGTTGGGTGTTGTCATGTTCGCAACAGCCGGGAGCCTGGAAAGGCGCTTCTACAGCCCTTCCCGACGTTGGCGCAGGACCACGGAGTCCTGGACCCCGCAGAATCGGAGCCGGACGACGAGCCGCCCGTCGCAGGTGTCGACGGGAAGGACGAAGAGCATCCGGGCCTCGCGACCGGGATCGATGAGAGTGTCGCGCAGTCCGCGGCGGCGCCAGGCCATCAAAGCGGAATCCCCGACGTCGACCTGTCCTCCGTGCTCCTTGTCCCACTGGACCTGGGCGCGCCTGGTCTCGAAAAGCTCCTTCTCCCTGGCCTGGTATTCCGGAAGATCGAGTGCCTTGTGGACTGCCAGGCCAATCACGTCGGGGCGATGCGGATTCTCGGGATCGTGCTTCCGGCGGGCATGTTCGATGAGCATCGCATGG
>JAKPQQ010000014.1 GCA_029557215.1 Fibrobacterota bacterium | reverse complement strand
CCCTCAAATGGGACGGGGAGTGGCAGGTCACCATCGAGGTCTTCCGCGATCTGGGCATCGCCTTCGCCGTCGTGCTCCTCTTGATCTACGTGCTCGTGGTGGGATGGTTCCAGTCGTTTTCCGTCCCACTGGTGATCATGGCGCCCATTCCGCTCACCTTGATCGGCATCCTTCCGGGCCACGCCCTCATGGGGGCGTTCTTCACCGCCACGTCCATGATCGGCATGATCGCCCTGGCGGGCATCATCGTGCGCAACTCGATCCTGCTGGTGGATTTCATCCAGCTTTCCGAGGAACGGGGCGTTCCGGTCGCCAAGGCCGTCATCGAAGCCGGCGCGGTGCGCTTCCGTCCCATCGCCCTCACGGCGGCGGCTGTGGTGGTGGGAGGGCTCGTGATGGTGCTCGATCCCATCTTCCAGGGGTTGGCTGTGGCGCTCATGAGCGGGGCCGTGGCGGCCACGCTCCTCACCATGGTCCTGGTTCCGCTCCTCTACTGGGAGCTTCGCAAAGACACCAAGGGAGAATCTCCATGAAAATGCTGGTCATCCTCTACACCGGCGACAACCCCGGGTTCGTCCCCGATTTCCTCTCCGGCAGGGACTGTCCCTGGACGGAATTCGTCGGCGGCATCGGCCGGGGCCGGCACCATCGCCACGACGGTTCCCGGACGTTCCCTGGCGAGACGATGATGACGGTGAGCATCCTGGAAGAACGGAAATGCCAGGAACTTTCCGTCGCGCTTCGGGAGGCGGTCGGCGGCTTGTCCAGCTCGGATCGCCTCCATGTCGCGGTCTTGCCGGTGGAACAGTTCGCATGATGGCGCGATAGGTCTCCCGCCGGGGGCCTTCGGGGGCGCATTTTGTGGGGTACGGGCGCGACGGGGCGTCTCGCGGAGGTGGTCCCGGGGGCGCGGAGGGCCTTTGTTTCCGCAACGCGTCTGAAATACGCTACGCTTACCTTGCATGGCCATGAAGGCGTCTCGAACCACACCGTCGTATCTTCGTCCAAAGGAGCTTTCCTGGCTCCAGTTCAACCAGCGCGTGCTGGAAGAGGCCCGGTCGGCCCGGCATCCGCTGTGGGATCGCCTGCGCTTCTTGGCCATCTATTCCAACAACCTGGACGAATTCTACCGGGTGCGGGTGGCGAACCTCCGGAGGCTGGAATCCGAAGAAGGTCCCGACCACAAGGTGTGCGGTCGGAGCGTCCGGTACCTCCTGCGCGAAATCCGCTCGCGCGTGGGGGAATTGACCGATCGTTTCGAAGAGACCTGGACCTCCCTTTCCGAGGAGATGGCCCGCGAGGGGGTCACCCTCGTCGACGAAACCCACCTGGACGATCCGCAGATCGAGCATGTGCGCGAGATCTTCCACCGCCAGGTGCGATCGCGGCTGGTGCCCATCCTGCTCGTGCGAGGTCGCGAGATCCCGCTTCTGCACGACCACGTGCTGCACTTGGCGGTCCGTCTGGAAGGCGCGACCCTGGGGGCTCCGCAGTACGCCTTGATCGAGATCCCTTCCGACGCCTTGCCGCGATTCTGGGTCATCCCGTCCAGGGGCGACAGGAACTGCGTGATGCTCCTGGAGGACATCGTGCGGTTCGGGTTGCGCGAAGTGTTTTCCATGTTCGCCCCAAAGGCGGTGAAGGCCTGGGCCTTCAAGATCACGCGCGACGCCGAGCTGGACCTGGAAGACAGCATGGTCGAAGGCTACCTGCGCCGGGTGCACCAGGGCCTCAAGAAGCGCGCGACGGGCAAGCCGGTGCGCATGGTGCACGACCGTGGCATGCCCGAGGCCCTGCTCTCGCAGATCCTGCGCAAGCTGGAGCTGACCCGGGCCGACGCGCGGATCCCGGGCATGCGCTACCACAATTTCAAGGACTTCGCCAAGTTCCCGCGCCTGGGGCGTCGGGAATTGGCATCGCCGCTTCCCGACCCGCTCCCGCATCCCGATTTCCAGGGCAAGGAGAGGTCGCTCGCGGTGGTCGCCCGCAAGGACGTGCTGCTCCATTTCCCGCACCACAGCTTCGACCACTTCCTGGACGTCCTGCGCGAAGCGGCGATCGATCCGGCCGTCACGCACATCCGGCTCACGGTGTACCGCGTGAGCGAGGAATCCAGCGTCCTGAACGCGCTCATCAACGCGG
>JAKPQQ010000011.1 GCA_029557215.1 Fibrobacterota bacterium | reverse complement strand
AGGATTATTGTCTATTCTCCTCTTCACTGACAGCACAGTTGCTTTTGCAATAGAGAAGGCTTCTTTTTGCTTGTCTGTCAAGGTGTTCATGGATGATAAATATAGCATAAAATGGAATTATTTCAATACCGAGTTAGTACCTGTAGGTGCCACACGAACAAACGTCAGAGCAGCTTCGGCCTTGCCCTTGGCGAGGGGCAAATACTGATCGAATGCGAAAGAACTCGAAGCGGCGAGGAGGGCGAGGGTTGCAAGCTTCTTCATTCAAAATCTCCTTGAGTTGGGGAAAACGTCAAGTCCACCGGCACAGCCGTTGCATGCTAGCAATGACATCCGGTGTTCTGACTGACGCACAGCTCTATCGCTGGTGAATAAAGCATTCACTATGTGCGACAGTCTGTCAACTAGTTGACCCTCATTCCTTGACGATTCCCGACAAAACGTGAGCCGCGTCACATGCAACTTTTCGAAGCATTCTGCCTTGGACCTACAATGCACCCAGCCCCCAGAAGGGGCTCTGATAACGGTTCCCCTACTGAAGTCGTTTTTGCTGAATCGAGGCTCGATACAGCTCGATTCACTCCTCCGGCGGCGGAACGAAGCCGATCTTCCAGCCCCTTTGGCTTGGCGAGATGCTGGAGGGTTTCGAGGGTGGGGTTGGCCGCGCCTCGTTCGATGTCCATCGGCACGCGCGGGAAGATTCCCGCAACGCGCTTGGCGTATTCCGTCTGCGTGAGGCCGGTCAGGCGACGCATCTCGCGCACCGCTTCGCCGATCGACAGCTCCCAGCGATATCCGACGCTACTTGCTCTTCCCCTCCGCCCTCAGCTCCTCCGGCGCGCTGGCCCGCAGGTAGTTGGGCACCGGATCGGTCGCGGAATGCTCCACGGCCGCGAGCAAACCCGACACGTCCATGTACCCCGAGAGGTCCTCGTAGCCGGGAGGCATGCGCTCCAGGAAGTCGGGGCGGCCTTCGGCGACCGTGAGGTGGCCGTAGAGCGCATCGGCGATCTCGTCGAGCGACCAGCGGGCGTCGTCGCCTTCCACGCCGGGGCGCATGTAGACCTCGCCGCGAAGCGCATCCAGGAGGATCAACTTTTCCGCGTTCGCGGCCGCCACGCACAGGCTGGAAACGCCGGTGAACGGCAGGTTGCGCCGGAAGGCGATGCCGTGCCCGAACGCGAGGGCGATGCGGATGCCGGTGAAGGAACCGGGTCCCACGCCGCAGACCACGCCCGTGATGTCGGACGCCTTGGCGCCGATTTCCGTCAAGCATTCGTCCAGAAGCCCGGGCAGCACGTCGCCGCGCCCGTTGCGCAGCTTGCGCTCGGCCAAAACGGATTTCGTCACCGGATCGGCCAGGCCCAGCACGATGGTGGACGTGGCGGCGTCGAGCGCGAGGATCACGTCACTCCTTGTCCCACGAGGCGCGCAGGATGGCGGTGACCAGGTCGCGGTAGCTCAGACCGATGTGCGCGGCCTGCTGCGGGATCAGGCTGGTTTCGGTCATGCCGGGGAGCGTGTTGACTTCCAGGATGATCGGGCCCTCGGGCCCCAGGATGAAGTCGGTGCGGCTGTAGGCGCGAAGGCGCAACGTGTCGTGGACGCGGCGCGCGAGATCCTGGATGACCTTGGTTTCTTCGGGCGTCAGCGGCGCGGGAGTGATTTCTTCCGATCCGCCGGGCAGGTACTTGCTGGAAAAGTCGAAGAACTCGCCGCACTTGGGACGGATCTCGGTGGGAGGGAGAGGCGGATGGCCTTCCAGGACGCCACAGGTCAATTCCCGTCCGGCCACGAACTTTTCCACCAGGACGCGTTTTTCGGTGGCGCACATCTTCACGGCGGCGCTCACGAGCTGTTCTTCGGTCTTGCAGATGTACACGCCGATGGAACTGCCCCCGGTGGGCGCCTTGAGCACCAGCGGGAGTTCGCCCCATTCGTAGGCGCGCGAGGCGAATTCTTCGGGTCCCATGGACGTGGCCAGCTCCACCGACGGCGAAATGGGCAGCTCGCGCGTGGCCAAAATCTCTTTGGTGCGGCTCTTGTCCATGGCGGTTGCCGATCCCAGCACGCCCGAACCGGTGTACGGGACGCCATGGAATTCCAGCAGCGATTGCATGCGGCCGTCTTCGCCCCAGTCGCCGTGCAGCGCCAGGAACGCGCCCGCGCAAGGGAGGCGTTCCAGGCACGGACTGGTGGATTCCAACCAGCCGTCCGACAGGTCGCCCGCGGCCAGATCGTGCTTGCCGCCCTCGAAGCTGGTCTGCTGTTCGGGTGTCAGCGGAGCGGGCGGATGCCGCCAGCGCCGATCCTTGGTGAGGACCACGGGCCAAGGCCGGTAGAGCGCCGGGTCCATCTGGCGGACGACTCCGGTTCCGCTCTTGAGCGAAACGTCGTGTTCGGTGGAATAGCCACCCAGCAGAACCAGGACAGTCTTTGTCGCCATGAAGCCCTC
Source organism: Fibrobacterota bacterium (assembly GCA_029557215.1). GTDB lineage: Bacteria > Fibrobacterota > Fibrobacteria > UBA5070 > UBA5070 > UBA5070. The sequence continues at coordinate 15,855 of JAKPQQ010000011.1, read as the reverse complement.
ACCCCCCGATACGGGAACGGAACACGGAAAGCAGCGGCCAGCCCAATCCCAGAAGGATGCTGGCCAAGACGCAAAGAAACAAAGGAATCTCGGAAAGATGCGCGGGCTTCCAGGAATCGTCGGTGGCGGAATCGGCGATCGCGGGGTCGTCGACCACCGTCGCGCGCAGGAGCTTGAGGTAGGCGGCGGCCAATGCGACCGATCCGAACAGCGCGGCCACGACGCCCGCCAGAGGCGCGAGTCCCAGTCCGTCTTCCATCGAGGCGCGGACGACTTCCGTCAGGACGGCCCATTTGCCGGCGAACCCGGCCAGCGGGGGGATTCCCGCGAGGCTGAACACGCACACCGCCAGCGACACCACCGCGAACGGATGGCGCTTCCAGGAGCCGCCCAGCGCGGCGAGGTTGGTGGATCCGGCCGATCGTTCCAGGATGTCCAGCGCGAGGAACGCGCCCAGGTTGGCCGCCAGGTAGGCCATCAGGTAGAGCCCCACGCCCGCGACCGCGTCGCGGGTGATCCAGCTGGAAAACGCCAGGAGCATGATGCCCGCGTTGGTGGTGGACGAAAACGCCAACAGACGCTTGGCGTCCTTCTGGACACCGGCGGTGACGGCACCCACCAGGATCGAGACGGTGGCGAACAACGCGAGGAACGTGGAAATGGCGACCGGCGACGCGACCACGCCCCACCAGGGCAGCAAGGCCATGAGGGTCTTGAGAAGCGCCGCAAACCCGGCGATCTTGGGAACGGTGGAAAGGAACCCCGCGCTGGCGGTCGGGCAGCCCTGGTAGACGTCGGGGCTCCAGAAATGGAACGGAACGAGCGCGAGCTTGTAGGCGAACGCCGATCCCAGCAGGAACATGGGGATCAAGGCGTCGACCCCGCCGCGGGAAGAAAGGACCACGCCGATTTCGCGCACGTCGAAGGTCCCGGCCATGCCCCAGAGATGGCTGATCCCGAACAACGCGATGGCCGATGCCACACCGCCGTACAGGACGTACTTGAGGCCCGCTTCGCTGGCCTTGGCGTTGTGGGCCCGGAACCCCGCCAAGCCGTAGCTGGAAAGCGAAAGGAATTCCAGACCCAGGTACAGCGCGATCAGATGGTTGGCCGACGCGAGCAGCATGGCTCCCAGCGCCACGGAAAGGACCAGGATCGCGTTTTCGCCCTGCTCGGCGCGGCCATCGATGGAGCGCGACCCGTTGAAGGCCAGCAGCACCAAAACGGCCCCCACCAGGGCCGCGATGCGCACGAACTGCCCCAAGGGGTCGGGCGAGAACATGGATGCGGGGTCGGCCTGCCCGATGGATCCGCCGGCCACGACGGCCAGCACCAAGGTCGCGACCGCGGAAAAGGCCGCGAACCACACCACCATGCGCTTGGATCGGACATCGAGGGTCCAGTCCAACACGCACGCCAGCAGGATGGACGTTGCCAGAAGGATTTCGGGAAGGAGGAACCGCAGTTCGTGCGGAGTCCACTGGAGCAAGGTCAAGGCGACGGAGTTCATGAAATCCTCACCGCAGTCCGGCGACCCAGGCGATGTGCCCGGCCAACGACGCCGATACGGGACCCAACGCGGCCTGCAGCAGACCGGGCCAGACGCCCAACAGGATGGAAAGTGCGGCCAACGGCGCGAGAGCCGCCATTTCGGCCGTGTTCAGATCGGAAAACGCCCTCTGCTCGGGGTGCTTGACGGTGCCGTAGATCACCCGCTTGACGGTCCAAAGCAGGTAGGCCGCGGAAAGGATCACACCCGAAGCCGCCACCAGACCCGCCACGCGGGTGGCTGGATTGACCCACGCGCCCAGCAGGGACGAAAGCTCGCCGACAAATCCCGCCAGACCGGGAAGCCCCGCGCCCACCATCGCCGAAAGCAGGAAGATGGCCGAAAACTTGGGCATGATCTGCGCCAGGCCGCCGAATCCATCCACCCGCCGGTGGTGCGCCCGATCGTAGACGACGCCCACCAGAAGGAACAGGAGCGAGGCCGAAAGGCCGTGGCTCACGCACTGGAACGCCGCCCCCGCGATGCCTTGGCTGGTGGCCGAAGCGATGCCCAGGACGCAGAATCCCATGTGGCTGATGGAACTGTAGGCGACCAGCCTCTTGAGATCGGACTGGCCCAGGGCCGCGAATCCGCCCCACACGATGGAGATCACGCCGATCCAGGCGAACAGGTTCGCGCCGTCCAACGCCGCCGCAGGGAACAGCGGCCATGCCACCCGCAGCAGACCGTAGACGCCGAGCTTGAGCAGGATGCCCGCCAGCACGACGGAAATCGCCGTGGGTGCCTGCACGTGCGCGTGCGGCAACCACAAGTGCAGCGGGAACGACGGCACCTTGACGGCGAAGGCCACGAAGAAGAACGCGAGCGCCACCGGAGCCAGCGCGAACCCCAGGATCTGGAGGTCGGCCCAGTAGGGCGCCAGCAACTTCCAGTGGAGGAGGTCGAAGTTGCGCTCCACCGGCACGAACAGCGGGCGGTTGGAACCCGACGCGATGTCGGACGCGGCCGCCACGACCGGCTTGCCGAGCGAATCGGACGCCAGGACGGGAAGGTCGTACAGATAGGTCTCGCCCTGCGATCCGACGGTCATCTGCTCGCGGACCTCGGCGTTGCGCACGGCGACGGTCATGCCGGTTTCCGGAATCTGGAAGTGCAGCACCAGCATGGCCAGCAGCATGGCCATGGATCCGCCCATGGTGTACAGGAAGAACTTGACCGCGGCGCGCTTGCGGTCGTCGCCGCCCCAGATCGCGATCAGGAAGAACATGGGGATGAGCATGACTTCCCAGAACACGTAGAAGAACACCATGTCCAGCGCCAGGAAGGTGCCGTTCACGCCCACGAACAAAAGCTGCACCAGGCTGTGGTAGGCCCGCACGCGTCCGTTGGGCGCGGCGACCACGGATGCGCAGAACTGCACCAGGGCGGAAAGGAACAGCATCGCGATGGACAGGCCGTCGACTCCCACGTGCCAGGCGATCCCCCAGTCGGACAGCACCGGGATCCGCTCGCGCAGGACGAATCCGGCCTTCTGGGCCGACACGGCGAGGATCGCCAGGAGGACGGACGCCGCGAGAAGCCCCAGCGACACGGTGACGGAAATCGTCTTCTGGGCGTTGGGGCGCGCCGGGAGGATCCAGGCGAGGACCGCGCCCAGGACGGGCAGGACCAGGAATACGGAAAGGATGGATGCGTCGATCATTTGGAGTACAGGAGGACCAGGGCCAGCGCGCCGAACACGGCGAGCGAAGTCCACCCGGCGTAGGCGCCGGATCGTCCCGATTGGAAGAGGTTGGCGAAGCGACCCGCCCAGCCCGAGAGGCCGGCGGCCTGGTCGATGGCGCGGTCGAGGGAGATCGTGCCGCCCATGTCGGTCTTGGCGACGGCCTTGCCGCCGCGGCGCCCCAGGCCCTCCACGAAGAGGAAGTCGTAGGCCTTGTCGATGAACCAGAGGTTGGCCAGGAACTTCCAGACCAGGTTGGTGGGCACGTCGCGGCGCAGCCATTCGGCGGTGCGGTGGCGAACCGAGGCGAGGTTCAGGTACAGGAGCCAGGCTGCGGCCACGCCCAGCGCGACCAGCGCGACGCTGGAAAGCATGGTGCTCAGGTGGATGTGGTGCAGGACGCCTTCCGGAAGCGCATGCCCGAGCGAAGCGTTCAGGCCCGCGACGGGAGCGGCGAGCAGACCCGAGAACCACGATCCGGCCTGGGCGGGATTGACGGATCCTGTCCAGACGAACTGGAACGAAAGCAGGGCCAGCAGAAGCAGCACGGCCACCGAGGGCTTGTCGGGGTCGTGGGCGTGGTCGACCAGGTGGTGGTCGCGCGGTTTGCCCAAAAACGCGAGGAACCACTGGCGGCTCATGTAGAAGGCGGTGAGCCCCGCGGTGCCCAATCCAAGGATCCAGGGAACCATGGAACTCCAGACCGGCATCCCCGAAGACGCCGCGATGGCCACCTTGGCGTTGGCGGCGGCCAGGATCATGTCCTTGGACCAGAAGGCGGAAAAGCCCGGCACGCCCAGGATGGCCAAGGTGCCGATTCCCGTCGCGATCGCGGTGAGAGGCATTTTTTTGGCCAAGCCCCCCATGCGGTTGAGGTCCTGCACGCCGTGCAGTCCGTGGATCACCGCTGCGGCTCCCAGGAACAGCATGCACTTGAACACCGCGTGGGTGAACAGGTGCGACACGCCGGCGGCGTACCCGCCCGCGGCGGCTCCGGCGCCCAGCCCGAGCATCATGTAGCCCAGCTGCGAAATGGTGGAATAGGCCAGCACCGCCTTGAAGTCCCACTGCACGCAGGCGATGGTGGCGGCCACGAAGGCGGTGATGCCGCCCACCCACTGGATGGCGACCAGCGCCTCGGGAGTGAGCATGGGGTAGATGCGCGCGGTCAGGAACACGCCGGCGGCGACCATGGTGGCCGCATGGATGATCGCCGAAGCGGTGGTTGGGCCTTGCATGGCGTCGGGCAGCCACACGTGGAGCGGGAACTGGGCCGACTTGCCCATGGCGCCCAGGAACACGAGCAATCCGGCCAAGGTCAGAAGCGCCATCCCCGACCATCCCAGGAACGAAGCCTGCGCGAAGGCGCCGTCGGCGACCGCGCCGAAAAGCGTCTTCCAGGCGAGAGGATCGCCGCCCTGGAATCCGCTCCAGGTGCCCACCACCCATGCGCACAGCGCCAAGCCGGAAAGGAACCCGAAGTCGCCCACCCGGTTGACCACGAACGCCTTGAACTGCGCGCTGGAAGGGCTGAGCTTGGATTCGATCAATCCCGTGGCGTACCAGGGCTTGCCCGCCTGGTACTCGGGGTCTTCCGACGCCTCGGGCTTGTCGTGCCAGTAGCCGATCAGGAAGTACGACCCCAGGCCCACCAGCTCCCAGCAGATGAACGCCTGCAACAATCCCGGAGCCACGACCACGCCCGACATCGCGAACACGAAGAAGCTGAAGCTCGCGAAGAACCTGCCGTAGAACCGATCGTCGTGCAGGTACCAGCGGCTGAACACCAGCACCAGAAAGCCCAGCGCCTGCACCACGAACAGCATCATGGCAGAAAGCGCGTCCAGGTGCAGACCCAGTTCGAAGGCGATCCCGGTGCCCGGGAACCAGAGCCACGGGAACGAGACCGACACGACGGTTCCCGACTGCCCGAGCGTCCAGGCGCCGATGCCGGTGGCCACGGCTCCGACCAAGGCGACGCCGACCGACAGAAGGTCCAGGGTCTTGCCCAGTCGACGCCAGGTGAACGCGCCGAGCACCGACACGGCCAGCGGAAGGAAGAGCCCGATCAGGGCGGAAGTCGCAGGATTCACGTTCATTCCCCGTTCAGGGACCGGATCTTGTCCAGGTCCACGTCGCGGATGTTGCGGAAGATGGCGTACACCAGGGCCAGGGCCACGGCGGCCTCGGCGGCGGCGAGCGCGATCACGAAAAGGGTGGCGACCTGGGCGTGCCCGGCCAGGAGTTCCGTGCGGAACCGCCCGTAGGCCACCATGTTCAGGTTGGCCGCGTTGAGCATGAGCTCGATGCCCATCAGATAGCCCACCGCGTTGCGGCGGGTGACGCAGGCGAACACGCCCAACGAGAAGAGCGCCGCGGCCAAAAGGAGGTAGGGAGCGAGCCGATCGGGACCGGCGAGCACGAGATCGATCATTGCGCGTCCTTTCGGACCAGGCCGAGGGCGGCGACCAGCACCACGGTGAGCAGGACGGCCACGACCAAAAACGGCGCGAGCCACGGTCCCATCAGCAGGTCGCCCAGGTGCGAGGCGCTGGTGCTCGAAATCTGTCCGACCCAGTCGGCGGTGGGAATCCGCTGGGCGCGCAGGCCCAAGCTCTCGGTACCGGCGATGTTCCAGGCGATCCGGCCCATGGCGGCCAGCGTGGCCAGCGACGCGAGACCGCCCAGGATGCGCGAGCCGATCGAAGGTTCGGTGGACGTCCCGAGGATGTCGCGCGAGAACATCACGCCGAACAGGATCAGGATCAGGATGCCGCCCACGTACACGATCATCTGGATGACCGCGACGTATTCCGCCTGCAGGAAGAAGTACAGCCCGGCCATGCCCACCAGGCTCGCGCCCAGCGAAAGCGCGGCGTACACCAGATTGCGCGCGAAGGCGGCACCGGCGGCGCCGGCCAGGGTGACGGCCACGACGGGCCAGAAGATCAGGGTCGCGACGTTCAAGCCTTGCCCTCCTCGGCGGATTCCGCGGCCTTCGCCGCGGCATCCTTCGCCGCCTGCTCCGCAGCGCTTCGCTCATTTGCGGCCGCCTGCTCCGCGGCGGCCTTGGCCGCGGCTTCTTCCTTGGCCTTCTTCTTTTCGGCGCGGATCCGGTCGACCCGGGCCTTTTCTTCGGGCGTGTAGAATCCCATTCCGTAGCGCCCGAACAGGAACCGCCCCGTTTCGGGATCTTCCACGCGCGCCATGAACGCCTTGTCGTCTTCCGTCCAGGACGAAGGGTCGGCGGCGGTCAAGGCGTTGAGGCGTTCGACTTCGTGCATGTCGAGCTTGACCTTGGTCTGCTCCGGGCGCATGCGGAACAGGAACTTGCCGCCGCGCTTGTTGACCAGGTTGGCGGGCTCGATCTCGAACCCCTTGGTCATGGTCAGGCATTCCGTGGGGCACACCTGCGTGCACAGGCCGCAGTAGATGCACTTGGAGATGTCGATGTCGTAGCGGCTGATGTGGAACTTGGCGTTCTCGTTCAGCTCGCCTTCCATGGAGATGCAGTCGATGGGGCACGCGCGCTGGCAGGATTTGCACAGCGTGCAGTTGTCCACGTCGTTGAACAGGTGCCCGCGGTAGCCGTCGGGAATGATCGCGGGCTGCACCGGATAGTCGCGCGTCATGGCCGCGCCGTGCTCGCCGGTGTCGGTGGCGTTCTCCCACAGGAACCGCGTGGTGGTCTTGAGGCCGATCGCGGTCGATTCGACCCCGTCGACGATTTCCTTCACCCAGCCGAGGAAGCTCATGCGGTCTTCTCCTTGCCGGTCAACGCGTCGCTGACATCCTTGGGCATGGGGCGCGACTCGCCGTACTTCCTGGCCAGCACCACCAGGGTGGCGACGGCTCCGCCCAGCAGAACCCACGAGACGACCACGGCCTGGATGTCCATGTGGACCACCGGAGCCGACAGATAACGTCCATGGGCGACTTCGTGCACGCCCACGCGGCCCGCCTGCACGAGCTGCGTGACGGCCAGCCCGAACAGGCCCAGCAGGGCCAGCGGGACCAGCTTGGTCCAGGCGAGCTTCATGACCTGGTCGATGCGAAAGCGCGGCAAGGTCCAGCGGATCCACATCATGAGCCCGATGGAGGCCAGGAACTTGACCACGATGATGGCGGTGTGGACCAGGGCTTCGGCCAACGGCGGCAGCGAAACGATCCATTCTTCGCCGATGGGCGACTGGTAGCCGCCAAGGAACATGGTGGCGAACAAGGCGCCCACCAGGATCATGTCGGTGTATTCGGCGATGAAGAACAAGCCCCAGCGCAGGCCCGAATATTCGGTGTGGAACCCGCCCACCAGCTCCGATTCGCCCTCGGCGAGATCGAAGGGCGCGCGGTTGCATTCGGCCAGGGCCGCCACGTAGTAGACCCCGGCGATCAGGACCATGAACGGGGTCTGGAACAGGTTCCAGCCCAGGAACGAAGCGACTCCGGGTTGGTACTGCGCGGCGATGATCCCCTGCAGGCTCATGGTGCCAGACCACATGCACACCGCGGCGATGCACAGGGTGATGGGGACTTCGTAGGAGACGATCATGGCCACCGACCGGATGCCTCCGAAGTACGACCACTTGTTGTTGGAACTCCAGCCCGCCTTGAGGATGGACACCGCGACGAGTCCCGTCACGCTGCCCAGGTAGAGCGCGGCCACGGGGGGGTCGCCCATGTGGAACCACTGGCTGAACGGAAACACCGCGAAGGCCAGGAACGCCCCGCCCAGGGCCAGGTAGGTGGATCCGTAGAACAGGATCTTGTCGGCTCCGGCCGGTGCCATGTCCTCCTTGAGGAACATCTTCACGCCGTCGGCGGCGATGGAACCCAGACCCCACTGGCGCACGCGCGCCAGGACGGGCCCGATCACGGGAGCGTTCTCCAGCTTGCGCACCGTGGCCTGGCGCTTCCAGCGGGGCTGCCAGAAGAACGCGAGGTCGACCACCAGCTGCACCACGCCGGTCGCGCCCACCATGGGGCCCTTGCGACGCTGCATGGCGGCGGCGATCTTGCGCTCGAAGTACTGCGCCACCCCGGCGATGGGGAACGCGATGCCCAGCACCGGACCGCAGCAGACCAGAAGGACGGCGACGATTTCCGCCAAGGTCGCGGGAACGCCGAACGAGGCGATCCACGAGGCGACGGAATCGGAAACAGGACCGACGGAAAACGTCATCGGTCGACCTCCGGAAGGACGATGTCGAAGGAGCCGATCAGCGCGACCACGTCGGCGATCATGAGGCCGGGGACCAGCTTCTCGAAGATGGAAAGCGCGCAGAACGATCCCGTGCGGATCTTGATGCGGTAGGGAACCTTGGTGCCGTCCGAGACGATGTGGTAGCCGGTTTCGCCGCGGGGGTTCTCGCAGCGGAAGTAGATCTCGCCCACCGGAGGCTTGCGAAGCGCCTTCTGCGCGGCCTTGGCCACGCACCAGCCGCCCACGGGATCGTCGGCCTTGCCGGAGGACGGCGGGATCTGGTCCAGCACCTGGCGACAGATCTTGATCGACTCCAGCACTTCCAGCAGGCGCACCACGTAGCGGTCGTAGGCGTCGCCCAGGCGGCCCTTGGAGCCCGCGTAGCGGCGGCCGACGGGCACGTCGAACTTGAAGCGGTCGTAGACTCCGTACGGCCTGTCGCGGCGCAGGTCGAAGTCGACGCCCGAGCCGCGAAGATTGGGGCCCACCAGGCCGTAGGAGACCGCATCCTGGGCGCTCACCACGGCGATTCCGGCCAGGCGTCCCTTGAAGATGTTGTTGGTGGTGATGAGTCGGTTGAAGTCCTTCATGGCCTTTTCCAGGCCGTCCAGGAACTTGCGGATTTCGTCCTCCGCACCCGGGTACAGGTCGGCGTTGACTCCGCCCACGCACATGTAGTTGTACGTGAGACGCGCGCCGCAGGTCTTCTCGAAGATGTCGTTGATGTGTTCGCGCTGGCCCAGGGCGTGGATGAACGGCGTGAACGCCCCCATGTCCATGGTCATGGAGCCAACGCCCACCATGTGGCTGGAGATGCGGTTCAGTTCGGCGAACAGCACGCGGATGTATTCGGCGCGTTCGGGGATCTGGAGCCTGGTTTCTTCGCTGGTGGCCAACAACGCTTCCACCGCGCAAACCCAGGCGTGGTTGGAGTTCATGGAACACACGTAATCGACTCGATCCGTGTACGGCACGAACTGGTACCACTCGAGGTTCTCGCCGATCTTTTCGATCGCGCGGTGCAGGTACCCGATGTCGGGCTTGCAGGCGGCGATGACCTCGCCGTCGGTGGTCACTTCCAATCGGAGAACGCCGTGGGTGGCCGGATGGTGCGGCCCCATGCTCAGCGTGATGAAATCGCCATCGTGTTCGATGTTCACTTGTACGGTCCCGATTCGAACGTTTGGCCTTCGCGCTTGAGCTCCACCCCGCCGTAGGATTCGGGGTAGACGTAGTCCTTGCGAAGCGGATACCCCACCCAATCCTGGGGCATCAGGAGACGCCGCAGATCGTGGTGTCCGGGAAAGGAAACCCCCAAGAGATCGAAAGCCTCCCTCTCGAAGAAGGAGGCCACGCCCCAGACCGACTCGACCGATGGGATCGCGGGATTCTCCCGCGAAGTAGACGATTTGACGCGCAGCTCGTGGTTGTGGACCGTGGAGTGCAGGTCGTAGACGCAGACCAGGTCGGAACATGGCACGGCGTCTTTGTCGGCGACGGGGAATTTGAGGAGATCGACACCCGTCAGGCAACAAAGGGAGTCGAAGGACAGATCGGGATCCGTTTTCAGGAACCGGGCAGCATCCAACATGTCGGAGGGCTGCACCGCGATCCACCGGGCCCCATTGGGCGACGAACCAGCCTGGGCCGTTGGGAAACAAACCAGTACCTTGGCGAAGATCGCATCAAAGCTCTGGGCCGTTCCACGGCACTGGTTCCTTGACGGAACTAGACTCATGGTCTGGACAAAAGTAGCTCTGGCAAGGGAAATTGGGTGCCGTCAAAATCGCAAACTTGCACGCCGACCATCCGGCGATTCGGATCGTTGTTCCGGACCAGGCACACGATCGGGTTGCTGCGCCTGGCCGGCCCGATGATCCTGTCGTCTTCGGCGGTCACGATGATGCAGATCATCGACGCGATCGTGCTGTCGCGCCACTCCAGCGAAGCCGTCGCCGCCATGGGGCCTGCCAGCCTGGCCGTGATCCTGTTCCAGGGATTGCTGTTCGGGACCGCAGGCTACGCGGGCACGTTCGTCGCGCACAGCCACGGCAAGGGGGACCGCTCGGGCGTGTTCAAGGCCGCCTGGCTCGGGATCCGCACCGCGGCGTTTTCCGGAATCGGAGCCCTGCTCCTGGCCTGGCCGCTTTCGCAGCTGTTCCAGTTGGCGGGGCATTCCGCCCAGGTGACCGACGACGAGATCGCCTATTTCTGGATCTGCATGGCGGGGTCGTTCTTCCCGGTGGCCAACGCGGCCCTGGCCGGATGGCTTTCCAGCGTCGGCAGAACAAAAATCGTCACCGCCATCACGTTCGTCTCGCTGGCCGTGAACGCCGTCCTCGCCTGGGGCCTGGTGCTGGGAGCGTGGGGCATGCCGCGTCTTGGGATTTCGGGCGCGGCCGCATCCACCGTGGCCGCACAGATGGTCGCCACGGCCCTGTACCTGTTCCTGTTCGCGCGTTCCGGCGGATTCGCCGACACCGCCGCCCGTCGGTTCGACCGGACCGCGTTTTGGCACTTTTTGTCACTTGCGGTCCCAATGGGCCTGCGGATCAGCGGCGAGCTGGTGGCATGGACGTTCTTTTCCATCATGGTGGGACGCCTGGGGACCGCCGAACTCGCCGCTTCCAGCATCGCCTTCCGGATCAACGGCCTGGCGTTCTTCCCCGCGCTGGGACTTGGGCAGGCGGCGGGGATCCTGGTGGGCAACGCCCGCGGCGCGGGGCGCGACGAGGATGTCCCGGCCATCGCCTGGCAGTCCCTGATCGTCTGCGAAATCTGGATGCTCGCCATGGGGATCCTGTTCGCGACCGCGTCGGTACCCTTGGTTTCGGTCTTCGCGGGCGACGGCCCCGAAAGCGCGGCGATCGTGGAAGCGGGCGCCCTGATCATGAAGTTCGTCGCCTTCTATTGCATTTTCGATGCCGCGAATGTGATGATCGGGTGCGTACTGGCTTCAGCAGGAGACACCCATTGGATCGCCCGCGCATTCTTCGCCTCCTCAGGCGTATTCCTCGCCTCGCTGTGGCTGGCGGATCGGATCATGCCCACCCTGGTGGTGGAATGGACACTGGCCACGGTCTTCGTTTCCGCCACCGCGGTGATCTGGTCGCTGCGGTTCCACCGCGGGGCCTGGCGAAAGATGACCGTGCTGCGGGAATCGGAAACCGCTTCATGACGTCCTTGGAAAGAACGCTCGGTTAAACCACCCCGCAGCAAGCTGCGGGGTATTCTCTGGCCAGCAATCTCGGGCCTCGATGACACGAAGCAAGTTCGGGGTATCAGACCCGGAGGAGAATGACGAGCGGAACCAACGACGGGAGGATTGTCTAAGATGAACGGAACCAATAGGATCGGAGTGGTCGCCAGTTTGGCGGCAACGACCCGGACCGTTTCCGGACCGGGAAGCTGATGCAAGGACGTCGATGATTTCTTCCAACTGGATCCAATGGGTGGCCGCTGCGCGCGACGGGGACATGGCCGCCTTCGAACGGCTCTACCACGCGACGCGACCGCGCCTGCACAACGCGGTGGTCCACTTGGCGGGTTCCGGCGAAGACGCCAAGGAGATCGTCCAGAAAGCCTTCGTGAAGGCGTGGGAACGACTGCCCGACCTCCAGGAGGACGCGGCGTTCGCCGGATGGATCCGCAGGATCGCGGTGAACCTGGTGCGCGACCTCTGGCGGTCGCGAAAACCCGAGGACGAGATCGTCGACGACGACGAGGATGGCGCGCTGGAAGACGACGCGCCGGATCCGTCGGAAATCGTCGATGGAGCGATCGAGGCCGCCCGGCTGCGGGAAGCCGTCTCGCGGCTGCCTCTGGCGTTCCGCGAAGCGGTCGTCCTCCACTACCTCGACGGGAACCCCGTCGACGAAGTCGCGCGCACGCTGGAAGTGCCGCGCGGAACCATTCTTTCGCGCCTGTCCCGGGGACGGTCCAGGTTGCGCATGGAGCTCGCTCCCTACCGGGAGGTGACAAGATGAACCAACAAGAATCTCCTTTGGAAACCGCCCTTCGCGGACTCCCTCGCGAAGAGGGCTCCGACGACTGGATGGACCTGAAAGCCCGGATCAAGCGCAGGCGCCCGTTTTCGGTGCGGCTTCGCAAGCACGCCGCCTCGCTGCGCTGGGCCACGGTTTGCCTGGGCATCCTGGTCGCGGTCGGATTCTGGCAGGCGTCGCAGGGGCGCCAATCCGCGATCGCGTCGCAGACGTTGGAACTGCGCACCTGGGTGGTCGCCCACGACCAGGCGATCGACGCAGATCCGTTCGCCGACCCCTGGGCGCGCAGCATCGCGGAGGCCGGACGATGATCGGTACCGCAATCCTGGCGGCCTCGTTGTGGTCCGCGCCTCCGGCTTGGCTGGATCAGGCCTTCGACGGCCGTCCGGGCTCCAAATGGAGCGCGACGGTCCTGGTGGAACGCCCTCGTCGCGACAGCGGCGCCGACACCGGCATGGCGTGCCGCACGGGCACGTCCGAGCGCATCGAATTCCCGCACGGCACCCATTTCCTGGCCGGCGATTCCTCCGTGTTCCTGGATGCGTCCAGCCGCACGGCGTGGGTGGGACCACGTCGGCGGTTCCGCACCGCGCCGGGAACGGAATTCTCCATCGTCGGCAGCGAAACCCTGCTGGGGAGACCGGTGGTGGTGGCCGAAATCCGGGGACCGCGAGGGCGCGGCCGTCGGATCTGGGCGGATTCGACGATCCCTCTGGTGCTGCGCACCGAGCCGTTGGATTCCACCCGACGCGGCCCGGAACGCCAATTCTTGTCGCTACGCCCCGGAACCCCGTGCGCCCCGGGCTCGTTCGCGATTCCGGCAGGTTGGACCGTGAAGAAAGGTCCGCCGCCTCCCAAGAAGGGCCCCGACGGACGGATCCCGGCCGAGCGTCGTCGCCACGCCGTGGCGTCGCCCGACGAGCTGGCCGCCGCGGTCGGGTTCGTTCCTCCACAGCCCCGTTGGTTGCCGACAGGATTCGTGGCGCGCAACTGGGCCTGGGTGGAATCCCGCCAAGGCAAGGCCGCCCAGATCCTGTACGGCGACGGCACGCGCAGCGTATCGATCTTCTTCAGACCCGGCAGCGGCGAACCGACACCGATCTGCCCTCCGGAAGGCTGCCAGGACCGTCGAGGCCGGTCGGTCCATTTCGGGAAGATCGGGAAATTCGAGCTGATCGTCACCGGCGACCTCCCTTCCGAACAACTGGAAAGGATCGCGGGAATCAGGAAATGACGCCTACTTCACCTTGACGTACCAACGAAGCGTCGGCTTCGCTGGTGCGGATGCGGGTGCGGCCTCGGCCACGACGACGGGCTTGGTGGTGTCGGCGGCAACCGCTGCCACGACGGACGCGGCGCTGTCGGCGGGCGCCGGGGTGGCGGTCGTCGCAAGACTGTCGGTCGGGGTGGCCGGGACCGGGACGGCGACCGGCGCGACGGATGCCGGCAATGCGGGCAGGCCTTCGATCGCGCCGTAGGATTCGGCGACCTGCCAGGAATTGTCGGACCCGGGAAGGAATCCGTCGGGTCCGGGAGCCACGAGCAGGCCGATCACGCTGCCCACCGGAAGCGAGATCGCAGGTGCGGCGACCGGCGCGGCGGGAACGGCGGCGGGAACCGGGGCGGCCGATGCGGAAACGCTGGCGGCGCGCAACGCGGCCAACTGGGCCTGGATCGAATCGGTCTTGGCCGAAACCTGTTCGCGCAGCTCGGCCAGGCGCTCGACCTGGGATTCCAGCATGGAATCCAGCGCCTCGAAGTTGCGATTGACCTGCGAAGCCTTGGCAGGCACGCCTGCGGGAAAGGTGAACGGAACCGCCGCGAACGCGACGGAAGCAAGGAAAATGGAAACGGGAATCCAGCGCATGTGAACCTACGATTCGGGTGTGGTGGCGATCGACTGGGTGCTCGATCATCGACTGTGCGGTCGACAATTTAGATAACGCCCGCATCTCCCGGATTGGACGCCGAACCGAGCCTGCGCACCAGGAAAGACCATTCGGGAAGCTGGGCGGGGGCATCCATCCAGCAGTTTTCCATTCCCGGATGCACCATTTGGACGGATTCCCCTCGATGGTTCACGATCCCCGTCGCCCGGAATGATTCCACTCCCGCAGGCGTCAGAAGCTCCAGCGATTCGCCTTCCGCGATCCGCTTGCGGACCGACACCCTGATCCTGCCCGCCGGATCCCACTCGCGAAACTGCGCCACGACCTCGGCTTGCAGCTCGGTCTCGCGTTCCTTGTCCAGCATCTGCGGCAACGGGTCGTCGGAGGTGTAGAACCCGCTCATCCAGGCGCGCGAGTCGGTGTCCATCACGGCGCGCAGGGCTTGGGGCGGGACGCCTTGGCCACGCGCGATCGCATCGAGCGCCAACCGGTAACCGCGCACCACCTGGGCCACATAGTACGGCGAACGCGTGCGGCCTTCGATCTTGAGGGAGGCCACGCCGGATTCCACCACCTTGTCGAGGATCGGCAAGGCGCACAGATCACGGGCATTGAACAGGTAGGTGCCGTGTTCGTCTTCCGTGACGCGCATCGCCTCGCCTTCGGGCAGATGCGACGACGTGGCGGTCAGTTCGTACGGGAACCGGCAGGCGTTGTTGCAATTGCCCTGGTTGGCGTCGCGGTGTTCGTAGTAGTTGGAAATCATGCACCGCCCGCTCTGGGCCATGCACACCGATCCGTGCACGAACACTTCCAGTTCCAGATCGGGAACCTTGGCGCGGATGTCGGCGATCTCGCGCAGCTTGAGCTCGCGCGCCAGGATCACGCGTTTGACCCCCATGTCCCGCCAGAAGGCGCAGGTGATCCAGTTCACCGCGTGCGATTGCACCGACAGGTGGATCGTCTGGTCGGGAAACGTCTTGCGCACCCAACCGATCATGCCGGGATCGGCCATGATCAAGGCGTCGGGTCCCACCTCGACCAGCTCGGCCAGCGCCTTCTGCAACGCCTCGATCTTGGCGTTGTGCGGATACAGGTTGGACGCGACGAAGAACTTCTTGCCCTGGGAATGCGCCTCGTCGATGGCACTCTTCATGTCGTCGATGGTCTTGAACCCGTTGGCGCGCCCGCGCAGGGAAAACGCGGGCTGCCCCGCGTACACGGCATCGGCCCCGTAGGCGAAGGCGATGCGCATGCGTTCCAGATCGCCCGCGGGCGCCAACAGTTCCGTCGTGTTCATGGTGGGTGCCAAGGTAACCGCCCGACACCGCGGGAACCAATGCGGACGCATCGTCGATCCGTGGCGCCGTTGTGCGTGGTTGCCGTTGTGGCGGGATGCCGTTGTGGCGGGATGCCGTTGTGGTGGGATGCCGTTGTGGTGGGATGCCGTTGTGGTGGGATGCCGTTGTGGTGGGATGCCGTTGTGGTGGGATGCCGTTGTGGTGGGCTGCCGTTGTGGTGGGATGCCG
>JAKPQQ010000305.1 GCA_029557215.1 Fibrobacterota bacterium | reverse complement strand
CGCTCACGTTGCCGTTGGTGGTGACCGAGCCGGACGTGATGGAATTGCCGATGAATTCGATCAGGGCCTTGGATTTCTGGGCGGGGAGGGTCTTGGCGCCCTGGGCGAGCACGAATCCCTGGAACACGAGCTGGTCTGCCTGGAAACGCGCCACGACCTTCACGGTGTGGTTCCCGGAAGCGAGCCCCGAGGCCAGGTTGACCGTGCCGTTGGCTCCCATCTTGAACACGGGGGCCTTGTCGTCGATGAACACGGCGATGTCGGCGCTCTTCCCGAGCTTCACGGAGAGGCTTGTTCCCGTGAATCCGGTGCGCACGTACGCGCCGCCCCAGTAGCTGTGTGGGGCCGAGGCGTTCGATTTGTCCCAGCGCCCCACGTACAGGATGTTGGGGTCCTGCGGGGAGCCGTCGCCTTCGGCGGCCGAAGCGGGCGTGGCGAACGTTCCGAACACCACGAGCGGAAGGAGGAAGATCCGGGTGAATTTCTTCATGTATTCCAACCTAAAGCATCGGTCGGTGCTTCGCGAGGGGTTTCCTCCCGCAGGGGATTGAGGATTTCACAACAGGAATGTAGCGGCGAAACGGCTGCGGATACGGTATAAAGGAAATGGTACCGAGACATCCGTGTTCCGACATACGACAGAGTGGACATGCGTCAATCCCTGCCTGGGTCCCTGAACATCGACGACAGCGGTCGTTCGCCATTGGGCAAGCTTCGCTCGTCCGCCGTGGCTGTTCCCGCCGCGTACGCGATCTTCGGGGCGCTCTGGATCGTGGCCTCCGATCTCTTCCTGGAGTCCCTCCATCTGCCCACGGAGGTGTCCACCCGCATCGCCGTGGCGAAGGGGTGGATCTTCGTGGGGGGGAGCACCCTGCTGATCGGATACCTCACGCGGCGCTTCTGGAAGGTGATCGACGGCATGTTCGCCGCCCTGCGCAAGCAGCTCCACGAAACGGCGTTCGCGCGACAGGCCGCCGATCGGCTTGCCGCGGAACTCGAACGCAAGGTCGAGGAGCGCACGGCCCATCTCGAAGCGACCCTGCGCGAACTGGGGCATTTCACCGATTCCGTGAGCCACGATCTGCGGGCTCCGGTGCGCAGCATGTCCGGCTTCGCGCGCGTGCTTCTGGAAGACCATTCCGGAAGCCTCGACCCGGAAGCGCTCCGCATCCTGGAGCGCATCGACGTGGCCGCGCAGCGCATGAACAGCATGATCGACGGCCTTCTCGATCTCGCCCGCTGGGGACGCAGCGAGCTGCGGATCGCGGAAATCGACGGCCCCTCGGTCGACCGCATGCTCGCCGACATCTGGTCGGAGCTGTCAGGTCTCGAGAAGGGGCGGGAGATCGTGGCGCGCTTCCAGCCGATGCCTTCCGTGCGATGCGATCCCCGCATGTTCGAGAACGTCTGGCGCAACCTGCTCGGGAACGCCATCAAGTATTCGAGGGGCTCTTCTCCCGCGCTCGTGGAGGTCTGGTCCGCAGACGGCTGGATCCAAGTCCGCGACAACGGCGTGGGCTTCGATTCAGTCCGCTTCCGCGACGTGTTCCAGCCTTTCCGGAGATACCACAGCAAGGACGAGTTCGAAGGCGACGGCATCGGATTGGCGCTGGTCCACCGGATCGTGGAGCGCCATGGAGGCGACGTCGCGATCGAAAGCGCCGTGGGCCGCGGGACCACGGTGAAGTTCCGGATGGAGCCCTTCCCCGGGGAGTGACGGATCTCGCTCTGACACCATCCGGAAGGGGCGGTCCCGGTCGGAGGCGGTGTTGGCGTTTCTTCATCGCCGGCACGCATGATTTGCATGCGATTTCGCTTTCGTGCATGCATTGTTTCCCTGACAGTCCAGGCGCGCATGGAAGGTACCCGTTTTGGGCGATGCCGCTTTCCACGCCCTGCGGAGGTGCGATCATGGCGAATCTTTCCAGTGCTGCGTTTCGTGCGGTCTCCGTCCTGCTGCTGGCGTTCCAGGCCGCATCGGGTGCCTGCAGCGATCCCGTCGTTCCCACGGGCGACTGGCGGGACGACCGCGGCAAGCTCGTCGCGGCCACCGAAGGCGGCCTGATCAAGGTCGACGGCCTCTGGTACCTCTGGGGCATGGATCGCTCGGCCAACAACAGCACGTTCGTCAGGATCAACCTCTACTCCTCCACCGACCTCGTGCACTGGAAATACGTGAAGCAGATCCTGCGCAAGGATTCCGACCCGCTCCTGAACAACAACGCCACGGTGGAGCGCGCCAAGATCCTGCACAACAAGAAGACCGGCAAGTTCGTGATCTGGATGCACTACGAGGGGCACAACGCCTACAACGTCGCGGAAGTGGGCATGGCCGTGGCCGACAAGATCGACGGCGACTACGTGTTCAAGGAGCACTACCGCCCCAT
>JAKPQQ010000281.1 GCA_029557215.1 Fibrobacterota bacterium | reverse complement strand
CGTGTTCGAGGTGGCCGACCGCGGCGAAGGGATGGATCCTTCCACGGTGCTGCGGGCGGGTGAGCCGTTCTTCACCACCAAGGGACCGGGCCGGGGCATGGGGCTGGGCCTGTTCCTGGTGCGCACGTTCGTGGAGCGCGTGCAGGGCTCGCTGGAGATCGATTCGCGCCCCGGCGAAGGATCGGTGTTCCGGATGGCCATCCCCTCGCGGACGGAGCCGTCGTGACCCGCGGGCGCCTGCTTCTGGTCGACGACGACGCGCCGTTCCGCGAACGGCTGGGCGTGTCGATGTCGCGGCGCGGGTGGGACACGCGCACGGCGGGGTCTGTGGTCGACGCCAAGGAGATGGTGCGACAATTCCTGCCCGCGTTCGTGCTGGTGGATCTCCGGATCGGGCAGGAAAACGGACTGGAACTGGTGGCGTGGCTCAAGGACGCGCGCCCCGACGCGCGGGTGGTGGTGCTGACCGGCTACGGATCCATCGCCACCGCGCTGGAAGCGGTGAAGTCGGGGGCTTCGGACTACCTCACCAAGCCCGCCGACGCCGACCAGGTGGAGGCGGCGTTCGAGGGACGCAAGATCCAGACGGATTCCGTCACGCCGTCCCTGGACCGGGTGGAATGGGAACATCTCCAGAGGGTGCTCTCCGACTGCGGAGGCAACGTCAGCCAGGCGGCCAGGGTGCTGGCGATCGACCGCCGTTCGCTCCAGCGCAAGCTCGCGAGGTTCCCGCCTCCCAGGTGACGCTTGGCGCGGGGCGCGATCCCGGTGGACCGGGGTCCGACGTGTCGCGGCTGTTGGGCGGACGTTTCCGGAGCGTTGCGAAGCGCCTCGGCGCCTATGATCGGGGCGGGGCGATTGACATCTTGCTCGGCATGGCGACCATCTTCTATTCCATGTCCGGCGAAGGCCGAGGTCACGCCACCCGGGTGCGCGCGATCGTCGAAGACCTGCGGACGCGTCACGACGTCACCCTCTTCGCGCCCGGCCAGGCCTACACGCTCCTGGGGCCCATCTACCGGGGGACGGATGTCGGGATCCATCCCATCGACGGGTTGTCGTTCCGCTACCGGGCCGGCGGGAAGCTCGACTACCCCGGCACGCTGCTGGCCGGCCTGCGCGAACTGCGCAGGTTCCCCGCGCGCGTCGACGAACTGCGCAGGATCGTCGCGCTGGCCAAGCCGGATCTTGTCATCACCGATTTCGAGCCGTTGTTGCCGCGCGCGGCGCGCAAGGAGGGCGTGCCCTACATCAGCATCGACCACCAGCACTTCCTGCTGGAATGCGACCTGTCGGAGATGCCCGTGGCGTCCCGGATCCGGGCGGCCGTCATGGGCCTGTTCACGGGAGCGTTCTATTCCCGCCAGAAGACCACCGTGGTGTCGTCGTTCTACCGGCCTCCGCTGCGGCACCGGCCCGGCAAGGACGTGCGCCAGGTCGGTGTTCTGCTGGGGCGCGACATCCTGGATGCGGCCCCTTCGCAGGACGATCTCGTGCTGGCCTACCTGAGGCGCGACCCGGCGCCCAACGTCCTGGACGCCCTGGAATCGTGCGGGCATCCGGTGCGGGTCTACGGTGCCGGAGCGCGCGAACCCAGGGGCAAGGTGGAGTTCCTCCCGGTGGACCGCGAAGGGTTCGTGCGCGACCTTGCGCGCTGCCGATTCCTGGTCGCGACGGCCGGGAACCAGGTGGTGGGCGAGGCCCTGCATCTGGGCAAGCCGGTGCTGGCCATGCCCGAACCGGGGAACTGGGAGCAGGAGATCAACGGGTTCTGGGTGGAACGGATGGGCGTGGGGCGCTGCCTGCCCGTCGCCGCCCTGGACGCGCGCGCGCTGGGCGGGTTCGACGCCGAGGCGACGCGGTTCAAGGACGCCATGCGCTGGCGCATCCCGGCCGGGAACCAGGATGTGTCCCGCATCGTGGAAGGCGTGCTGTCCGGACTGGCTTCGGAATCGCGTGCCGGATTCCGTCCCGTCGCGTCGGAATCCGTCGCCAGCGGGGTGGCGGGATGATCCGCACGGCCATCGGCATCGCCTCCCGGAATCTGCGTCCGGCCTCGGGCGGGCGCCCGTTGCCGCGCATGCTCACCTGGACCCTGAGCTTCCGGTGCAACGCGCGCTGCTCCATGTGCGATTCGTGGCGCAAACCCGCCGACGACGAGCTCGACACGGCCCGCTGCCTGGAGGCGGTGCGCAGGCTCCCGACGTCCATCACGCTGGTGCGTCTCACGGGGGGCGAGCCGTTCCTCAAGCAGGATCTGTCGGAGATCGTGGGCGCCCTGGAATCGCGGATCAAGCCCGAATACATCCAGGTCACCACCAACGGGTTCCTCACCGACCGGATCGTGGAATTCCTGGAGGAGCGCCGACGGACCACCTCGCGGCGGCTCCACATGTTGGTCTCGCTCGACGGCCCAGAAGAACTCCACAACGACATCCGAGGCCGCGATTTCGCGTTCCGCACCGCCACCGCCACGATCCGCAAGCTCGCGGGCGACGGCAAGCGGCTGGGCGTGGACGTCTCGGTGAACCAGACGGTGGTCGACGAGCGCGGGATCCACGCCTACGACGAACTCCACGCGATGCTCGGCGAATGGGGCGTGCCCCACCAGGTCGTGGTGGCCTACGCCGAAAGCGCGACCTATTCCACGAGCTCGGCCGTCGATCTTTCGCCCAGCGTGGCCGGATCGTTCACGACCGCCAACCCCATCGACAGGGATCTGCTGGAGAAGTTCTTCCGGAAGCTGGACGCCGACCGACGGGAATTGCCGCTGGCCAGCCGGATCGCCAAGGGCTACTACCTGGAAGGCATCCGCAGCCGCATCCTGGAAGGCAAGGGCGAGCCCAATCCCCCTTGCACGGCGCTCGCCGGGCATCTGAGGATCCTTCCCAACGGCGACATCCCCGTCTGCCAGTTCAACAGCAAGGTGGCGGGGAACATCCTGCGCGGCGAGTTCGAATCGACCTGGAACTCCGAAGAACTCCTGCGCTGGCGCGGATGGGTGCTGCGGTGCCGCGGCTGCTGGGCCGAATGCGAGGTGATCCCCAGCGCGCTGTTGGGCGGCGAACTCGCGAGCGTGTCTTCGCTGCGCAGGGCCTTCGCGTGAGCGCCGTGCTTGTGACGGGGGCGGCAGGGTTCATCGGGTCGCGCGTGGCCGCGATGCTGCTGGATCGCGGCGACGAAGTGGTGGGCGTCGACAACCTCAACGACTACTACGACCCCGCGCTCAAGACGCACCGTCTGCAGGAGCTGCTGGTCCGGCCCGGATTCCGGTTCCACAAGGTCGACATCGAAGACTGGGAGGCCGTCGGCGGATTGTTCGGGAGGTACGAGTTCCGCACGGTGTTCAACCTGGCCGCCAGGGCCGGCGTGCGCTACAGCATGGAGAACCCGTGGGTCTACATGCGCACCAACGCCGACGGGACGCTCAATCTCCTGGAAGCCATGCGCCGCGCCGGTGTGACAAAATTTGCTCTGGCCTCCACGTCCAGCCTGTACGCGGGCCTGCCTCTGCCGTTTCGCGAGGATTCGGCGGTGAACACGCCGATCTCTCCCTACGCGGCCTCCAAGAAGGCCGCCGAGGTGATGGCCTACACCTACCACCGCCAGTACGGCATCGACGTGTCGGTCCTGCGGTACTTCACCGTGTTCGGTCCCTGCGGGCGCCCCGACATGGCGCCCTACCGCTTCGTGGAGAACGTCCGCACCGGAATCCCCGTCACCATATACGGGGACGGTTCGCAGTCGCGCGACTTCACCTACGTCGACGACATCTGTCGCGGCACGATCCTCGCCGAAAAGCCCTTGGGCTACGAGATCCTGAACCTGGGGGGCGGGAACCGTCCGATCTCCATTTCGGGGTTCCTGGCGTGGACCGAATCGCTGGTCGGGCGCAAGGCGCTGGTGGAACGGCATCCAGCCCACGCGGCCGACATGGACGCCACCATGGCCGACATCTCCAAAGCGAAACGGCACCTCGGGTGGGAGCCCGAAGTGCCGGTGTTCGAAGGTCTGCGCCGCACGGTGGACTGGCACCTGCGCGCGGGAATCCCGTTGCGCGCGGCGTCCTGACCGGTCAGATCCTGGCTGAATCCTTGGCGGCCGGAGCGGTCGACCTGGACGTGTCCCGGACGGCGGGGGCAGCCGAGTCCTTCTTCGCGGTGTCGATCGCCGGGGCGGCAAGGGTGTCGACCTTGACGGAATCCGGCACGGCCTTGGCCGATGGATCCACGATCGGGGAGGTCAGCTTGCCGTTGACCAGGATGTCCAGGTACTGGCGCAGGGCCTCGATCTCGGCGGGCGTCCCCACCAGCGGCGGCATGAACTTCCGGTACGGGGAATCGGGGGCGTTCTCGTGCAGCATCTGGAGGATGTTCCCGATCGCCTTGCCGTCGCGGCCGTGCAGGAGCTTGCGCATCGACCTGTAGCCGTCCACGGTGTGGCACGACAGGCATTGTCCCTGGAACATGCGTTCGCCGGTCCTGACGGTGGGGCGGTCGCCGCGGTCGGGATTCCAGGGCGAGCGCGCCAGGTAGCCTTCGGCGTTCTTGCGCGGGACGTCGGCCAGGCGGTTGCTGTTGGAATACAGGTACCCGCTGACCACGAACGGCTTGCGGAGCATCTCGCGCGTGCCTTCGGCGCCGGCGGTGGCGATGAGCGCCAGGAACAGCAGCGACACGCCGTGCCCGAACGAGAAGTCGCGCGGGTTCAGCCACGCCAGGAAATAGGTCACCAGGCCGATTGTCGCCGTGGTCATGAGGGTGATCAGGGCCATGCGCGTCACCTGCGTGAACGCGCCCGATCCGATCGTGCTCATGCCCAGGGTCATCAGGTCGCGGTGTTCGCCGGGCACCATGAGCAGGTACCAGGCGAAGAAGAACGGCATCAGGAGGAACGCGGGCAGGAGCCACTTGGCCGACCAGCGGATCAGCTGGATCTTGACCTCGCCGTCGGTCTCGCGGTCGATGCGGCTGAAGAACACCAGCGACCAGATTCCGGCCAACGACACGCACGCCAGCGAGCGCAGCCCCAGGCTCGGCCAGAATCCGTCGTTGAAGAACGCCTGGAAGAACGCTTCCGCTTCGCGACCGGTCCCCGCCAGCGCCAGCCATTCGGGGCCCGGGGTGAGCTTGAACGTCAGGATGCCGTTGATGATGAACAGCGTCAGGAACGACGTGAACGCGTAGAGCCACCCGATCTTCTCGTGGGTCTTGTCGGGGATGCGCCCCCAGGTGTAGTAGTAGGCCGCGGCCAGCGACAGCTCCACCAGGAACACCACCCATTCGGCCGCCCAGGCGAACACGAAGTTGTGGATGAGGGTGCTGGTGCCTTCGGGGTTGGCCAGCCCGATGGAGAACCAGATCCCCACGCCCGTCATGGCGCCGTACACGCCGGTGAGGACCAGGAAGAACTTGGAATGCTTGCGCAGGCGGTCGAGCCAGTCGCGCCGGCCTTCGCGCAGCGCCTTGGTCTCCGTCATGGCCAGGAACAGGCCGCCGCCGATGGCGAAGTGCGAGATCAGGATGTGGATGACCGCGATGATGGCGATCACCAGGCCCGACCCGATCACCGGTACGTCCCAGACTGGATAGTTCATGGAAGGATGGCTCCGTTCAGGGCGTCGCGGGCAGAACCGCGTAGCCCCAGATGGTGGTGACGAGGATGGCGGCGAGCATGAACATCCCGAAGTAGGTGGCGCGCACGCCCCACTTGCCGGATTTCGACGTCGGATCGAACAGCGGCACGATGGCCCACAGCACGACGCCCAGGTTGAACGACGCGAGCCCCAGGAATTCGCCCACGGCGCCCGGGAACCACGCCCCGAAGATCTTGAGGATCTGGAACGAGGTCATGAAGTACCACTCGGGATGGATGTCGGCCGGTGCGGGCTTGAGCGGGTCGGCGGCCGGACCCAGCGACCACGGGAACACCGCGGCCAGAAGCGCCAGCACGTTCAGGGCGATCAGCCACATGGCCAGATCCTTCATCGCGAAGTTCGGGAAGAACGGGATGGACTTGCGTTCCGATTCCGGCTTGGCCTCTTCGCTTTCGGGGATCGACATGCCGTGCTTCTGCACCAGCGCCAGATGGAACATGAGCAGCGGGATGAACAGCGCCGGCAGGATCACCACGTGCAGCGCGAAGAACCGCGAGATGGTATAGGCGCTGATCTCCGGTCCGCCGCGCACGAGGTCCGAGATCCACGGGCCCACGACCGGGATGGTCCCGGGGATCGCCAGTCCGACCTTGGTCGCGAAGAACGCGAGTTCGTCCATGGGAAGCAGGTAGCCGCTGAACCCGAACAGCATGGCCAGCGAGAGCAGGCCCAGCCCCGACCACCACAGGAACTCGCGCGGCTTGCGGTAGGCCTTCATGAAGTAGGTGCTGAACATGTGCACGAACGCCGACGCCACCATGAGGTTGGCCGCCCACGAATGCGTGGAACGGATCAGCCATCCGAAGTGGATCTCGTAGGTGATCATGCGGACCGATTCGTAGGCTTCTTCGCCGGGACGGTAGTACAGCAGGAGCAGCACGCCCGTGAAGCACATCACGATGAAGAAGAACAGCGTGATGCCGCCCCAGTAGTACCAGAACGAATGCTTGTGCTCGGGCACGCGCTTGTGGCCGGCGAGGGCGACGATTTCCGTCAGGCCCAGGCGTTCGTCCAGCCAGCCGTAGACCTTGGATGGGAGCTTGTCGGTGTCAGGCACGGGAGACCACCGCCTTTCCTTCGACGATCTCGACGTTGAACCGGTCGAGCGGTTTGGGTGGGGGGCCCGACACGTTGGCCCCGGTCTTCGCGTCGTAGACGCCGTTGTGGCAGGGGCAGAAGATCCGCTTTTCCTGCGGGTCGTAGCCGGCGGTGCATCCCAGGTGGGTGCACACGGCCGACACGGCCGTCCAGGTGTCGTCCTCGTGGTGGATCAGCATGGCCGGCTTGGTGCCGAACTTGAACATCAGCGCGGCGTTGCGCGGGATGGACGTCGCGTCGGGCACGGTGACCTCGTTCACGGCGGCCACCGATTCGGCCTTTTCCACGGGCGAGGCCAGGTAGCGGTAGACGGGGTATCCGATCCCTCCCGCGTAGCAGGCGCCCAGCGCGCCGGCCGCGACCTTCAGGAAGGTCCGGCGGGAGTCGTCGGATTCCGGTTGTTCCGGGTTTTGACGGGATTCGTCAGACATGGTTCTTCTCCAGCGGAGTCGCGCGGGCCACGACGGACACGAGCCAGCCGAGCAGGACCAGCCCGGCCACGAGCGAAAAGAGGAAGATCCCGACCACGACCCAGTTCGTGGCGACGGGGGTGGCCCACACGTCCAGCCCCTTGGGAGCCAGGGTCAGGTCGCGGACCATGTCGCGCAGGACCGTCCACAGCCCGATCGCGGTGGTTCCGGCGACCGATCCCAGAATGGGGGCCAGCGCGGAGCGCGAGCGCGAGGTCGCCAGCAGGGCGAGCGCGGCCACGAACGCCAGGGCGATGGATCCGACCCACGCGTAGGCGAGGGTGGCGCCCGTTCCGCCCATGAGCGCGGCGCGGACGGATTCCGGCTGCGAATCCAGGGCCCACGATCCGGCGGCGCCCAGCAGCGGCAGGAAGACGATCGCGGAAATCGCCGACCAGCGGCGCAGGAACACGCGGGCGTCGTCGGCGACGGAGGAAAGGTGCGACCAGAGCGAGGTGCCCAGCGCGCCCAGCGAGAACGCGCCCAGGAACATCACCGCGAACCTGGGCCACATGGTCGGATCGGTGGGCGGGAGGTCGGTGCCCGACGGGTTGGAGGCGTACATGGTCGACCACACCTCGGGCGTGAGCATCAGGGTCATGTTGGTGGAAAACACCCTGCCCACCAGCGCCAGCAGCGTGAACGAAACCACGCCCCAATGCCACCAGGGTCGGCCCGCGTCGGCGAGGGTCGTCATGCGGTAGAGCAGCGCGTAGGCGATCAGGATCAGGAACACCACCGCGATCCACCACGCGCCGATCAGCACGCTGGAGGTGTACAGCGCCTGTCCGTAGAGGATCTGCGCGAACAGCAGCGGCGGCACGCCGAAGTTCACCACGTAGGTGGTCACGATGGTGAGTTTTTTGGCGACGGTTCCCGACGCGCCGATGGCGGATCTGGATCCGCTGGCGTGCCCCACGATGTTCCAGATCGTGGCCAGGACCAGTCCGCCCAGCAGAAGCTGGAGCGCCCCGAAGTGGAGCCCCAGGGTCAGATGGTGGAGGAATTTGAACAGCGCCACCGGTGCGGGGATCGGCAGCGGATCCAGCGCAGGCAGGATGTGTATGGGATCTGTCATTTCTTCGCGCCTTTCGCGGGACGTGTCACGTCCACGACAAACAAGATCGTTCGTCGAAAATCGTCATTGGATGCGGCGTTTTGCCGCAGCCCCATTGGAGAACTTCGGATCGGATGATACGGCATTTCCGCGATGTCGACAACATGTGTCTGCCAACGGCCGCGCGCGGCGGCGGTCAGCGGACGTGGACGGTCCGTTCCCAGGCCAGGATCCGTCCCGACGCGTCGATGCCCCAGGCCTGCAGGCGCCACGCCCCCGCTTGGCCGGGCCAGGTCGCGCCCAGGTCGACGGTTCCGGAGGAGTCCGTCGCGACGCGCACCGAGAACGCTTCGCGGAACCCGAGTCGATCCCGCTTCGCGCAATCCCGCGTCGGGAAGGACCATCCGCAGGATCCGGGCAGCCGCGCCTTCCCGGGTTTGGTGTCCCAGGAGCCCTTCCAGGGGCCGCACACGATGCAGATCGGCGGGAACGGCCGCACCCCGATGCGCTCGAAGACGTCGGGGTCGCGGCGCTTGTCCACCGATTGGAATTCGGGCTCCACGAGTCCCCAGGTGGTCCAGGTTCCGTCGCCGGTGTAGGCTTCGGTGGAAGCCGTGGACCTGTCGAGCGCCGCGCAAAGCGGGCGCAGCGAGGCCGCCGTCGCGTCGGGCACCAGGCGGACGGAAATCGACATGCCCGCGACGCCGGCACCGGACGCGTCCCGCACCGCCAGGGCGGGGATCGGCGATCCCGCCGGCACCTGCCGGGCGGGATCGGTCGCGATCCGGAGCGGGAATCGGGATTCCGCGCAGGCGTCGGTCCCCGACACGCGGCCCCGCCAGGCCGACCATCCGTCGGGTGTCGGGGTCACGACGACCATGGAGGCCCCGCCCGACAACCGGTGGTCGGCGGGAATCCGGATCCTGGCGCCGGAAGTGTCGGTGAAGCGGCGCCAATCGAGGGCCTTCCCGCGCGTCAGGACGAGCATGCCCGCCCGGGCCTGGTCCTGGTCCAGCTCAACCTCGATCGTGTCGGGTTCGCCGGCGGGGAGCGGGGAGCGGTCCAGGTCTTCCAGACAGGAATTGGCGGGATCGGACACGCGGAAGATGTTCCCGGGATCGCAGTAGGAAGGCTCCTGGATCGCGCCTTGGGCGGCCAGGGCGGACACGCGCAGGCGTCCCTTGATCCCGACGGTGGCCGAATCCTGCCAGAATCCGTTCGAGTCGACCGGAACCCAGCGGTGGACCTCCTTGCCGGAAAACGGCTCCAACGTCCATCGGAGGGAATCGGGGCGGCGCTTGTCGGGCTCGCCGTAAGGGTCGAAATGGCGCATCCATCCGGAAAACCGCATGGTCTCGCCGGGCTCGTACGCGTCGCGCTCCAGGAGGCTCGTGGCGTGCCATCCCGACGACCCTCCCGGTCGCGGGCCCACCAGGATCGGCAAGCCGCGCCGGTCCCGTTGTTCGGGAAGGCCCAGTTCTTCCTGACGAGCAGGGCGCGCTCGACGCAGGCGCAGCGTCGCGAATTCCGTTCCGGAAACCACCCCCACCAGACCCGAATCGGAGCCGCGCGGGAATCCAAGGTGCGCGGGAGCGGACAGATCGACCGTCAAGCTGTCGGTCTTGCCGGATTTGGACTTCCACACCAGCCGGGTTGGCGCCTTCGCGGTCCCGTGGGCCCAGACCAGCATGCCGCTGTCGGTCGGGATGCCCACCACTTTCAGGTTCCCCACGTGCACCAGGGCCTGCTGGTAGAACCCGTTGGCCGTCCACACGTACCGGTACAGGCCGGGCGACACGTGCGCCTTGGATGTCCAGACGGGGCGGGCCGCGGGGGCGTTCCAGGTGTGTTCGGATTCCCGCCGCAGGGAGAATTCGGTTCCGCGCCGCGCGAGCCGTTCGATCGAGATCCGCACGGGCCCGTCGAACCGGGCCGACGACAGGTCCAGCGAGAACGATCCTCCCACCGGGAGCGTGGTGGCGTCGATGGCGCCGGGCTTGGACAATTCCCGACTGGTGACGTCGGCGAGCGCCAGTCGCGCCGCCAGGGGGGCCGTTTCCAGCCAGCGGACCCACTCGGCGAGCGAGGCCGCCGCGGAAAGTCCCGAGAGTCCCGGAGCGCTCTGCAGTTCCTGGTCGGGTCTGGAGCGCCAGAACGAAGCCGCCAGCACCGGCCAGGTTCCGTCGGAATGCGATTTTGGCCACCGCCTGCGGAATTCGGCGAAATCGCTCTTCCAGCCGCCGCGGAAGGTCGCGCTCCAGCTCCGCAGCAGGGCGCGGGCCTTTTCCGACCGGGCGCCTTCGCCGATGTCGGGAACCAGGCGGTTGGCGAGCGTCGCGGGAGCCCAGGACGGGGCGATCTCGGGAATCCGGATCGCGGGGCGGCGCGCGCCGATCGAATCGAAGACGGAAATCGTCTGCGGTTGGGCCAGGAGGGCGATGGCGAAGAAGAAGTTCATGGGCTTTCTGGCGGTGGGGCGGCGTTCGCGCCGGTTCGGAGGGCGGTCAGGGCTTGCGGCCGACCGCTTGGCCGATCGAGATCCCGATTTCCTGCGCGCCGAAGGGTTTTCTCAGGAACGTTTCGATCCCGAGCTGCCTGAGCTCGTCGATGGTGGTCGAAGACAACCTTCCCGAAGCGATCATGATGGGGATGTCCGGATAGCTGATGCGGATCTTGCGGATGGCTTCGAACCCCGAAGTCCCCGGCATTTCGACATCCAGGACCACCAGATCCAGCGAGGCACTCTCTTTCATCCATTCCCACATCGTGCCGAATTCGGAAAAGACCTCGATCTCGTGTCCGAGCGATTCCACCATGGTCCGGATCACCTGGAGCACGTCGCGATCGTCGTCCAGCGCGACCACGCGCAGGCGTCGACCGGCTCCTGGGTTCGCGAAGCCGAACCCGCTCCGTTCGGCTTCCACACCGGGCGGCGCCAGCGGGAGCCGGATGCGGAATTCGGTGCCTTTGCCGGGAGCGCTTTCCACCGCGATGTTGCCGCCGTGGCGCTGGATGATCCCCCAGACGCTGGCGAGCCCCAGTCCGGTGACGCGTCCGCCCTGCTTGTTGGTGTAGAACGGCTCGAAGATGTGGGGCAGGGCTTCCGGGGGAATGCCCTTGCCCGTGTCGGACAGGCGGAACTCCAGGATCTTGCCGGCTCCCGTTTCCACGAGGGACGTGGTCATCAGGAGCTTTCCTCCGTCGGGCATGGCGTCGCGGGCGTTCTGGCACAGGTTCAGGATCGACTGGTGGAGGTGGTTCGAATCGGCGATCACGATGTCGCGTTCCGCGCGCGGCTCCAGACGCAGCTCGATGTCGGCCGGGAAGGTCCTGGAGAGATCGGAGACCAGTTCGGCCAGAAGGTCGTGGAACGGGATCGGTTTGGCCTGGAGCCCGGAACGTCGCGCGAACGCCATCAGCTGGCGGACGGTTTCCGACGCCCTCTTGGCGGCGAGTCCGACGCGCCTGGCCAGGTCCTTTTCCGTGGATTCCGCAGGCAGTTTGTATTCCAGCACCGACGCGTATCCGACGATCGCCGTCAGGACGTTGTTGAAGTCGTGCGCGACCCCGCCGGCCAGGCGCCCCAGCGACTCCAGGCGTTCGGCTTCTTCGAGCCGCTTGGTCAGGCGGTTGCGATCGGATTCGCCGCGCCGGATCCGGTTCATGCTCGCGGCGGCGACCACGCCCAGGATCGCCAGCAGGCACCAGGCCGCGCCCAACCCGAAGGCCGCGCCGAACTGCGAACGCGTCAGCGGAAGACGCGCCGAACGGTCGAGCAGGGAGACGAGCATCCAGCCGTCGGGGAGGGCCGCGCGCACGGCGACCCGACGCCGGCCGTTCCAGACCACCGCGTCCTCGCGAAGATCCAGCGGCAAGGGCGAGAGCGAATCCCCGAACTGCCGGCTCGACAGGATTCGTCGGATCGCGCTGTCCGACTGCCGCACGGATCCCAGGCGCCACTCGGGAAGATTGGAGGCGATCACCACGCCTTCCGGCGTCACCAGGGCCGCGGGGTCGTCGAGCTTGGAGAGCCATCCGTTCTCGATGCGGCTGGCGGGAAGCCGGCAGACCGCGACGCCCAGGAATCGTCCGTCCCGGCCATGGACCGGAGTGGACGAATAGATCCCGCGGCTGCGCGTGTAGACTCCAAGGGCCGCGAATTCGTCTTCCTGGCCGAGCCTGGCCTTTTGGTGGTAGCGGCGGAAGGCGAGGTCCTTGCCCAGGATGTCCGTTTCCGTCGGGGCCTGGAGCCGCATCTTCACGACACCGTTGGAATCCAGCAGGAACGCCATGTCGGCGCCGGAAATCCGCATCACGCCATCCATCCGGGCGAGAAGCGTCGGGGCCAAGGACGAATCCCCAGCCAGGAATCCGGCGGCGTTGGCGGCAAGGTCGCGCGAGACGGATTTGGCGTTGGCCAGACCGTCCTGCCGAAGCACCCCCACGATCTCGCCGAGCCGCCGAGCCCGCTCGTGGTGGGCGTTCTCGAACCGGATCTGCCCGATCAGGGCCCATCCTGCGGCCACCGACAGTCCGAACGTCGCAATGGTGGCGATGGCGAGCCACGAGTTCGGCGACGGTCTGGGAATTTTCGCGATGATCCGTTCCACGTGATCCAAAGATGCAATCGATCCGATCTTCGCGAAGCCACCGAATTCGCGGTCCGCGCCGCGGCTGGGTATCTTTTTGCCACTATGGCACAGAGTCCCATTCGTCGAGCGGTCGTTCTTCTATCCGGGGGCCTGGACTCCGCCACGGTCCTGGCCTGCGCGGTGCGGGACGGATTCGAATGCCACACCATGGCGTTCCGCTACGGCCAGCGCCACGGAATCGAGCTCGCCGCGGCGGCGAACGTGTCCGTGGAGCTGGGCGCCGTCGAGCACCGGGTCATGGACATCGACCTGTCCGCCCTGGGCGGCTCTTCCCTGGTCGGCGACGGAGCCGTCCCCAAAGGCCGCTCCGACGACGAGATCGGCGGCGGGATCCCCTCCACCTACGTTCCGGCCCGCAACACGGTGTTCCTTTCCCTGGGCCTGGCCTGGGCCGAGGTCCTGGGCGCATCGCGCATCTACATCGGCGTGAACGCCGTCGACTATTCGGGCTACCCCGATTGCCGACCGGAATTCGTCCAGGCGTTCGAGCAGCTGGCCAACCTGGCCACCAAGGTGGGCGTCGAAGGCGGCAAGATCGAAATCGTCGCGCCGCTCCAAAAACTGTCCAAATCGGAAATCGTCCGTCTGGGCCTGTCCATGGGAGTCGACTACTCCCACACCCGTTCCTGCTACGACCCGCGCCCGGACGGCGCCCCGTGCCTGGAATGCGATTCGTGCCGCCTGCGCCTGGCGGGGTTCCACCAAGCCGGCCACGAAGACCCGGTCCTGGCCGTGTACGGGCTGCGCGCACCGTGACCTACCGGGTCAAGGAAATCTTCCCGACCCTGCAAGGAGAAGGCGCCCGCACCGGCCGCGCGGCGGTCTTCCTGCGCTTTTCCGGTTGCAACCTGTGGGACGGCAAGGAAGAATCCCGTCAAGCGGCCGCCTGCCGCTTCTGCGACACAGATTTCGTCTCCACCAACGGCGACCACGGAGGCGAATACGAATCGCCCGACACCCTCGCCGACGCCGTAGCCAACCTCTGGCGCGGCACTTCGGGAACCCCCTGCGTGGTCATCACCGGCGGCGAACCCACCCTGCAACTGGACCCCGCCCTGATCGAAGCCCTGCACGCCCGAGGCTTCGACATCGCCCTGGAAACCAACGGCACCCGCGAGGTCCCCCAAGGCGTGGACTGGATCTGCGTGAGCCCCAAAGCCGGAACCCGCTGGATCCAGAAGTCCGGACATGAATTGAAGCTCGTGTGGCCGCAGGCGTTCGATCTGGCCGAGCTTGCCACCCTGCCCTTCGACAATTTCTTCCTGCAACCCATGGACGATCCCGATCCGGTCCGCAATGCTGAAAACATCCGGGAAGCGGTGCGGATCTGCTTGGAGCATCCCGTCTGGCGGCTGTCGTTGCAGACGCACAAGCTGATTGGGATTCCGTGAGTCGTTTCTTTGATTTATGCTTGTTGCTTGAATAATTTGATTTTGAATATTTTCGCGATAGCTTGAAAGTGCTTGTCTACGGAGAAGATTTCCAAAGAGTGTTCGATCGAGGTCTGCAGAATCATCAGGTCAAGCAAGCCGATTTTATTGTAGCCATTTTTCAAGCACTTTTGTTGGGCGTCAATAAGTCCATTCCAATTGACAAAAACGGGGATTCGCTCAAGAGCATTCAGTAGATCGGCGAGCGCCTCTTTTTTATCGTGAATGATGATCGGCAGCAATTCTGCCAAAACAACGTCGTTCGTCACCAGCCGCGGCTGTTCCAGCAAAGAGCGAATTTCGTTTACGTGTTTTCCATGTTTGAAAAAATCAATCCAAACATTGGTATCCACAAGAACCTTCACCATTTGGAATTCCGCCCTCTGGAAGCGTCCAAATCGATGGAAATGTCAACTTTCCCAGCGTAATCCAGAAGCTTTAGCGTCTTTTCCCGACGAATCATATCGGCCAACGCGCGATGAATGACGGATGTCTTGGTCTTTTCACCCGTGATTTTCATCGCCTCATCAATCAAAACATCATTCAAATCAAGCGTCGTTCTCATGCGATCCCCCAAGAGTGATGCATATAACATACTCTCGCCTGAGCAGATCACGCAACAAGTTTCATGCAGACAAGGGCCGAAGGGGAGTGCATGGTCTCGTCAATCGAGTTGTCGGAGCAACGGGCGACATCTAGCCCGTCCCGTAGCTTGAGACCGGGGGCTATTCACCTAGTCTTTGTTATGCCCAGATAATTCATCGCTTTGATGGATTTGATCGTCAAAAATGCCAATTATTTAGAGAGAGGTTTAATATAGGTCTCAATCCCAGCGTCTTCGTCATTAATAAAAAGCGTTTTTAAGCTCGTCTCGCTATTTGATTGAAAGGTATATGCGCTGCTATTATCGTATCGACTATAAGATTCGCCAACAAATGACGCGATTTCACCAACTGAGAAGCTGCCGTGTTTTGAACAATAATCTTTGATCACGATACATTTCTCTTCAACATCAAAGTTTGAAGATCGCCAAATCTTCTGTTCATTGTTAGCCATTTTTAGGCGAAATCTCGATGATTGGTTGGATAGTTATTGCGTGTTATTGAAATTTCGCTCAATGGCCGAAGGGCGTTCTGTTTCTGATTTTCACCTAGTTGCGAACATCGGCAAAACGCAGCAGACATCCAAATGATTTTCATGCTTTGTATTTTGCCATCAGCTCTTTGCGAAGCACGTCTTGTTCAATACCTCCGCCACTGGCTATTTCCTCTTCCGATTCAGTGATATCAGTAAGAATTTGAATCCGATCAAACATTTCTTGGCATGATCCAGCTGGAGCCAGTGTTGCCGACGATTTGCCATGTTGGGTAATGATGAGTGGGCGATGATCCGTCCTGATTCTTGCCACTATTGAAGACGCATTTTCACGAAAATCGGAGATCGGGAAGACGTCTTGAAGGATGTTCAGGGGCTTCCGCATGAGCTGAATATGCATCTTGTATGCGACAAGGCGCAACATGTTCCTGAAGAAATTTTGACCTCATTGGTGTTCGCAATTGCCTCAAGCTTACGATTTTCCAACTAGGGGGACATGACAATATCCCACGCGGAGCTTGGCTGTTTTCTTCTTTGCGGATTTGCCGATCTTTTGTATAATTGATTCATTCTCCTCGGGTCTGATACCCCGAAACTTGCTTCGTGTCATCAGGCCCGAGTTTGCTGGCCAGAAAATACCCCGCAGCTTGCTGCGGGGTGGTTTATTTGTTTTGACGTTGTAGTCCTGACAGACTCATTATTCCATGAAGCACTGCGGTTCCTTTCAATATTTTTAACAAAATCTCAACAGAGGCGACTTCATTCAATTGCTGATCACCTTTATTTAAGCATAGAATGGTTTCAACTAGATCACGACTCCTAAATCACCCTTGACAAGCCGCGAATAATTGACTATGTTTGGCATTGAATCAAGTCTGATGGCTTGTGGTCGATTTTGCGTTTGCAATTATTTATGGAGATTTTTATTATGCGTTATAGTCAACACCCGTGCTATGTCTATATTCCTCTCGAAAGGCCCTTTCTTTTCTCTCCGGGACTTGAAATTGAATTGTTTTCGGAGTTTCTGTTTCGAAAACAGAGCGCCCCGCGATTTTTAATGGCCTTTCCTGATAACTGGATTCTCAAACGTTCAATAACATTATGGGCATCTGATTTTAGATATTATGGCGGGAGTGAAAGTAATCCTTTTTGTCTCAAATAAGCGTGCAAAAATGTGTGGCGTTCGGTTTGATTGCGTCACATTGAATGCACTAATTCATAGCTTCAGGCTATTCCTTATTTGCAAGCAGATGCTTCGGTCCGGTGGGCGTTCACGAGTTTTTTCGCGACCTGCTAACGGATCATATCAGATGAAATATGGGCTCAAGCTGTTATGTCACCCATTTCGGGTCGATTCGGTTTGTGCTGTTAATTTGGATGGGTTTCGTGTTCTAATTCATTATGCACCGAACTGGTTTTCGATGAGTTTTCTCCAGCAAAGTAGAGTGCGTCAATCCATATTCAACTACTGCATAGGATAATAATTTATTGGCTGACAACAATAGGTCAGGTTCTTCATTTGCTGTCCAAAATTGGTAACCAGATTCAAGAGGCCGAAACCAATGCTTTGCAGCTTTATGATTCATAAAATAGGCATTTAATAAATTGTATTCGCTTGAGTCAGGTACATGCCATCCTTGTGGGCAGACGCCCTGCTGAATCCCAGTTATCGCCGAATATTTATAATTAAAAACTGAATCTAACATCATAGCTTCGGCCCAGTTATATTGACGTCCATAGAGGCAGGACATAGTAACAAAATCCATTTTGCCCGCTTCATAACCGTTAAATCCTGCGCATGTAGACGAGGCATATCCAAAATTCAAATTCTGCGCAAACCAATTCTGAGTGCCGATTTTGACTGTTTTGTAGTACTTGCCATCTCGCTTATCGAAAACAAATCCATACTCCCCTGTGTTGTCCCATCTTGGATTCCAATTGATGGCGTAGCCACAGGCTTTAGATTGCGATATTGCAGAATTTGATCGATTGACTGCAATCGCCTGTATCAAGCTGTCTGCTGATAAATTATTAACCAATAAGCTGTCTTTGAAAATCGAATCTTTGATTGTTGGAATTCCGTTGCGTTTGAAATGAATTTCAGCATTTGGCGATTCGCTTGAAAAAGATAACCAATAGGGGAGATCTCCACCACCGCCAGCCTTCCGGGTAACCGTGCATGTCTGAACTTGGAAATTTAGCGGGTATGAAAGGGTGGTGCTTGAATGTGAATTTTTAAATGCTATCGCCTTGACTACTGCTGTACCATTTAATTGAATTCCGGGATCTGAATATTTAATGGAATTTGAATTTGGTTCACTGCCATCTAAAGTGTAACGGATTTCTGCATTCGGTGTAAGGCAAAATAATTTCAATCGGATGGGTCGATCTAGCCCCTTTGCCAAGCTATCGCTACCTAAATAGTAGATACCCATAGGGCTTGGCTGGGCCACATACGTAGTGACCTCGGTTGGTTGTTCTGAATTGCTGCATGATACGGTCAATATTATGACACAAAGGAAAAGAATCTGCTTCATGGATTTGCCCTCGGAGATTTGGAGCGAGTGTAAAGTGCCTAGTTGATTCTCGTAATTTGAAATAACAAAGACCTCGATTTTGTGTGATCATTTATGTGGTTTTTGAAAATCAAATGATCAAGGAGTCTGATTAAGTCTGATTGATTCGCTGCTCCCGTTGGCGTTGAGGCAAATTCGATGTCTGGTTAACTACTCCAGCTTGAAAGAAATTGTTTGTATAAAAATGTGAAGATTTTTACGCAAACACTTCCCGAATAACAGCTTCAATAAATGTTCTTTCAATCATCGCATCCTCTATGGCGAAGCTGGATTGAATATCTTTTCGAGCCAAGTTCCAAGCTGCATCCATAGTCAATCCTCCTTGAATACGTTCATACCACCAGTTTGATTTCAAAAACTTGAGCGTTGATGATGTTGTAAGATTATACAAAACGCCTTTGGAGGTAATTAATTCTATCTGAAAGCGCCCAGCATGGATGTCAATCCAGTTAATCAGGAATGAGATGTGGGACTCTCCAAGGATGTATTTTCTTAATCCGCACGAGATGCCGCCATTGTTTGGATACATTAATTCAAATGGGATTGTCTGTCGGTCTATCTGGATTTGGATCGCGCTGTTAAATGCTCGGATTTCATTATCAAAGGCTGTGATCAATTTTGAAAGTTCATTAGAAAACAAAGTCAGCTCATTTTCTTTTCTCGAAAAGAGGATTACGGATTCTTTGTCGAATATATTTAAGCCAGCGTTCATGTTAAACTTCAACTTTCTTAACTAATTCTGCAACGCAATGAGCGTTGGATAGCGTATGATCAATTGCGATTTCTGTCGTGAAAATTGCAGGCCCCCACAGATTCATATTGTGCTTTGCTGCTCCAATATTCAGCTTGATCATTCTTAGCTTAGAATATATTGCAGTTGTCTCCCTTTCTATTGCCCGGATTGCACCTCGCACTTTTACGCGATCTTGTTCCGATTCATTTAAGTCTTTGCTTTGTATGTTGTCGTATATTGAGGATGATGCAAGATTTATAACCAATCCAAGCGCAATTTGATACCAATCTGGCTCTGCTACTGGTTTAATGATCGCTTGATATCCGAGTATGAATACTAGAAGAATCATTAGCAGGCTAAATGCAGTTATTGTCGCTCTATACCTTTTCGGATTCATTCGTTTTCTTTTCTCGTTGCTTGTGTTATGGTAATGCGGTTGCAATTCAAACAAAAGATCAAGCCCCACCATTTATCAATTTGACAGTTTGTTTTTCACGGCCGCAGGCCGATTTTGCTTGTGGTCACAGCAATTTCCCATCCGGAGGGTCGGTCTCGTTCTTATGTGGGCTTCTGCGTGCGGTGGGAGGCTTGCTTGGCCCTGCCTGCTTCTGGTGAATACGCAAAATTTCGCATTATGTGGAATTCCTGTTTTTGCGGAGGTGCAGGTGGCTCTGCGGCGAGTTTGGCTCGATGCCGGGAGGCGACGAGTCGCGAGGGTGCTCTGTGTCGGGAGCCCACATAGGAGCGTGTCCACCGCGATCTGCGCGGCAGGAGCGTAGGTACACCGAGCTGGAGAATCACCGAGGGACAAGACGGCTCGCTTTGCTGGGTCTCTTCGAAAACTAGACCATCTCCACCGGTTTTGCCGCCAAAAAACGCCCCATTCCGCCGAAGGCGGAATGCCCGCTGACCCGCGGCGTGAGCCGCCGAAAACTGTCGGGGGTCCAGGGGAGGCGAGCATATTCGCAGGACCGCCCACCGGCCAACGCCACGGCAGTGGCGTTGGAAGCGAACACCAGCGGGCGGTCCGAGAGGGCGAGTCCCCATTGGTGCCTGGTCCCAAGGACCCGGCATGAGGGTCCTTGGCCCGCCGGGGTTCACGGGGGCGTCGGGTTACGCCCCCGTGGCAGGCTCGCCACCCGCCAGGGTGGCTGTCCAAAGAGCTGACTCTCAAGGCGAGGCACAGATTCGGCAGACACCGCAAGTTTTCAGGGCGAGGCGCGGTTCGACGCCGCTCACCGCAAGTGCCTGCGCCTTCGGCGCACCGCCAACGCTTGAACGCCGTGCGGTCGCCCCAACGGAGCAGCAGGAGGCCAAGCGCCAACCACCGCGCCAGGTGGACGTAGGGCCGTAGGGGCGATTCACGAATCGCCCGAGGGCGAATGCCCGAAGCCCGAAGGACCGCTACGGCATCACAAAGCAGGCGGGGCCACCTTTAGGTGGCCAAACCGACCCCGCCTTGGCGGCGGTGGCGCCCGATTTTTGATGGATCAGCCGATGGACAGGATTCGGAGGTGTCCCCGGTCGCCCCCACGGAGCAGCAGAAGGCCGAACCGCAGACCACCCCGCCCGGCTGCGCCGTCACTCACCTCCACAGCTGGGAATGAGCTGCAATGCCGTAGCCGTCGAGACGGAAGGGGCCGCAACGGAGACTTGATCGCTCATGCGGAGGATTCTTCCGGGGTCTCGTCCGTGTCGATCGCCAGCTCGCGCTCGATCTGCTCGATGGAGGGAAGGCTTGTCTGCAATTCGGCGGGTAGGGATTCCACCAGCTTGTATTCGGCGATACCCATGGGCTGGGTCTTGTCGCCCAAGGCGTACTCGGCCACCACCTTGTTCTTGGACTTGCACAACAGGAGTCCGATGGTGGGGCCGTCCTGGGGGTGCTTCACCTGGCGATCCACAGCGGTGAGATAGAAGCCCAACTGGCCCAGGTGCTCGGGCTTGAACTTGCCGGCCTTCAGTTCGATCACCACGTAGCAGCGCAGCTTGAGGTGGTAGAAGAGCAGGTCGATCTTGAACTCCTCGCCACCCACATCCAACGCGACCTGCCGTCCCACGAAGGCGAAGCCTGCGCCCAGCTCCAACAGGAACGAGGTGACATGTTTCACCAGGGCGATTTCGATCTCGCGTTCCTGCGCGTCCTCGCCAAGATCCAGGAAGTCGAACTTGTAGGGGTCCTTCAAGGATTCGCGTGCCAGGTCGGATTCGGGTTTGGGAAGCGTAACCTCGAAGTTGGTGACGGCCTTGCCGGACCGCTCCAGCCGTCGCGCTTCAATCTGATGGTCCAGCACATTGCGCGACCAGCCGTGTTGGATCGTCGCCTGGGCGTAGGCCACTCGCTCTTCGCGGGTCTTCAGACGGTCCAGAAGAACCAGACAGTGGCCCCAGGGCAATTGTGCAACAACCTGCTGCACAATTGGTTCGTCCGGCCAAGCTTGAGCGAAGGCCCGCATGTACTTGAGGTTGCGGGGCGAGAATCCATTCATCCCAGGGAAGGCGGCGCGCAGGTCGGCGGCCAGCCGGTCGACCACCTTGGCTCCCCAGCCCTGGACGGTTTGGCGCTCCAGGATGTCGCGCCCGATCTGCCAGTAGAGCAGCACCAGTTCGCGATTGACAGCAAGCGTCGCGCGCTGCTGGGCCGTGTGGATGCGCCCCTTGAGGTCGGCCAGCCATTCGGCGTAACCTTCGGGAGCAGGTTGCAGGCGGGCAGGAATTTCGCTCATACCTTCATTCCCCTGGGGGGTAACAGCTTCTCCAGGCGCTCGGTGTGGAATGCCCACCTCCTGACGGACGCCACGATCATCAAGACGGCTCGCTTTGCTGGGCATCCATGAAAACTAGACCATCGCCCAATGCCGCAAGGACGCAAGATTTTGCGCCCGCACGGCACGGCACCCGCTGACCCGCGGCGGTTCGACAGTTCGGCAAGCTCACTGCATCGCTCCGCTCACCGACCGGGCCAAATCAGCTTGTTGTACAACGGGGGCGGTCCCTGAGCGGAGCCGACTGCTACGGCATTACAGCTTCGGCAGGGCGCCTTGGCGCCAAGGGCGCCCCCGTGGAAAGCCCGCCACCCGATCAGGGTGGCTGTTCAGAGAGCTGACTCTCAGGGCGAGGCACGGAAGACCGAACCGCAGACCACCCCGTCCGGCTGCGCCGTCCACCCCTCCACAGAGGGGAATGAGCTGCAGGAACGCCAAATGCGCTTTGTTCAATTCCCCTCCCGTGGAGGGGTACGCCGAAGGCGGGGGGTGGTTTTGCTCGATGCTCGCAACGCGACGATCGCCAGCGCCAGCACCCCCACGGAGCAGCAGAAGGCCGAACCGCAGACCACCCCGTCCGGCTGCGCCGTCCACCCCTCCGCAGAGGGGAATGAGCTGCAGGAACGCTAAATGCGCTTTGTTCAATTCCCCTCCCGTGGAGGGGTACGCCGAAGGCGGGGGGTGGTTATGCTTCCGGAACCGCTATGCTTCCTTCGGCTCCCGGTTCAGCCGTGTGATCTCCACCTTGTCGATGCGCAGGCCGTCCATGTCGACGACGCGGTAGACGAAGTTGCCCGATTCCACCGATTCGCCGATGGACGGAATCCGTCCCATCAGGGAGAGCAGGAGTCCGGCCAAGGTGTCGTAGTGGCCTTCGTCGTCTTCGGGGAGCTGGTCGATTTCCAGTTCGTCCTTGAGCTTGGAGATCGGGGTGGTTCCCGATACCAGCCACTGGCCGCCGCCGGTCGCCACGATGTCGGGATCGACGTCCTCGTCGGTTTCGTCCTGGATCTCGCCCACGATCTCTTCCAGAAGGTCCTCGAAGGTCACGATGCCTTCGAAGATGCCGTGTTCGTTGACCACCACGGCCAGGTGCTGGTGCTCCTTCTGCATCAGGTGCAGAAGCCGCAGGGCGCGGGTGTTTTCCGGGACCATCAGAGACGGACGCACCAGGTCCTGCAGCTGCGGGGCGTTCGCGTCGCGCAGGCAGGAACGGAACAGGTCCTTGGCCAGCACCACGCCTTCGATGTGGTCCAGGTCGCCGCGGAAGGCGGGAAACCGGGAATACCCCGATTCCATGAGGGAGGGGAGCTGTTCGGACAGATCCTGGTCCAGATTCACGCCCACGACGTCGGTCCGGGGCGTGCGCAACTGGCGCACCAGCTTTTCGCCCATGTCGAACACGGAGTGGATCAGGTCCTCTTCGTGCTCCTGGATCTCGCCGTGCTCGGCGCTTTCGCGCAGCATGTGGCGGATGTCTTCCTGCGTGACGGTTTCTTCCGGCATCTTGTTGCGCCGCAGGACCCACAGGATCACGTTGGTGCATGCGGAAAGCAGCGAGATCACGGGTTGGGCGACACGCGCCAGCAGGAGCATGGGGCGCGACAGGAAGGAAGCGATGGCGTCGGCCGATTGCATTCCGATCCGCTTGGGGACCAACTCGCCGATCACCAGCTGCAGGAACGAGACGCCCACGACCACGGTCAGGAACACGCCGACCCGGGTCCATTCGCCCAGCCATGGCGAGTACACGCTGGTGAGAGGGGCTTCCAGGCGGTCGCCGGAATAGACCGCGGCCAGGGTGCCGATCAACGTGATGCCGACCTGGATGGTGGACAGGAACCGGTTCGGGTCGTCCTGGAGGTGCAACGCGGCCTGGGCACCTCCATCTCCGTCGTCGGCTCGGGCTTGGAGGCGGCTGCGTCGTGCCGTGGCGATGGCCATTTCCGCCGCGGCGAACACCGCGTTGGAGAGGACCAGGAGCAATAGGACGGCGACGACCGTCAGGAATTCGTTCATGCCGCCCGAATATGCATTATTTGGCGGTCGATCGGGGTTTGGCGAGTACGACCCCGCAAGCCGCCACCAGCGATTGCCCGGGTTCCAGGACCACCAGACCCATGCCGTTCTGGAAGGCGTTGGGGGCGCAGGTCATGGGCTCGATCGCCAGGCAATGGCGGCGCGGATGCGTGAACACCTGCACGTACCCGTACTTGCCGGGGCCCGCTTCCTGCCACAATTCCAGCGACAAGTCCAAGTCGGTGTCCACCAGGCGCGTGGACACCCTGCCCGACTTCGCCGACAATTCCACGCAGGCATCCAGGAAGTCTTCTCCGATCGGCGCGGGCTTGGCGAACGCGTTCCAGGTTTGACGGGTTCCGTCGGGGACCGCGCGTTCGGTCATGGGCAGCCGTTTGCCGTCGGGGAGCTGGAGCAGGTTGGGCTTGATGAAATCGCCCAGCCGGAAGTAGGGATGCCAGCCGTGTCCCACCGGACAGCGGCCCTTGCCGGTGTTGGCGATCTCCGTTTCCATCCGGAATCCGCCTTTGGCGTCCAGCGAAAACCGGAACGACATCGCCAGCGGGAACGGGTATCCTTGCCAGCCTTTGGAGGAGATCGTCAGTTCCATGGTGCCGTCCACGGGCGTCTTGGACGCCAGCTTGGCGGTTTCGAACGCCACGGTGCCGTGGATCGCGTGCCCGCCCTGGGGCCGGAAGTTCTTGACCGGGTGGTAGGTCGCTCCCTCGAACTCGTAGACGGCGTTCTGGATGCGGTTGGGCCACGGCGCGAGCTGGGCGCCCTTGGACCACCGATGGCGGGCCACCTCCACCGGAGTGCGCATGGGCTGCATCACCTGCCGGACCACGCCGTCGGGACCGGGAAGACACAACTGGTGGACGGACGCGCCGCGGGTGGGCAGCACGGAAATGGACGCGCCGGAGTCCGGATCTTCGAGGACGAGGATCGGGAAATCGCCGAGGGAGGAGTGGCGGATCTGCATGGTCGACAATGATAGTCTGGCGCTCGGCGAGGCGGATCCCGGTCGTCGCGCCGGAAAGCGCGGACGAACGGAGACGCAGTGGACGGGATGGATCGAACCGCGGGATTTTCCCGGTCCGACGACTCCCTCGTCTCAATTCTTTCCGGGGGGTATATCTTTTGCCGCCCCCAGTTCCGGAAGTACCGGAGGGGCCCGAGACCGGATCTTGTTCCCGGAGTTGTCGCAATGGATTACGCTGCCCTCATCGCAAAAGAACTGAACCTGCAAGTCTGGCAGGTCGCCAA
The DNA here is from genome assembly GCA_029557215.1 of Fibrobacterota bacterium. Taxonomy (GTDB): domain Bacteria; phylum Fibrobacterota; class Fibrobacteria; order UBA5070; family UBA5070; genus UBA5070. The sequence continues at coordinate 11,631 of JAKPQQ010000281.1, read as the reverse complement.
CACGCTCGCGTTGCTCGCCGAGGGTGCCACCATCCCGTTCATCGCGCGCTACCGCAAGGAACGCACCGGCGAAATGGACGAGACCGTCCTGCGCGAGCTGGACCACAGGTACACCTACCTGAAGGAGCTGGACGAGCGCCGCGCCGCCATCCTCAAGTCCATCGAGGAACAGGGCAAGCTCACTCCCGAGCTCAGGGCCAAGATCGACGCCTGCCAGCAGAAGAACGAGCTGGAAGACATCTATCTGCCCTACAAGCCCAAGCGCCGCACCCGCGCCACCATCGCCCGCGAAGCGGGACTGGAGCCGCTGGCCCGCACTCTGGTGGAAAAGCAGTCGGAAGGCTCGCTCACCCCGGAAGAGCTCGCGACGGAATTCGTGAGCGAAGAGAAGGGCGTGCCCGACGTGGCCGCCGCCGTGCGCATGGCCTGCGACATCCTGGCCGAAGAGCTTTCCGAAACCCCCGAGATCCGCCAGCAGCTGCGCGCCCAGGCCGAACGCGAAGGCGTCATGCGCTGCGAAGCCCGCAAGGAGTGGGTGGGCAAGCGCACCAAGTTCGAGATGTACTACGACTTCCGCGAGAAGGTCGCGACCCTTCCGTCGCACCGGATCCTGGCGATCCGCCGCGGCGAAAAGGAAGACGTGCTGCGCTCCATGGTCGAAGTCGACGTGGAATCGGCCGTCGGGTTCGTGGCCTCCAAGCTGGTGACGCACCCGGCCACCATGATCGGCATGGCGCTTTCCGCCACCGCTCGCGACGCCTACGAGCGCCTGCTGGCCCCGTCCATCGAGACCGACGTGCGCCTGGGCCTCAAGGAACAGGCCGAAGCCGAAGCCTACAAGGTGTTCGGCAAGAACCTGCACGACCTCCTCATGTACCCCCCGGCGGGCGCCAAGACCGTGATCGGCGTGGACCCCGGATTCCGCACCGGACAGAAGCTGGCGGTGGTGGACGAGACCGGCAAGCACCTGGAATACGCCACCGTGCACGCGCTGGAGCCCGCCAACCAGTTCGAAGAAGCCACCATGGTGTTCCTGGCCCTGTGCAAGCGCCACAAGCCCGTGCTGGTGGCCGTGGGCAACGGCACCGGCGGTCGCGAAATGGAAACGTTCCTGCGCAAGGTCGTGAAGGAAATCCCGGAAGAAGAAGGCCGTCCGCACGTGGTGATGGTCTCCGAAGCCGGCGCGTCGGTCTATTCCGCATCGCCCTTGGCCGTGAAGGAATTCCCCGAGCTGGACGTCACCATCCGCGGCGCGATCTCGATCGCCCGCCGTCTGCAGGACCCGCTGGCCGAACTCGTGAAGATCGACCCCAAGAGCATCGGCGTGGGCCAGTACCAGCACGACGTGAACCAGAACGAACTCAAGAAGAACCTGGAAGAGATCGTCGAGTCCTGCGTGAACCAGGTCGGCGTGAACCTGAACCAGGCTTCCGAGGCTCTCTTGTCCTACGTCTCGGGCATCACCAAGACCACGGCCAAGGAGATCACCCAGCATCGCGACAAGGAAGGCGCCTTCAAGAGCCGCGACGAACTGCGCAAGGTCAAGGGGTTCGGCCCCAAGAGCTTCGAGCAGGCCGCGGGCTTCCTGCGTCTGGCCGAAGCCGAGAACCCGCTGGATCGTTCCGCCGTCCACCCCGAGCGTTACGCGCTGGTGGAAAAGATCGCGCAGGACCTGGGCGTCTCGGTGGGCGATCTGATCGGCAATGCCGACAAGATCCGCCAGGTCGACCCGGTCAAGTACGTGTCCGACGAGGTGGGTCTGCCCACCCTCAAGGACATCCTTTCGGAACTGGAAAAGCCCGCCCGCGACCCGCGTGCGGAATTCACCTACGCGAACTTCGACGAGAAGGTCTCCAAGATCGGCGACCTCCAGCCCGGCATGGCGCTGGAAGGCGTGGTCACCAACGTGACCAACTTCGGCGCGTTCGTGGACATCGGCGTCCACCAGGACGGCCTGGTGCACATCTCGCAGATTTCCGACCGCTTCGTGAAGGACGCCAAGGATGTCCTGTCCGTGGGACAGGTGGTGAAGGTGCGCGTGCTGGAGATCGACCCGCAGCAGAAGCGCATCGCCTTGACCATGAAGTCCGACATGGAGGCCGCCCGCGCCGCACGCGTGGCTCCGGGCGACCGCCCCGAAGGCGACCGTCCTCGCGGACCTCGCGGTCCTCGTCCGGATGGCGACAGGGCACCCCACGGCGAGGGTTCCCCTCGCGCTCCCCGCGGAGATCGTCCCCAAGGCGATCGCGGGCCGCGTCGCGAAGGCGAATTCGCACCGCGCGGCGACCGTCCCCAGGGAGATCGTGGACCGCGCCCCCAGGGCGACCGCCCGCAGGGTGGAGATCGCGGACCCCGCACCGAAGGCGGCAACTTCGATCCGTCGCGTCGCGAGCAGGGTCGTCCCGGCCAGGGTGGCGGCGATCGCCGTCCTCAGGGCGGATTCGGCGGAGGAGATCGCGGACCGCGTGGCGGAGGGGATCGCCCCGACCGTGGCGATCGCGGACCTCGCGAGTGGATCGATCGCGGCGCGCCCCAGCAGGGCGGACCGCGCCAGCCGGCCACGCTGGAAGGCCTCATGGAGAAGTTCGGCGGCCAGACGGAAAAGAAGCAGAACAACGTCAAGCTTGCGATTTCCCTGAAGTCGCTCATGCGCTCCGGACGCTGATTCCTCCGACGAGCGGAGCGCCTTCGTGCGTTCCCGCTCCGTCGCGGAATCCGAGAAAAACGAAGCCGAGCCCCGGACAAGGGACTCGGCTTTTTCTTTGGCTGCGGATCGTCCGGATCGATGGATCGCAGGGCGATGGAGCGAAAGGTGGCGCCGCCCTTCGCGGGCGGCGCGCGAACGATTCCTACCGCATCAGGTTCAGGATCTGTCCTTTGCTTCCGTTTTGTCCGCGCAGGGTGGCGACCCACAGGCCGCGCGGGATCTTGTCGGCGGATACGGCCAACGTCTGGTCGGCGAGCCCGCTCCAGATCACCATGTTCTTGGAACCGTCGACGGATCGCAGTTCCAGGACCGATTCGCCGAACCCGGTGGCGTCGAACACGATGTCGCCGCCGGAGACGACCACCTTGGGGCCGGAGGGGTCCATGGAGCGCGGCGCGAACGTTCCGCCCGATGCGTCGACGAGTTTCACGTCGTCCAGGTACCATTTGACGTTGGACAAACCGCTGTTGAATTCCACGCGGGCCGAGGTGGTGGTGGGTTGCGTCATCGTGAAGGTCTTGGTGAAGGTTCGCGCGGTGGTCGTGAGCGCCACCTGGAATCCGCCCATGTAGCTGGCGTAGGGGCTTGCGCTCATGCCGACGTTGGCTTCCACGGTGCGATTGGCCGCGGCGCGCGCCTTGAAGCTCAGCGTGTAGGTCTTGCCTTGTTCGAGCGCGATGCCGCCCTGCGTGAATTGGACGTGCCAAGCCTGCGTGCCTGCCCTCTTGATCGTCGTGGCGTATTCCCCTTTGACGACCGATCCGCTGGCCGAGCCGCCGTAGACGCCCAGTGTCCAGGAATTGGCGCCATTGGAAAAGTCGCCGTTGACCAGCTTGTTCGAGGTCGGCGGCGTCGTGGTCTGCTGCACGAAGCTGGCGCCCACGCTCTTGTTGGCGTCCATGGTGACCGAGCAGGATCCGGTGCCCGAGCAGGCCCCGGTCCATCCGGAAAGCTGGTATCCGGAATTCGGCGTGGCCACGACCGCCACGACGGTTCCCGCCGTGTATCCGCCGGTGGGCTGGGTCGGGTTGGCCGAAAGAGTCCCGTTGGTCGTACCGGAAAGTGTCAGCGAGTACCTGGTGGTGGAGGTCGGGACGAAGTTCGCCGTCACGCTCTTGTTGGCGTCCATGGTGACCGTGCAGGTTCCGGTTCCGGTGCAGGCTCCGCTCCATCCGTTGAACATGTATCCGGAATAGGGGGTGGCGGTCAATGCGACCTGTGTTCCGGCGGCGTACCCGCCGGAGGGCTGGGACGGCGCGGCGGCCACGGTTCCGTTGGCGCTGGAGATGGAAAGCGCGAAGGTGGAGGGCGGCGGCGGTGGAGGCACGCTCCCGCAGGTGACGGGCCGTGACAGCTGCGGTCGCAAGGCCCGGATCTGCGAGGTCCAGTCGCCGGGCTTGGGGATGGTCAAGGCCACCACGCCGTTGGCGATGCGCGCGTTCAGGTTGGAGGCGTTCATCCATTCGGTCCAGTCGCCGTTGGTGGCGCCGCCCACGCCGTAGCCGTCGTCGGCGACGATTCCCATGCCCGACAACTGCGACATGCCTCCCCAGGTGGCGTAGTTGCCGCCGTCGGCGCGGATCCTGTCGTTGTTGCCCTGGGTGCGTCCGCCCGAAGTGTGCCGGTAGGAAAACGCCGATTTCGGCATGGCGTTCAGCCAGGCCGTTTGCGCCGACTGCCAGTTGGATCCGCCCATCCAAGGGCTGATGTCCAGCGAGATCCTGGCGTTGGGCAGCGCCGCCTTGACGCGGGAGACCATTTCCGACATCAGGGTTCCCGCCTCGCTCTGGCTCAAGGGCTGCGCCATGGTGCCCCAGTAGGACGTGGCCTCTGTGTACTGGTAGAAGTCGGGCTCCATCAGCCAGACGACAGGTTCCGTCGTACCCCAGTCCTTGGCCACGCCCTGGGCGAACTCCTGGTACTTCTGCAGGATGAGCGCGCGGTTGTTGCGGATGAACAGCGCGCCTTGGGTGCACAGGCTCCTGGAGCTTCCCACCCCGGCCACGTCGCAATCCTGCAGCTGGCCCTTCACCTTGGCCAGCTCGGCGATGATGTAGCTGTAGAGGACCGGGGTCTTGCCGGCGAGCGTGCCGCTCTTGCAACGGCGGAGCATGTCGCCTTCCCACCAGGTGTTGTAGGTGTTGGATCCGCCGCCGTTTCCGATCCAGATCGTGATGTAGTCGGATTCGCTGGAGTAGGCGGCGTTCGGGCCGTCCCAGGTCTGTCCGAACTGGAATTTGCAGTTGTCCCAGGCGGCGCTTGCGGTCAGCGCGAGCCCGAGCAGCAGGATCGAGACGTGTTTGATCTTGGCCATGGAGCCTCCGTAGGGTGATCCTGGGGCCGATGGTCGACGATGGGCTGGAAATTTCCCGTTCGGTCGATCGGAACTTCGCGCGCGAAAAGACGGTCCAGCCGAAGCGGGAGCCATGGCTTGCCGCGAAGGCGGACCCAGGTGAAGGAAAGATGTCGCCGGTCGGCCGTTCCCGCTGGAGGGTTTTCGGAATTCCGTTCGCGGATCCTGCGATCGGAAAAAACCGTTTCGGGAAATCGAACGGGAATCCGCCACGGGAGGGGATCCGGCCAGTTTTTGACAGAGTATCTTTCCCACCCGATGTCCTCGATACCCAAGATTTCCTCGCTTGGCCTGGCCGGGTGCCTGCTCCAGGGTTGCATATCCAGCTGGATCCGCATGGAAGACGGCACGGTGCTCGCGCCGGGGCGCTCCGATTTCTCCATCGCCATCGGATCGGTTCCGCGCACCGACTACGATTGCGGCCAAGAGTACGTGGGGAGGGATTCGACGGGGCGGATCGCCTGCGAGGAGTGGCATTACAGCTACTCCTACCAGAGCGGCGACTACAACTCCACATCCGGATACACCTATTCCGAGCCTCGGATCGGGATCGAGAGGGAGCCCCATTTCGCCGTGAACTGGAAGTTGGGCGTCCTGGGGCCGTTCGGGCCGTTCACGGGCATGCAGGTGGGTACGCAGATGGAGGCCGCCACCGCTCCGGTCACGCAGGAGTTCCACGTGGCGATCGGACTGCCGACGGGCGATTCCGCGATCGCCCACAGCCTCGCGGCGGGGTGGGGTGTCGGCATGTGGGCCGACAATTCCTGGTTCCTGCAGTACGCGGCGTCCAGAAGGTTCGGTTCGTGCAGGGTGTTCGGTTCCCTCAGGGGGACCCTCCAGCCGTCCGTGAACTTGATGGACATCGACAAGGGAAGGTTCAAGAGCGATCGGAGCTGGGACTTCCAGGCGGCGACGGGCGTCAAGATCCCGCTGGGGCGGGCGGTGGTCCTGCCCGACTGGGTCGGGATCGGGGCGACATTGAATCTGGTCAATTCGGCCTACCCCAGTTTCGACATCGACGAGCTGCGACAGGAATCGGGTCTGGGCGCGGCCTGGGCGTTCGCGATGGGGTGGAACTGGTGAACGCGCGTCTTCTTTCCTCCTTGTTTCTGGTCGCGTGCGCGGGGTTCGCGCAGGATTCCATTTTCGCGGTCCCGGATTCCGCCGCGAGTTCCGATACGACCCATGTCGAATTCCGGCCTCCGGTGGATTCCGCGATCGCCCGGACCCGGGACCTTGCCGGATCGGATTCCATGGGTGCGCCTCCGCTGGCGCCCATCGATTCCGCGATCCAGGCGGGAGGCGCCGATTCGATCGAGCTCGAGCCGGCCGATTCCGTTCGGGAGACGGAATCCGGCTCGGTGACCAGGACCGTGACGGTCAAGGGGCAGGCGCGCCACAAGCGCAAGGAAATCTCCACGAACACCATCCGCCGGGAAGACGCAAAGAAGGTGGTGGCCACCATGCAGGATCCGCTGCGCGCGCTGTCCACGCTTCCCGGAGTGAGCACGGCGTCCGACCTTTCCGTGCGTCCCGTGGTCCGCGGCGGCGACTTGACGGAAACCGGCGTCCAGCTCGACGGCGTTCCGTTGTTGATGCCCTACCACTTCGGGTCGGTGTTTTCCGTGTTCCACCAGGAAGCCATGGAAGACTTCCAGCTCTATTCGGGCGTGGCCCCGGCGAGCGCCGAAGGAATGCTGTCCGGCATGGTCGTGGCCCGCAGTCGGTCGGCTCCGGTGGACACGTTCTTCGGAGGCGTGGACGTCTCGATGCTGCGCGGTTCGGCGTGGCTCGGGGTTCCATTGGTCGAGGATCGGGTGGGCCTTTGGCTGTCGGCGCAATCCTTGTGGTACGACTGGACCCTCAAGCGGTTCATGGACCTGGGCGTGCTGCTGGGCGCGGCCGACAAGGACGATGTGGAGGAGTACAAGAGCATGGTCACGCTTCCCACCAGCTGGGACCTGCAAGGGGGGATCTCGGCCAAGCTCGGGCGCGATTGGATGCTGGACGTGGGTGGGTTCGTCGCGGGCGACAAGTTCCGGGTCCTGGAGCCCACGACGATCTGCCTGGAAGGCGGGAAGGAAGCCTATTGCTCCTACAGCGGAGGCTACTACTACGATTCCCTTGGAAGGTGGGTCGCTGCACCACCCGACAGGCAGGAACACAAGACGATCTACGACACGTCGGCGATCGTGGACCTGACCAATTGGATGGCGCGCACGCGTCTGTCGTGGAACCCCGACCGCGACCTGACGGTGGAGGCGGTGGGCGCGTGGCAGAGCGTGGATTGGCACGCCCAGTTTCCCGGGCACCGCGAACTGGATTGCGACAGGAACGGGAAGAATTGCACGGTCCGACGGGACAGCGACAGCTCGTTGTTCGATTGGACGCGCTCCCTGAAGAATCTGGGGCTGTCGGTCCGCAAGCGATGGAGCCAGGAGCACGAAACCCATGCCGGATTAGGGGTCGGCCAAGAAGCCCAGTCGGCCAGGACGGATCTTCTGCGCCCGGTGGCGCAGCTCATCATGGGCACCACGGGGAACCCCATGGAGTTCCTGGGGGTCTTCAACGAGGAGGAAATCCGGTTTTCCGGTAGCAACAACAGATTGTTCCTCGACATCGAATCCTTTGCAGACGTGGAATTCGACTACGACACCAGTGTGAAGAGCCTCGAGCCCACGGGATGGTTCGAACATCGATGGGATCCGGATTCCCGCACTCGCGTTCGAGCCGGCTTGAGAATCGCGAGCGATGCGCAGGGAGGAATCGACATCCCCAATCCCAGGTTGCAGGTGCAGCGCCAGATCACGGACAAGGACCTTTTCGGAGTGGGTATCGCTTTGCATACCCAGAGCGAGATGCCGTTCGAATGGAATTTCGCGGCGAACAAGCCGTTGAAATCGGAGAAGGCGTGGTTGGGCATCGTGGAATGGGAGCATGCGTTCGCTCCAGGATGGCGCTCGACGGTATCTGGTTGGGGAAAGCTGTATCGGGACCTGGCGAGTTCGAGAATGGCCCAGGTCGGGAAGTACGATTCCGCGGCGTATCGGGCGATGCTCCTCAGTTGGGTATGGAACAACTTCTTATCGCTTGGTATTCCTGATTCGGTGATGCAAGGCAGGTACGGATTCCAGTACGATCCGAATCTTTCCCAAGAAGAGAACACTCGGCGCAGCGACTCGGTGTCCAGATTGAACGATGACGAAAAGACCGCATACGTGCCGGAAGATGTCCGTGCATTCACGGCCGAAGTCAGTCAGGATCGGGTGCTGCGCTACGAATCCACCGGTGAAGGTTGGGCCGCCGGGTTGGAGTTCTCGTTGCGCTACCAACCCACGCCTGCCTGGACCGGCTGGGCCTCTGCGGAGTGGTCGATCTCGCGTCGCAAGGATCGGCCCGACGGAATCTGGTACCCGTTCGGGTTGGAGCGCCCCTGGAAGCTGTCGTGGGTGAACGCCTTCCGCATCGACAAAAAATGGGAGATCTCCTTGCGCTACGCGGCGCAGGCGGGGAACCCCTACACACCATCCAGTCTCTGGGGCCAGATGTTCATGGACGGTGACGAGTCGGATTCGGTTCTGTGGATCGGCAAGCGCAATTCCGCGCGGTTGGCGCCCTACCAGAGGCTGGATCTCCGCGTGGCGCGCGAAAGCCGCATGTTCGGGTTCCCCGCGACGTTCTACTACGAGATGTGGAACGCCTTCAACGATCCGAACTTCATTCTGCGCGACAGCGAGTCCGGCCAGTTCCGCTGGATCCAGTTGAACGTTCCGTTCCCGACTGTGTTCCTGGGGATGGAGGTCCGGTTCTGATCGGATCCATCGGGTTCCGTTTTTCGCGCGCCGTGCGTCGGAAAGCGTTCCATGGCGTGTCGATGGAACGATCGCATTGTGTAGCTTGGTTGCAATGCTCGACAACGAACTGACCGCCCAAGCCGCCCAGGATTCGGCCAACGGAATCCGCTGGGATCTGACCTGCCTGTACACCGGCCCCGAAGACCCGAACCTGGCCTCGGATTTCACTCTCGCGTTGGAACGGGTCGCCGACTTCGCCGCGCGCCACAAGGGTCGCGTCGCGGCCTTGACCCCACCCCAGGCCGGGGCGATGCTTCGCGAATACGAAGAGATCTCCACGTTGCAGTGGAAGATCGGGACCTGGACCTCGCTGGCCTACGCCGCCGACGCCCGCAACGAAGCGATCGCGGCGAGCCTGGCCAAGGCGCGCGAGCTCTATTCGCAGGCCGACGCGCGGACCTCGTTCCTTTCGGTGGAGATCGCCGCGTTGCCCGATTCGGCTGTCGAAGCCTGGTGGAGCGATCCGTCGGCGTCGCGCATGAAGCGCTGGGTGCAGGAGACCCGCAAGTTCCGCAAGCACATTTTGTCGGAACCGGAAGAACGCCTCGCCTCGCGCAAGGACCTCACGGGCAAGGCCGCGGCGTCGCAGCTGTTCGACGACCTGTCCAATTCGCTTTCGTTCCCGTTCGACGACGGCACGGGGCTGCGCGACCGCACCGGCGCCGAGATGCTCGCCTTCTCGCGCCATCCCGATCCCGCCGTGCGCAAGGCCGCCAACGAGGCGTTCCTGGGCGTCTACGAAAAGAACGGGCTCGTCTTCGCGCACGTGTTCAACACCCTCGCGCTCGACCACCAGGTCGATTGCGAGATCCGCGGGTATTCCCACCCCATGCAGCGCACGCACATGGGGAACTCGGTCGACCAGGAGGTGGTCGACGCGATGATGCGCGCGACGCGCGAGAACTACCCGGTGGCCCAGCGCTTCTGGCGCGCCAAGGCCAAGCTCATGGGGCTGCCCAAGCTCACCAGCACCGACCTCTACGCGCCCATCGCGGAAAAGGACCGCAAGTTCTCCTGGAACGACGCGGTGTCGGAAGTCATGGGCGCCTACAGGGCGTTTTCGCCCGAACTCGAGCGCCTGGCCAAGGACTTCGTCGACCAGGGCTGGATCGACGCGGAAACGCGTCCCGGCAAGGACGACGGCGCCTTCTGTTCGGGAAGCTGGCCCCAGCACCACCCGTACATCCTGCTCAACTTCACCGGTCAGATCCGCGACGTGTTCACGCTGGCGCACGAGCTGGGGCACGGCGTCCACTACCGCCGATCGGCGGAACAATCCTTGTTCACCTACGACGCCCCGCTGGTGCTGGCCGAGACCGCCTCCGTGTTCGGCGAGATCCTGCTGGCGCGCAAGCTCCTGGCGCAGGAGACGGATCCTGTCGCCCGCCGCTCGCTCTTGTGCTCGCGCATCGAAGACGCCCTGTCCACCGCCTACCGCCAGAACGTGCTCACCGAGTTCGAGCTGGCCGCGCACCTGGGGCGCAGGGACGGGCAGCTCTCGCGCGACGAAATCTGTCAAAAATGGTGGGACGCCAACGCCGCCCTGTACGGCGAGGCGGTGGAGATGCGCCCGGCCTACCGCTGGGGCTGGAGCTACATCCCGCATTTCATCCACACGCGGTTCTACTGCTACGCGTACACCTTCGGGCAGCTGCTGGTGCTGGGCCTGTACCAGCGCTGGATCGAGGAAGGCGACGCCTTCGTGCCCAGGTTCCTGGAACTGCTGTCCAAGGGCGGATCGGAAGACCCGGCCAAGGCCTGCGAGGCCGTGGGCATCAAGCTCGACGAGGACTTCTGGCGCGCCGGACACCGCGCGATCGAAGCCTTGGTGAAGGAGTTCGAAGAAGCGGTGGGTTGAGAGCGGCGGGCGCCTCCCCCTGGCGGGGGCCGCCGTCCTGCGGGCTTCCCTCTGGTCGGTGCGCTGCGCGCACGTCCCCTGCGGATGGCTGGCGCGATTGATTGCCTGTTTTGCGTTCGTTGCCGTTTGCGTTTGTGCGGTTTTGTAGGGGCGAGGCATGCCTCGCCCCTACAACGACGCAACGACGCAACGACGCAACGACGCAACGACAACAACGGCAACGAACACGAACGATCGAATCGTTCGCAACGCCCAACCGGCCATGGGCGTGATTTTCATTCCGCAATTCGGTAACATTGCCCCAATGTCTTCATCCGATGTCGACCTGGAATTCGAGGCGGCAGAACCGCCGCGGCGCCACGACTCGATCCGGTTGAGGTGTTGGGACTATTCGTCGATCGGACCGTATTTTGTCACGGTTTGCAGCCGAGATCGGCGACCGTTGTTCGGTGTCTTGCGTGATGGCGACGTTGTTCTTTCGAATGCGGGGATCCTTGTCGCGCGTTCCTGGTGCGAATTGCCGAACCATTTGCCGCAGGTGTCGCTGGATCAATGGATCGTGATGCCGGATCATTTCCATGCGATCGTCTGGATCGATCCGGAACATGGCGGTTCGACAAAATTGGGATCCGTTGTGGGTGCGTTCAAATCGGCGTCGACGCGATCCATTCGCCTGCATGTTGACGACCCGGGTTTGTCCGTGTGGCAGCGCGGATATTACGATCGGGTCATCCGCGCCCAGGACGAATTGGATGGGATCCGGCGGTACATCCGCGACAATCCACGACGGTTCGCCGAAAATCGAAACGGATTGTGATCGCCGTTGTGTTTTGCCGTCACGTAGGGGCGAGGCATGCCT
>JAKPQQ010000276.1 GCA_029557215.1 Fibrobacterota bacterium | reverse complement strand
GCGGCAGCCGTAGAGGTTGTCGAACTTGCTCTTGGTGACCGAGTCGTTCACGTTGATGGCCGGGAACAGCAGTTCGCCCTTGGCGGCCATCTGGTACAGGCGGTGCACGCCGGTGGTGGTCTCTTCGGAAACACCCTTGATGTTCTTGGCGCATTCGGCGAAGAATCCGGGGCGCTCCTTCACGGCCTTCTTGACCTGGGCGTACAAAATCCGTCCTTCTTCGTGGCCGGGGTCCACGTCCAGGAACGAGGCGTCCTTCTCGGCGCGCAGTCCCAGGTGGACGAACAACGTCAAGTCGCCGCCGTCGTCCAGGATCATGTTGGGAGTGCCGTTGTCGGCCCACTGCAGCACCTTCCAGGAGTAGTCCCAGTATTCTTCCAGCGTCTCGCCCTTGGTGGCGAACACGGGGATGCCGTGGTCGGCGATCGCGGCGGCGGCGTGGTCCTGGGTGCTGAAGATGTTGCACGAGCACCAGCGGATGTCGGCGCCCAGGGCCTGCAGGGTCTCGATGAGAACCGCGGTCTGGATGGTCATGTGCAGCGATCCCGCGATGCGGGCGCCCTTGAGGGGCTGGCTGGACTTGAACTCTTCGCGGGTGGCGACCAAGCCGGGCATTTCGGTCTCGGCGAGGTCGATTTCCTTGCGACCGAACTCGGCCTGACCGAGGTCGCGCACGAGGTAGTCGGGCTTGCCGCCGGCCACGGGGGCCTTTCCAAACGTCTTGATGTTCGACATGACTGCTCCTGGGTTGGTCCGCACGCCGAGTCTGTCGGGAGAGCGGAAGTGATGCTGGAGAGAATATATCAAAAGTTCACGATATGATGATGCGTGTTTTCCAGCATCACGACAACCACCAACCGGCGAATCGATGCGAACACGACGATTTGTGGCTAAGATTTGAGCGACTCGCAGAACATCCGTCCTCGTAACCCTAATTGCCATTCCGGAGCCGACCATGGATATCGTGAACCCCTACGCTCCCGGCGAGGCGAATCTGATTCGCGAGCGCCGAACCCCTCGACTCGAACCCGCCGATCGTCTCACGCGCCTGTTCGCCGTGCTGGTGGATTCCGGCATGATTGTCGTTCTGGCAACGCTCACGGCCCTGATCATCCCCCGGCTCATGGGCGACGCGAATTCCTACGGCAACCTGGCGATGATCGGACTCCTCGTGGCGATCGCCATCCTGGCCTGGCTGGTCTACAACCTCAAACTGATGCACGAATTCGGCCAGACCTTCGGAAAGAGGGTCCTGGGCATCAAGGTGGTGCGCACCGACGGCTCGCGCCTGAGCCTGGTCCGCTGGATCACGCACCGCATCCTGGTCATCGGAATCGTCAGCGCCATCCCCTATGTCGGATGGATCGTCTCGCTCGCCGACGCCCTGGCGATCTTCCGCGAATCGCGCCAGTGCCTGCACGACCAGATCGCGGACACCATGGTGATCGTCGCCTGATCGACGGCCGCCTGGAGATCCTGACGCCCGAGGGCGTCCGGCTGGCGCTGGTCCCCGCCGGGCCGGGAAAGCGGTTCCTGGCCTGGGCCGTGGACATGTTCGTGGTGCTGGTCGCGATCTTCCTCGCGGCTTGGGCGCTGAGCTCCACCGGAAGCGAAGCCGCCGACGGATTGTTCCTGGTGTTCCTGTTCGTGGTCTGGTGGGGGTATCCGGTCCTGTTCGAGGTGTTCGGCAGGGGCGCCACGCCGGGCAAGCGCTGGCTGGGCCTGGCCACCGTCCGCGACGACGGCCTCCCCGTGGGCTGGCGAGAATCGCTTCTGCGCAACCTGATGCTGACGGCCGACTTCCTTCCGTTCCTGTTCGGAACCGGATTCGCGTGCATGGCGCTGGACGACAAATTCCGAAGGCTGGGCGACATCGTGGCCGGAACCCTGGTCGTGCACCGCGGGACGTCGCGGGCCCCGACGCCCTGCGAACTCGCCGAACCCGTCGACCTCCCGTGGCCGCTGGCGCCCGAGGAGCAACGGGCGCTCCTGGACCTCCAGGAGAGGCTCCCTAGACTCTCGCAGGAACGGGCCGACGAATTGGGTGACCTGGCCGAGCCTCTCACGGGCGCGCGCGGAGGCGAATCCCTGGGCATCCTGCGCGGCATGGCGTCGGGGCTGCTGCGATGAGACAAAAACTGTTCGAAGACCGGCACCAGCGCCTTTGGCTGGAGGCCGAGGAGTTCGTCCAAGGACTGGGGATCGGAGACCCTCGCCGCCTGCCGCGCCTGCACCGCGCCCTGTGCCACAGTCTGTCGGTGGCGCGCCAGCGGGGCTATTCGCCGTCGCTGGTCGAACGGCTCCACGAGCTTTCGCTGGCCACGCACCGCCTCCTCTACGGCGCCCCCGCCGAACGACCCGCGGTG
>JAKPQQ010000269.1 GCA_029557215.1 Fibrobacterota bacterium | reverse complement strand
ATAGGCAGAAGGCCGCACCTGCAGCTCGTTTGCGGAGTCTTCGTTCCAATAGTTGCGTGCAGGGTCCCAAAGCGCAAAGCTTCCATCGGCCATCGCGTACAAGACCAAGCCAGGATTGGCAGGACGACCCGGGCGAGACTTCCATTTCTGGTTTTTCCGATCGAAGGAACTCGCGTAGGAGTTTTCCTTCGACTTCCCCGAAAAACGGAATCCAATCGTTGCTTCGCCGCTTTCGCGCGGCAGAGCGATCTTCCCGGATACCAACTTCTCGTTGATTTCCGCGGGCCATTTGCGTGTAAGTGCCCACCATGCGGCATCCAGCAAGAAGCTTTTGCCCAGGCCGTTGTCGCCCGAGATCAAGTTCAAGCGTTCGCCAAGGTCGTTCAGCTCCAGAGAGGGAGCCGGACCAACGTTCGTCAGTTTGAGCGACTTGATCATAGGGAGAAATCTCCTCCGAAAAACCGTCTGTTGACTTCGACGATAACGATAAGTGTTCGAACCCTCATCCGTTCCCCTCCTCCCGGTCCCACGCTTCCAGAACCATACGGCGGGTCCGGTATTCGCCAAATTCCGACATCTCGCGGTTCTTGAGAACGCGGAAGGTTTCTGTCGGGTAGTCGGGGCCCATCACGTCAGACGGGTCCAGGATGTAGCGCAACTCGTCGCGACAGAGGCCATACAAGCGGGCGTAACGGGCATCGAGCTCGGCACGCAACACGGCACGACGGTCAGGATCGAACCGGAATGGAGCCCCCGTGTAACCCAGATCTTCAGCCCAATCCTTGAGATCCCAGGCCGTGTAGGTCAGCTCTAAGACGCGAGGGACGATGTATGCAAGATCAGCTTCGCTGTATGCGGCAGGAGGAAGAATAGGAAATTGCTTAAAAAGGAAAAAATTCAAATGAGTTCCACCAACTTTGAGCCTTGCAATAAAATCGACAACAAGGGAGTTAATATTCCCGTAAAACGCAGCTTTTCTCCTCGAATCACCATTCGCGCGAAATTGAATTATCGGAAGATTATTGCCAATCGCGACAAATGGCAAAATTGAGGATATTACAGTCCTCTCGTTTGTTGCATTCGTTATATCCCGAAAGCCCAAAAACCACTTAGGGCAAAGCTTCTCCATCCATCGATCAGCCAGTTCCAAGTTCCCAGCAGCGATTTCTTGCAAATCCGAGTATGATGCAGGGTTGTTTTGCCAAAGAGACATTTCCTGTGCAATAGATGCACCGTTTCTCGCCACCCATGCATGAATTACTTCTTTTGGGGCTTTTGTCGCCCGCGCTATCACTTCAGAACGCCGCACCCAATAACGCGGAAATTGTGGAAAAGAAGCATCAATTTTCTCGCCTGGTGCAATTGCTCGCCAATTTGCGTCAATCTCATCATCTTGACTAGCATGCCAAACGCTATGTTCAGCATTTCTATGGCGCACAAAAGTAGCCCAACGATGATCAAATTGGTTAATCATTTTTGATTCATATAGAGGAAGCTGGTGTCCAATGTTCGCATTCTCAAACAGAACAGATGCACTTGTCATATTGAATAAACCTTGACGAAACTCAACCCCCCATTGATTCTCTTCAATTCCTCCATCCGAATTTTCACGCACAAGAACTGGGGCGTTTTTGTATATCCTTTTTGCAATCTCTGCATCTTTCTTGGATCTAAAAATCGGGCAAGTCAAAGTGTTCGGATTCAACAGCCGAAACTCTTCTGCGGTCAACGTGAAAAAACGATTCTTTTCGTTCAGCTGAGAATATTCTATAATATAGTGACACATTGTAAATTCATTCTTCCCTGCGCCAAGTGTCATAAGAACGAAAGGGGTATCTGGGTGTACCGCCGGGAAAATTGAAAGCTGATTATCAAATCCCAAGAGCGACGAAAGCTGCTTGCCTTCAATCAGTTTCGAAAAAAATGCCTTTGTGGATACATTAGTTGTGATTCCTGCGGGCACAATGAATCCGGCTGACCCAGCGGGTGACATGATATTTGTAATAGTTTCCGAAAACAGCGCATAGGTATTGACCTTCCCAACTGCCGTCAGTTCAAATCGACCCGACTCCCGGTAGAACTGATTCGATGCTTCAAACTGTCGCTTAGCTTCGTTGTACTGCTGCCAAAGCGCCGGATGATCGTGCTCCAAGGCTCGGATCGCAGACTTTCGCTTTTCTCCTACAAGAGCCGCAACATCTGGTGAACGAGCAGCAAAGAACTCTTCCTCACCCAACTGCGACACTTCCCACGGCGGATTGCCCAGCACTACGTCGAATCCACCGCGCTTGAATACACCCGGGAACGCCAAGGGCCAGTGCATCACGCGGGCTTTGCGACAGGCTTTCCGGGCTTCTTCGATCGCCGCGCGGGTTTGGGTGTTGCCGCCCAAGTTCCGGGCATCGATCAAAGTGGCTGTAGTCGGAATTCGTTCTTGGTTGACTTCCGTCTTGGGCAGTAGGAACGCGCCCACCCAGGCATCGGCGAGCTGCGCTTCCAGACTTTGCTCGGTCGCCCGCTGCGCCTGGTTGTGCGCCTTTTCCTTTGTCGCCACCTGCTCGGGAGTGTCGTCCGGGAGGTCGTCAACGCTCTGCAGGGCCAACGCCGGATTCACATCACCCAAATCCATTTGGAACATGCCCGACTTGGCATTCTGCTCGCGCAGTTTCGCGGCATCCTTGTTCTTCTTGGCCAAGGCCCTGCACACCAGCTTGTCGTCGCCCGATAGCGCCGCGTAGGCCTTGTCGGGAATGGGTAGCTCCAGAGTCTTGAGGTCCATGAGCCCCAACAACGCATCGCCGCACACCAGGTGGTGGTCCAAAAAACTCAAGGGACGCTCGGCCTCGAACGATTCCAGCCACAACGCCGTGCGTGCCAGTTCCACGGCCATGGGGTTGCGGTCCACGCCAAAGATGCAGTGGCTGATCACGTCGCGCAGAGCGTGGCGATAATCGGCGGGCCGTACCGCTCCGTCGGGATGTCGCGCCTGTGCCAAGGCTTCGGCCACACGGCGGGCCGCCGACAACAAAAAGTGTCCCGATCCGCACGAGGTATCGATGATCCGTAGCCCCAGCAACGCCCCAACCGGGTCTTGCGGGTTCTGGGCCAGACGATCGGCAACCACCGGATCCAACGACGTCTTGAGCAGTTCCTGAACCAAGCTGTCGGGCGTGTAATACGACCCGCTGGTCTTGCGGGCATTGCCTTTGGTCGAACCTTCGTTGTCACCGATTCCCACAAACCCAAAGGAACGGATTTCCAGGTCCACACGCGGCACCAGCTCCAACAGGCTTTCGTACACCGACCCCAGCTCTTCAGGCCCCATGTTGCGGTAGTCCACGCTGGCGAACGCCCCCGTCTTGCCCGACCACCGCAAGGCACGCAAGGCCAAAAGCAAGGCGGCATTGCTCAGGCAGGAATTGTCCAAGTGGGGGCACTGGGTAGAAGCGAACAATCCACCCAAGGCAGGCAATCCCAAGGCGGTCTGCCCGGACTCCAACGCCTTCCAGACGATGCGCTGCCCTTCCCACAGGTCGTGGTGGGTGCTGGATGCTCCCGGACGCAAGCAACGATCGCGCAACCGCTTTTGCGAATAGCCTTCCAGGTACAACCTCTGCGCATCATCCGATGAACCCTCGGGGTGCAGCAGTTCGCGCTCTTCTGTCGCGAAGATGAACAAGAACCGGTAGATCAGGTGCAACAGCTCGTCGAAGTACGCCTTCTCGCTCAACTCGTTGTTGAGGATCGCCAGGCGCAAGGCTTCGTTTTCTTTTGCCTGCAAAAAGCCGTTCCCCAACGCCAACAGCGCTTCTTGCACACCCTGCCGCAGCGAATCGCGCACGCGCAAGCCGGTCTCCTGACCCATCTTGCGCCAGCTCTCCCAAACGCAATCATCGGGCGCGGCTCCCGCTTTGCCCGCGCGGCTTCCATGGAACAATCTCCAACACGCCGTGAACGCCGACCAATCGCGGGCGGTCAGGATCTGTTCCAGATCCACTTCCAGCCACACGGGACGTGTCAGCGCGGCCGAATCGCGCAGCAAGCGCAATTGCCGCCCGTTCGACACCAACGCCCAAAGGTGGGCATCGCTGGCGTTCAGGAATTCCTGCGCCAATTGGAACGGGCTCTTGCGACGCGTGCCGGTGCCCCCAATGGCAAAGCGGGCATCGGGTTCGTCCAGTTCCTGGGTGTGCGGCGCGATCACCACGGCCACACGACCACGTGCCATGTGCCCCACGGGGAACGACCGGTCGCCCATGGTCACCGAACCGATTTGTTCGATCACGCCATACCCAATGGCGTGCTCCAACAGGTCGCGTACGAACTCCTCGGTGGCTCGCTGCGGGTCGTGATCGTCGCGCTTGCGCCGCGCATCGAACAATCCCCATCGCCCTTGCGCGATCTGGAAATACCGGCTGATCTCTTCGCCAAGTTTCAGGCCCGGCAAGATTTCGTAGTCGTCGGCCTTCTGGAAATCCAATTCGCCTGCCACGGCCTTGGCCAGGTGGTCGGGGACGAACAATCCACCTTCCAACTGCAGGTAGGAAAAGCCCAAGTCGGCCGATTTGCGGATGGCGCGGCTCATAGATCCTCCGGCAGCAGCACGTACACGCCCATCACATCCACCGGGAGGCTTGGCGTCACGGTGTATTCACCAACGTCGCGCGAGGCTTCGCGCACACGGCGATGGTCGGCCAAAAGTTGTGCGGCTCGTTCGCGTGCCAGCTCTTCCAGCCGCGGGGTCTGGGTTCGCAGGAATTCCAGCGCCGACCTCACCTGATGGGCGGCTTGGTCGCTCGATAGATTGGAAGTCGCCACCACGTCCAGCAATTTCGAAGCGGTTCCTTCAGAAAGCCACGTCGCGTTGGCGCGGCCTTCCACGGCCACAGCCACGGCTTCTTCGGCCAGCAGATTCCGCGATTCACCGCGTCTCTTGATGCCAAGGCAATGACGAAGACGCAACAGGAAAATGGTGGTCACTTTCTGAACAGAATTCGTGACGACCGCCGCCGATCGGGCTGCCAGTGTGTGGGTGCCCGCGAGCGCCCCCTCCAGCAGGTAATCCGACAATAAGGCGATGAGTGGATCGGTACGGTGCAAAAACCGGGCGCTCTGATGCGGCGGAAAGGCCGCATCCACCGTTTGCGTGCCCGTCAATCCTTCCAGCTTCAGGCGTTCGCGCAGGACCTCTGGGAACCCCGAAAGATCCAACCGACGGGCTGTAGCGGAGCCTGCGACGGATTCCGGGTGCACCTGCAAACGCCGACAGGCACTGTCAAGAAACCGCAAGACATCGGATACATCGCCCAGGACATGCCGTTCGCGATTCCATTCGGGAAGGACTTCTTCTGGCTTGATCCGTCGCTGGGCGAACACGGTGCGGGTGGCCTTGGCCTTTTCCATGGCGTCGTCCCAACGGGTCTGGATGGCCTCGAGATCCATTTCACGCCCGAAGTCCAGACTGGTCTGGAGCGTGGCCGCGTGCGAGCGTTTCATGAGCGCCGACTGGAGCATGGCCATGCGCAGGCGCGACTCGTCTTCGGGCATGGGGACCATCACCCCCAGCTTGGCCTGGATCTCCTTTGCCTTGCACAGGATCACCTTGAGGATGAACCCATCAACAGGGTTATCCTGGCCGTACAGCAACGCACACTTCACCTCGGTGCTGCGTTGTCCGAATCGGTCCACCCGGCCTTCGCGCTGTTCGTGGCGGGTGGGATTCCAAGCCAAGTCGTAATGGACCACGGCCGTGAATCCGTGCTGGAGGTTGATACCCTCCGACAAGCAGTCGGTCGCCACCAGAATACGATTTTTGTCACCAGAATCGATCAATGCCTGTACCCGTTCTTCGCGTTCTTCGCTGGAATAACGGCCACTCACGGCATCGATCGCGACGTTCTTGATGTTTTTTCGCAGTTCTTCGGCGACATATTCCGCAGTGGCTACGTACCGGCAGAACACCACCGGGTGGAACCCATCCTTCACCAACCCTTTGATCTCCTTCACCAGACAAGCGAGCTTGGGATCTCCAGAGACACCTTGCAGGGTGCGGGCTTCTTCGATCAATCCCCGCAGGAACGATTCATTTTCGATCTGTCCCGCAGGTTCGACGTCGTTTTCCTGCAGTTCTTCGGCCACGCCGTCCAGAAGCGATTCGTCTTCGGTTTCTGGCTGGGCATCCACATCTACACCCAACCGCGTCTCCAGGGCACGGATCGCCGCCGCTGGCGACGACGACACGCACCGCAGCAACGCCAAGGTCGCGTACCAAGCCAGGTGCGCGGAGCTGCGCTCGGCCAAACCCCGGCAATAGTCCTGCACATGATCAAAGAATTCGCCCCACTTGCCGGACAACGCGTAGGTGCATTCGGCAACCAGGCGTTTTGGAAAGACGGGGTTGTCCTGCCACTCGTCGATGTCCTTGCGGCGGCGCTGCACAAAATGGCGAGCCAGTTCATCGCGCAGCGGCTTGCGGGCGTTGGCGTCCAATCCCTGCAACTCGGCAAATTCCGGCGCCAGCAAGGAAAGAAGATTGTGGAACGCTTCGTCGTCGCCGGAATGTGGGGTGGCCGTCAGCAGCACCAGATGCCGATCTTGGTTTTCCGAAAGCTTGCGCAATAGATCGAATCGCAGCTGCCTACCAGCCCCGATCCGCGTGCAGGTATGGGCTTCGTCGACGATCAAGAATTTCCCAGCGGTACTCAGGAAATGATCGCGGTGGCGTTCGCTCTTGATGTAGTCCAGACTCACGACCACGAACGGATTCACGTCGAAGACCGACTTCCCCTGTGGCAACGATCTCTCCAGACGCGCCGCGCTGGAGGCGGTGAGCCCGATGGCCGGGAAGTGGAATCGATTGGTCAATTCCTTGCACCACTGCTCCACCAGATGTGGCGGACACAAAACGGCGACACTTTCGATCTCGGCGCGGTCGTACAGCTCGCGGGCGATGAGTCCCGCTTCGATGGTCTTGCCGATACCCACATCGTCGGCGATCAGAAGCCGCACCACGTTTTGGCGCAAGGCCATGAGCAACGGTACCAGCTGGTAGGCGCGCGGCTCCACCGCGATGTTGCCAAAACTACGGAACGGCCCGGCACCCGCTCGCAGCTTGAGCTGCAAGCTGTCGCGCAACAGCCTGGCGGCATCGTGGCTTCCCGCCTTGGCGGGATCGGGCCATTCAAACGTGGCCGGTCGTGGCACTTCACGTTCCAACGCTGGCAAAAGGACTGCTACATCCTGATCGGACCCACCTAACGGTCGAAGCCTGAGAATGGATCTATCCAGGGATGGTTCGACCACCCATTCGCGACCGCGTGCATGCACCAACGAACCGGGAACGAACGAGGTGGTCATGCGGTCACTCCAGGGCCGAACACGTCGGGGTGTTGGCCGAATTTCGCGGTCCACGCCGCCGGATCGGTTCCGAATTCCAATACCTGGATTCCCTTGTCCGACGCCACAGCCAACATTTCAGGGGAAGGCGCATCAAGGAACACCACGGCACGTTCGGTGCCATAGAACGCCAGAGCCTCGCCCGCATCTCCGAGCGCGACGTTCCATTTGCTGGGAGGACGGAATCCACCCGATTCCATGGCATCCTTCCATTTTCCGCCCATGGAGTCCACATCCACCGAAGCGGATTTTGTCGCCTGGTCGGACCGGACCTGCGATCGGGCGAGCGCCAGCAACAAGGCTTGGACATCGGCATCGCGCCGATCGATGCGTTCGTGGTCGGGCTGGTTGTAGTACGACAACACGCAGCGATAGCACCCAGCCTGACAGGAATCGTCTTTCTGCGAAAGGACATCTCCGGTTTCAGGAAGCTCGTAGTGCAGGATTTCCAGCGCCTTGCGCGCCACTTGCGCCAGCGTTTCGGGATCCTTCGCCAACCGCGTCAGGACGCCCGCGCCACCTTCGGCCGCTTCGTAGAACAGGATTGCAAGCCGCGAGTCGCCTTTGGGCAACGGTTCGGCCACCAGCTCCGATTCCTCGATCTGGAAGGTCTGCTCGATTCCCCGCTTGAGCGCCGCTTGCAGGGTTGCCATGCAGCTTTCCGTCAGCGGTGATGCAGGCGTGAGAATCAGGATGTTGCGATGATCCTCCACGTACGGAACGATCCGCTGCGGAGGAACCTTGGTCTTTTCTTCCGGAGTATCGTCGTTGTCCTGGTCTTCGTCCTGCTTGCTCCAATGGCCGGTCAGGGGATTGATGAAAAAGCCCTTCTCGTCCTTGTTCTTGCGGCGTCTCCAACCCAGGTTCACCCGCCAGATGCGTGCCGCGGGTGAGTAGACCAGCCTGGCCAAGGCCTCGCCGTTGGCGTCCAACACCTGCGCCTCCTGCTTCTGGATGGCGCCGTCGGGACCGGGAAGGAAGCGATACGAAGTCTGGAGCTCGAACCCTTGGCGTTGGCGTTCTTCGTCGTTCACCGATATCCGTTCGACCGCTTTCGTCTCGACAGTCTCGATGCGGTACAATCCGCCCACACGGTTTCCGTCCAACAGAGGTTCGCCGCAATGGTCGCACACGTTGGCCGTTGGGTCGGGAAGCTTTTCCGTTCCCAAATGCCCGTAACCGCATACGGGGCAAACCCGCATATCGATGGTGGGCAGTTGCGAAGTCGCTCCGATCGCCGCGACTCCGGCCACGTTGAGCTTGACCCGATCGACACGGAACATGCGACCTTCGTGATAAATAAGGCTGCGCGGACCGAATTCAGACAACGCCAGAAAACGAGGCCTGCTCACCATGTTGCCTTCGCGTCCTTTGGCTTTGGGGCCACCGCCTTTGTCGCCGGGAATCCAGGCCATCAAGGGAAGGCGCGGGAAGTTGTAACCCGGCAAAAAGCCTTGCGAGGCCAAATAGCGGAACAGCCCAAAATCCGAATTCTGGGTATCGGCCTCGCTCATCAACAACCCGTACTGGCGCACGGCATCGTGGTAGCGCATCTGGGCGTTCTTGCGCTCGGTCGGCGGAGTCGCATGGCTCTCGATCAGGGCATTGGCCATTTTCATCTGCACGCGAGTGGCTTCCACCAAGGTGCGCCAGCGTTCCAAGGATTGATCGAGATGCTGGGTGCAGCGCGACAACGTTTTGTCCAGCCAATTTTCGTCATACCAGCTCACACCTTGCGACGCGAACTCCTTCTCCAATGCAGAAAGGATGGCGCTAGCCTGCACACGGGCCTTGACCTTGACATCAGGGCGCTCGAGTTTGGTCCGCAGGTCGGGCAACAACGGTTTTTCAGGCGCTTCCATGTCCAACAACGCCTTGATGCTGGAACCAAGATTGATTTCCTGGCATCCAACCCAGATCGCCTGAACATGGCTCTGGATCAGTTCGGCATTCGACAAATCCAACGTGGGCGCCTTCACCACCCCATGCACCATCTCGGCGGGATTGTGGAAGAACCACTGGTCGTGCGGGCTCATGGCCGCGCAGTAGGTGACCACCAGCGCGGGCTGGCCCGAACGCCCGGCGCGCCCGCTGCGCTGCGCGTAGTTGGCCGGGGTGGGTGGAACGTTGCGCAGGTACACCGTGTTCAACGTCGAAATATCCACGCCCAATTCCATGGTGGGCGAACAGAACAGAACGGGAAGGCGCTCCAACGGCTTGCCGGTCTCGCTGCGCCACCGTTTTTTGTCATCGGTCGTGAATCGGAAACGGCTTTCCAGCTCCAACCGGCGGCTGCTTTCCACCTGTGCGGTATGTTCGTGGGCTTCCAGCTCGAACAGGGGGTGCGAATCCTGCGAAAGCAATCCCGACGTGGTTCCGTACAGTAGTCGGAAGAATCGATTTGTCGAATCCCTGGCCGGATTCACTTCGAACGGAGTGAGTTTCCAGACCAAGCGCGAAGCCTTGAACAACCAACCCTTCGAATCCTTGTCCAAGACCTCTTCGGAAAGGAATCCCCATCCTTTTGCCGCTTCCAGGAAATGCAGCACGATCTCGGCGACGCGATCGCGTCTCCAGAGCAGAGCCTGGTCTTCGAAAGCGGTACCCTTCCAGAATTCGGCACGCATGATGAGCGTCACCAGCTTGGAACGCGGACCGGCGCTAACAAATTCCGTTTTTCGCTGCCTCTTGTCGCCCGGCATGCTTCCGGTGACCAGGTAGCAGGATGTCTTCAGCTGCTCGTCGGCCGCGAACCCCCACGGATCCTTGATCGCATTGAACGTCTTGGTCTTGGCTTGGTCCTGGTGCGCCGCATCCAGATAGATCGAATCGAGGCACAAACCCGTCCGCATCTCTTCGAAGACCATTCGCGCGAAGGCCTTGCGCGTGTCCGCGGAAAGTTCGGCCAGCACGGGGCGGTCGCGGAAACTCGGCTCGTGCGCGCAGAATTCGTCGATCGTATCGTACTCGATATTCAATAGTTCCAACTGGTCCAAGTTGGGATTGTTGAAACGCCAGCCCTTGCGTAGATCGCGGAGCAACCGGTAGCCAAGCACGAACTTGATGGCCGATTGGGCGTCCTTGCGATCCAATCCGATCGCCTCTGGATTGACCATGTACTCGCCCAGGGCGGCTGGGTCGTTCGATCCAAACCCAAGAGCTTGGAATACCTCCTCGGACAAATTCTGCTCAGTCAGGACTCCGCCTTGGCGCTGCAGCCCCCCGATCAATCCGGAGCGCATGGTCACCAGGAAGATGAAGTCGTTGAAGTGCCCCGCTTGAAGGGCCGCGTCCTGGCGATTGTCGGTGAACCCCAGGATTTTCCGGAGGTCGGGAGCGCCCTCCGGGACTTCCTGTTCGAACAACTGGAGCAAGGCACTGAGCACCAACATGGTGGTGGCCGAAGATCGTCCTTCGCCCGACAGACTCAGGAGCCGGTTCGTGTCCTTGCCGCGAGCCTCGTGGGAAACCAGACAGTTCACGCAGAATTGGAACTTCCCTTGCAGGAACCAGTATGACTGGTCGCCGCCCTCGCTCCCCTTGTCATCCAAACGGACGGTTCTCGGCTCGGCCTGGGCATAACCCGGCTTGATCCGCCATTCATTCTTCTTGAATTCCAACCAATGGTCGGGAAGATCTTGGATGTCTCCGCCGTATTCCTGCCCTCCGCGAACCGGCACCAGGAACCCCGGCACCGATCCGTTCGGATTCTGGCCTTGGTCGTCGATGCTTCGCGGCACATAGGAACGGGACGATTCATCGTGCCAAACCGGCAAATGCTCTTGACCGCATTCCCGACAAAAGTGTGCAGCGAACAACGGCGTGTCCGATGATCGGTTGGCCGCGAATCTCTGGGCATCCAACGTGACTTCGCGAGTTCCATCGGCATCCAATGTCACCATCACCTTGCCGGGACCGCTCACGAACTGGTGTAATTTGAATGCGAACGGTTTGCGACCGTCGGGAGAGGTCTGGTCGTGCGCCTGCAAAAGGAAATCGGCCAGAACGTTCTTCGCGACCGCCTGATCGACTCCGGCATCGACAGCCAGTTTCTGGGCGGCCTGTTCCAGACTCAATGGTTTGGCCCGTTCGGGACGACCGATCCCGTTCAACTGGATCCCCAAAGTCAGCTCGATCCAGATCGCCAAAGGATCCCGACAGAACTCGTCGTAACTGGTCCAACAGGACGATCCCTTTTCGACTCGCGCGCGCAGACGATTCTTGATCGAAGCGATGTCCGATTTCTGGTCGGTCACGCGCTCCAGCGTCTCCTGGATCACGTTTGCGCTTTTGATCTCGGTTCCGAACAAACGGCTGGCGACTTCGGCAACCACCTGTTGCTTTTCGTGCTGCGTGCCTGTGCTCGACATGGTCGCCGAGGTCCCGATGCACACCAGACTCCGGGCCTGCAGGCGCTCGCGCAGGCGACGCACCAGCATGGCGACATCGGCCCCCTGGCGTCCGCGATAGGTGTGCAACTCGTCCAACACCAGGAATTCCAGCCCGTGGCAGTGTTCGATGACCCGCTGATCCTTGTCGTTGAAGCGCGTCAACAACAGCTCCAACATCATGAAGTTGGTGAGGAGAATGTCCGGAGGGTCGTTCGCCAACCTCTCCTTTTCTTCAAGATTCTCCTGGCCGGTGTAACGCCCCACCGTGAACGGCAAAGGGTTCATTCCATGCTGGAACTTCTTGAGTTCCTCCAACTGGCTGTTCGCCAAAGCATTC
This sequence comes from Fibrobacterota bacterium, assembly GCA_029557215.1. GTDB lineage: Bacteria > Fibrobacterota > Fibrobacteria > UBA5070 > UBA5070 > UBA5070. Next base: position 22,756 of record JAKPQQ010000269.1, on the reverse strand, counting down.
ATGGGGTAGATGACGATCGCCCGCGTCTTCGGAGCCGGATCCCGCTCCTTGGCTTTGAGGATACGGTTCACGATCGGCAAGAAGAAGGTCATGGACTTGCCCGACCCTGTGCCCGTGGTGACCACGTAGCTCTCGCCCCTGGCGGCCAAGGCCAGCGCTTCGGTCTGGTGCGTGTAGAGCCGGAGGTCCTTCGGGGTGCCGTCGGGCTTGTCACGACTGAAGATCTCGGCGCACAACGGGTGCAACGCACCTTCAAGCGACAATTCCTGTACGGTCTTGTCCTGCTGGTAGAACGGATTGATCTGGAGCAACGGATCGGGCCAGAACCGTTTTTTGTCGTATTCGGCGTCGACCTTGGCGCGTATGTCTGGCGCTGCGATGCGCACGAAGCTCCGCGAAAAGCTCGCGTACTCGTTCACCAACCGGTCGCGGAAGTCGAAAATCGGGGTATTGGCGCTAGGCTTCATGCTTCATTGGCTCCACCGGCTCGCACCCAGGAATCGACGTCGTCCTTCTTGAACTTCCAGAAGCGGCCAACCTTGTGCCCGGGCATGCCTTTGGCGTTGACCCAGGTGTAGATGGTGTCCTTCGCAACCCCCAGGTATTCGGCGATTTCGTCCACGGAGAGCCAACGGTCTGTCATAGGGTTCAAACCTAGTTATTGCGGGTTTGGTCGGGTTTGACAGATTCCAACCCATGCAATACACCCACTCCTGGTAAGAGAAAATCAGAAAATCCCGCCAAGGAGGAGGAATCGACGGTCTCTCTCAGGTTGTTGGAGAAATTGCAGTCCAGGCACCCCGCCAAGGAATACCCCCCGGGTCATCCGCCAGCCATTCTCGCGCATTACGTCGAACAGGTATTCCACCCTCAGTCCCCCGCCCATCCGCGCATGGCGCCCGGGCGAATCGCCACAAGGCTGTCCAGCCTCGGCTCGGCCTTGTAGGCGGGCAACCGCTTCCAATCCTTCATGGTCTCGAAGTAGGCGATCCAATCCACCGCGGGTCCTTCCATGGGGTGCACCTTTAATCTGGATCATAAACTCCGGCTCGGCAATCGGTTTTCTATTCATTCCCTGGACAGTGGACACCTCTGATCCTTGACGAAGGAGACCTCCTTTGCCCGCATCGCTTCCCGATCGCATTTCGCGGCTTGTCGCGCTCCACAACACGTTGCTCGTGGCCTGGTCGGAGGCGGGCGAACACCCCCGGATCGCCGACATCCTGGAGGCCATGGGATGCGAGCGCAAGACCCTGTACAAGTGCGCCGAAGAGCTGCGCCGCATGGGCGCTCCCATCGAGTACGACAGGAAACGGTTCACCTGGAGATACACCGACGCGTGGAGCTTTCCTTTGCAGGTCGTGGAGCCAGTGACCGGCGCCTTCGGGATCCGGTTGGCCATGGACTTCCTGCTGGATCCGGAATTGAAGGACGGCTTGAAGAACCGGCTCGCGTTGGACCCCATGCTGCGCACGCCGGGGAACACCACCCTCGCGCGCCTGACGGGGATCTTCCCGAAGATGTTCCTGGGCAGGTTGTCGCTGGCCATCCGCGAACGGAGGCTGGTGCGGTTCGACTACCGCAAACCCGGCGAATCGTCTTCAAGCGAGAGGATCGTGGAACCCGTCGACCTCTTCGAGTGGAACGGCATGCCCTACCTGCAGGCGCGGGAGCCGGCGAAACACCCGGAAAGGATCAAGCGGTTCACGCTGTCGCGGATGCACGAGCTGGAGATTCTGGAACGCCGGTTCAAACGCACACCCCGCAAACGGATTCCGTCATGTCTGGGGGCCTTCAGCGGAGACGTCTTCGAGGCCGTCTTCCTGGCCGACGTCGACCACGCCCCCTACGTGCGCGAACGCAGGTGGCATCCATCCCAACGCACCCGGGAACTCACCGACGGATCGGTGGAATTCACCTTGCCCTTCGGCGATCCCGGCGAAGCGGCGCGCTGGATCCTGGGACACGGCCCGGGATATCGACCAGCGGCGCCGCCGGAACTTGTCGGGACCTGGAAGCGCTTCATCCAGGATTTGTCGGACATGGCGGGAAGCGGGAATCGCGCGGTGAAGCGCAAGCCCGGCCCGGGTGGGCATGCGCTCCAGCTCGGCGTTCTCGCAACGAAAAGACGCCCTTTCGAGGCGTCGTTCGGATCACAAGCGGAATAGGGAATCCCGGATCGGGAGCCTGCTCACAAAGGCAGCGTGGTCTGTTCCTTTTCGCCGTTCTTGTTCAGCTCTTCGTCGGGGTAGCAGCCAGAGAAACAACCGGTGCAGAACTGGCCTTCCAGTTCGCGCGCCGACGAAACCATGCCTTCGATCGACAGGTAGCCGAGCGAATCCACGCCCAGGTACTTGCGCATGTCCTCCACGCTCATGTTCGAGGCGAGCAGTTCGGATTCGGTGGGGAAATCCATGCCGTAGTAGCAGGGGTTGCGCACCGGAGGCGAACTGATGCGCACGTGGATTTCCGAGGCGCCCGCCTCGCGCACCATGCGGCACAGGCTGCGCAGGGTGGTCCCGCGCACGATCGAGTCGTCGACCAGCACCACGCGGCGCCCTTTGAGCACGCCGGGGATGGGGTTGAACTTGACCTTGACCTTGTTCTCGCGTCCGGCCTGCGTGGGATCGATGAACGTGCGGCCCACGTAGTGGTTGCGCAGGAGGCCGATCTCGAACCGGATGCCCGACTTGTGGGAAAAACCCAGGGCGGCGGTGTTGGAGCTGTCGGGCACGGAGATGACCACGTCGGCTTCGGCGGGGCACTCGGTGGCGAGCTGCTTGCCCAGGCGACGACGGATCTTGTCGCAGCTGTGCCCGAAGATCATGCTGTCGGGACGGCTGAAGTACACGAACTCGAAGATGCAATGGGCGCGCTTCTTGGATTCGGCGATCCGGATGGATTTGCAACCCGAATCGTCGATGACCAGGAGTTCGCCAGGCTCGATGTCGCGCACGTAGATGGCGCCCAGCAGGTCGAAGGCGCAGCTTTCCGACGCGACGATCCAGGCCTTGTCCAGACGCCCCAGGCAGAGCGGGCGGATCCCCATGGGGTCGCGCGCCACCAGCAGGCGATCCTGCGAAAGCATGGTCAGGCAGTAGGATCCCTTGACCTGGTGCAGAGCGGCCTTGATGGCCTCTTCCAGGCTGGGCGACGGATGCCGCGCCGTGAGGTGGACGATCGTTTCCGTGTCGCTGGTGCTCTGGAAGATGTGCCCCATCTCTTCCAGTTGGCGACGCAGTTCCTTGGCGTTGTAGAGGTTGCCGTTGTGCGCGATGGACAGCGGGCCGCGCTTGTGGCGGATCAGGAGAGGCTGCGCGTTGGTGAGATTGGACGATCCCGCCGTGCTGTAGCGAACATGACCGATGGCGGCGTGGCCGGCCGGTTCGCCGTGCTCCTGCATGTACTCGGTGAGTCGCGCCACCAGGCCCATTTGGCGCACCAGCCGGACCTCCTTGCCATCGCAGGCAGCCACTCCGGAGGATTCCTGCCCCCGGTGCTGCATGGCAAAAAGACCCATCGCGGCGATCCGGGAGGCATTCTCATGACCCCAGACGCCAATGACACCGCACTCTTCGCTGATTTCGTCGACCATGGAGAACGGTCAAAGTAGCAATCCTGGACGAGCCGCCCCCCGATTTAGGCGATTGGGGGTTCAATTCTCCGCGAAAGCGATCACTTCCGCGATGGAATCGGCTCCCATGGCTAGGGCGACCAGCCGATCGAACCCCAACGCGACTCCCGCTCCCGCCGGCATTCCATGGCGCAGCGCCTCCACCAGACCGTGGTCGATGGGAGGGGTCGGCTTGTTCATCCCCAGGCGCGCGCGGTGTTCTTCCTGGAACCGAGCGAGTTGTTCGGCCGGATCCACCAGCTCGTCGTAGGCGTTGGTGAGCTCCACGCCCTTCCAGTAGAATTCGGCCCGCATGGCCACCGGATTGCCCTGGTCGTCCCCGATCCTGGCCAACGCCGCCCGCGAAGGCGGGTACCCCCACAGGAACACGGGTTGGTCCTCTCCCAGGCCTGGTTCCACGCGGCTCACCAGCAGCAGATCCAGCCAGCCGTCGCGATCGACCGCGCCCAGCGCGGGCACCACGGCGCTGGTTTCTTCCACCGCTTGACGGATCTTGGCGATCGGGTCGGAGAACGGATCCACCCCGGCGCGCTCCACGAACGCCTCGCGGAAGCTCATCCAGCGCGCCTTGGGCAGCGACGGGACCAGCTCGCGCACCAGGTCTTCGACTTCCGCGCACAGGTCGCGCAACGACCAGCCCGGACGGTACCACTCGATCATGGAGAATTCGTTCTGGTGCCAGCGCCCCGAACCTTCGTCGCGGAACACCCGCGACATCTGCCAGATCGGACCCGATCCCGCCGCCAGAAGCCGCTTCATGTGGAATTCGGGCGAAGTCTGCAGCCACATCGACTGGTGGCGCAAGTGCGATTTCACCTCGAAGGAATCGATCCACAGGTCGACCGTGCCGGAGGACGACGCGACGGGGGTCTCCACTTCCAGGACGTCGCGGGCATGGAAGAATTCGCGGACCGCGCGCAGGCACCCGGCCCGGAAACGAAGCGCTTCCAAGGTCGCCGTGGGTTTCCAGCTCCCCGATTCATCGTGGTTTCGATCCATCCATCCTCCATTTGCGCGGTCAGGCATGCAATGTACCCGCTGCGAGCCCGTTCGGACACCGGCGCGACCGGTCCACGGCCTATCTTTGCCCACAGAACTCGATGGATACCGCTTCCGAACCAACCTGGCAGGAACAGCTGCGCGACGCGTTCCGCGAGCCATCGGAACTGGCCGCGTTCCTGAACACGCCGCTCGACCGCCTGCCGCCCCTGCCCCGATCGGGCAGTTTCCCGCTTCTGGTCCCGCGCGGGTTCGCGAACCGCATGCGCAAGGGGGATCCGCTCGATCCGCTGTTGCGCCAGGTCTGGCCCGATGCGTCGGAATCCGTCGCCGCGCCCGAGGAACGATCGGACCCCGTGGGCGACCTGTCGTCCCGGAAGGCTCCCGGACTGCTGCAGAAATACGCATCCCGTGCCCTGGTGGTGGCGACGGGCGCCTGCGCCGTGCATTGCCGCTACTGCTTCCGGCAGAACTTCCCCTACGACGAATCGGCCACGTCGCCGTCGCGCTGGGCCGCCCAACTGGACGCGTTCCGCGCCGACGCGTCGCTGCGCGAAGCCGTGTTGTCCGGCGGCGACCCGCTCGTGCTGCCGGATTCCGCCTTCGCCGCGCGCGTGGCCGACCTGGAATCCGTCGCGCACCTGTCCACGCTGCGGATCCATTCGCGGCTTCCCGTGGTCCTGCCCTCGCGCATCACCTCCGATCTTTGCCGGATTCTGTCGACATCCAGGCTGCGCGTCGTGGTGGTGGCCCACGCCAACCATCCCTCGGAGATCGACTCCTCCGTCGCATCCGCGATCGCGCGCCTGCGCGGAGCGGGCGCCGTGGTGCTGAACCAGTCGGTGCTGCTGGCCGGGGTCAACGATTCCGCCGACGCGCTGGAAAATCTTTCGCTCGCGCTGTGGGACGCGGGATCGATGCCGTACTATCTGCACGCCCTGGACCGCGTGGAAGGCTCGTCCCGGTTCCGGGTCGCCGACACCGACGGAATCCGTCTGGTCGAAGAACTGCGCCGACGCCTGCCCGGCTACCTGGTGCCCCGCTTCGTGCGCGAGATCGAAGGCGAGCCGAGCAAGACGCCGGTGGGCTGATCGCCGGGTCCGGCACGAACCCTTAGCTCCGTTCCAGCTTCACCCGCAGGTGAACAGCCCGGCGTCGCGGTGGATGCGCACGCATCCTTGTTGCGCCAGGATGGCGTCGATGGACCCGCGCAGGCGCTCGCGGTCGATCTCGCGGATGATCGTCTGGTCGCCCGCCAGGCGATTCAGCGCGTAGATCGAATCCACCAGGGCCTCGCCGTCGGTGACCATCAGGGTGTCGGAAAACAGTTCCAGGCGGATGTCGTGGAAGTACGGCCGAAGGAATTCCACCCCCGTATCCAGCGAAAAAGTCCTTCGGGATTCGGGGAACGCCGAGTCCAATTCGGAGTAGGGAAAGGTGGAAAAGACCAGCCATTCCATTTCCATGAGGTTGCGTTTTCCGATTGCCGAAACCAGAAGTTTCCCACCCCGGCGAAGCACCCGACGGATTTCCCGAAGCGCCAGTTCGGGATCGGGGATCCGCTGCAATAGGTGATCGGCGACAACCACGTCGAATGAATCGTCGGGATACGGAATCGAGTGCGCATCGATTGTCCGGAAATCGAATCCCCGGCGCGGCCCGATCCGCTGTTTGCAGAAGGCGACCTTTTCTTCCGAAAGGTCGGAAACCACGATTTCCCAGCGCATTCCCAGACGCCCCAGGTTCTCCGACCAAAGGGCTCCGGATCCGCTTCCAAGTTCCAGAATACGAAGAGGATCGAGCGCTCGCACGCGATCGAACAACCAATGCCGCCAAGGTTCCAGGATCGATTTCGAATGTTCGATCAGCTCCAATCGTTCCGACAATTGATTCAGTTCCAATTCCGTTTCGTCGACCAACATGTCGACCACCTTTCTGCGCCATGGTGCGCACTTGCGCGGCTTGCGAAACTTGGCTCGCACTAAATGCCTCGAGCGGAATTCATCCGTCGGCTCCGAGGTTTCCAAGACTCAACGCGGTTCGAGTCTTGGTGGTTTTCGCCTCAACTAAGACCATTATGCCGTTCGAATCCAATCGAATGCAAGATCTTTTTTAACCAGTCGCGATTATGGACTGCATTAACCGATCTATTTCTCGAATCATCAACGACTTACAGGGAAACGAAAAACGCCTCGGAAGGAGGCGTTCGGAAGTGTTGCTCCGGGTTGCGCGGAGGCGGGTGGGTTTCGCAGATCCTACAACCCGACGGGAACCACCTGGGAACCGCTCGCATCGCGCAGATGGATCCAGCCCAAGCCGGTGAACGCCGACAAGATCGTCCCTTGGCGCATCCCAGCGGCCAATTCGAGCCTTCCCAGCACCCTTCCCCGGGCATCCACCAACGTGGCCACCGCGGGATTCCGTGCATCCAGACGCTCGATCCGGACGCCAGACGCCTCGCGCTTGGCGAAAAAGCGGACCCCACGGACCGCATGACGCACCCCGACCCCGTTGTTGCGGTAGATCCGGACGTTGCGGATGGAAAACTCTCCGACCGCGGAAGATTCCACCCCTTGCAGCTTGGCCTCCCAGCTCATGGTCAACAAACTTTCCGGCTCGAATCGGAGCTGCGGCTTGACCCACGAGGGCTGTTCGAGCTTGCTCAAGTCGATGCACCAGCGCTTTGGCTTGGCATCGTGGGGAAGGCGGATCTGGTGCTCCTGCCCGCCCTTGAAATGACGGCCCGCCTTCTTGACATGGAACGATATCCCGCCCAGCTCGGACGGGAAGTCTCCGTATTCCACATCGAACCCCACCGACGCGAGATCCGGCAGCGTATGGGCTTGGGTCCGACCGGAATCGTCCGTGGGTCCGAATTGGGTTTCCAGTCCCATGAATCCCGAATAGCTGGCCACACGATCCAACCGAAACCGCATGAAAGCGCGATCGCCAATGCTGTCGGGGCGCCAGGTTCCCGCCTTGGTGGTGTCCACCGCGGAAAGGATCCGCGAGTTCCCGCGCGACGCGGTGTCGCCCGCGTTGGCGTCGGTGAATGCGTACCACCAACCGCCCAGTCCGTTCTTCTTGGGGTTGTCGGCCAAGAATTGCGAGACCTCGCTGGAATCCCCAAAACAACCGGTTCCGTTGGCCGGGGTCGGCCATGCGCCACCCACACCCACGATCCGCAGGCTGTCGAGGATCAAGCGCCCCGAATCGTTGGCGCAAACGCCAAGCGGGGCCCTGCTTTCGCACGACACGTTGAGCTGGATGCCGAACGTCGCCGCGAAGGCGGCTTCCAAGCTTGTCGGGTATTCCTCTTCCGTCGCCCAGGTCGGGAACAGGAATTGGGCCTTCTGGATTTCCAGATCGAGGCCTTCGGGTCCGACCAAGGTGTCCAGGCCCATGGAAATGCCTTGGCTGGAGGCTTCCCGGTATTCCTTGATGTCGGCGGCGAGCGAAACCCTCACATGCCGGGGTTCGCTGGAAGACAGATGCAGCCGCACCGACTTCATTTCCCGCAGATCCAACGGCTTGGCTTCCGGGAACATGAGTCCGAACCCTGCCGAAGGGTAGTCTTCGCCATCGAGCACGAAATCCAGCACGGCTTTGGGCGCGGCGCCAGAGGCATCCCGCCACAAGCTGGCCGTGTGCGACGGGGTCTTCTGGCTCGCCGAATCCGCTGGATTGGGATAGTAATAGGCGTAGATCCCGTTCACGCTGCCAGGGCGCGTGTCGGCCGACTGGAAATTCCAGACCAGGTCGGCATTCGCCGAGCCCGCCCAAACCAAGGCCAGTCCGATGAGGAAGGAACGCTTCACGGCTTCTAAGTACCTAAAACTAGACTCCAGGTTCACGGGAACGCGTCCGTAAACCCGACTCAATCCACGATTTCCAGCACCGGCGCGATCGACATGCGGATCAAGGCGGCCAGGACCGGCTCGGAAAGCCTGAACTTGAGGCGATGCCCCCGCTCGCGGGCGACCATCTGCCATTGGATCAGTTCGTGGGCCAGATCCGCGGGACTGCGTTCGCAGTAGCGCAAATCCAGCACCAGGCGATCGTGGACTTCCAGCAGATCCAGCAGCCCTCTGGATTCGAGCTCGGGCTCGCGTCGTTCGAGTCCCAGCGTCCAACAAGGCCACAGAGTTCCTTCGACTTCGGCGTTGGGGGCCGGACGCCCGGGCAGTCCCACCACCACGGCCTGGGTTTTCCAGACCGACACGATGTCCATCGCGGCGCGCAGCTTGGCCGGATCCTTGATCCCGGGGGCGGATTCCACCCCGCTGTTCAGGTCGATGCCATCGGGGCGACAAAGGGTGATCGCGCTCCCGAGGTTCTGGGGCGAAAGCCCGCCCGCCAGGAACCACGGGTGGCCCGGATCCGCAGGCAGGAGGTTCCAATCGAAGGCTTTGCCGGTCCCGCCCGAACCCCCGGTCTTGGCCGCGGTATCGTACAGACGCGCCGCCACCCCGCCATACCCCGCCACGGCCGAAGCATCCCAGCCCAGGCCCACCGCGAAGACCTTCCAGACAGGAATCGGCATCGACGCGCAGAACGCGGGCGACTCGGCGCCATGCAGCTGCACGGCGTCCAGCGGCACCTCGCGGAGGACTTCCAGGATTTCTTCCCGACGCTGGTCCATGAACACGCCCACGAGTTGGCAGCGCCCTCGCGCACGGGCGGCAAGCGCCTTGGCGGCCGCCGGAGCCACGAAGCGTTTGCTGGATCCCACGAAATTGAAACCGAGGTGGTCGACCCCAAGGGACAGGCAGGCTTCGACACCCGCCTCGTTCGTGATTCCGCAAACCTTTACTTGCAGCGTATCCATCTCCCATATTGTTCGGTACGCGCCGATCGCGCCCGCACCGATCCATCCTTTCCAATCTACCATCCGAAACAGGATCGTACCGGGATCGATCCCGGACCGTGCAAACCAAGTTTGTTCCGCTTCGCGAGGCAAAAGGGGAGCGCCTGCCCCGGGACGAGTCTAACTTGTGTTTCCCGGGCAATTGCCGGCCGCGGTGCGATTCACCCTTGCGATAGCACCGAACAGTGAGTCCAATTTGTTTCCTGAACCTCCTGGGAGGCCGAAACCGACCGATGAGCGACCCGAGCGTATTGCTGAAGATGGATGGGGTGGGATACGCGTACGACGCGGGCAACACCGCCGTCTACGCGATCAACGCCGAAGTGCGTGCGGGCGAAGTGCTGCTTGTCGCGGGAGCCAACGGTTCCGGCAAGACCTCCCTGCTCAAGCTGATGGGCGGATTCATCCTTCCCACCGAAGGCGCGGTCAAGCTGGGCGGCGTGGACCTCGAGGAACTCCCCGACGACAAGGTCGACGAATGGGTGGCCTTCGTCCGCACCGAATCGGAAAAATCGCTGATCGGCCCCACCGTGGAAGACGAATTGTCGCGTGGATGCCGCCTGTCGGGCCTGACCGGCGCCTTGATCCCCCAGCGCGTCAGCCAGGCCCTGGACGTGGTGCGTCTGCGCGACGCCCGGCATTGGTACCTGGACGAGATGTCGGTGGGCGAACGCCGCCGCATCGCGATGGCCTCCTGCCTGATCGGCAAGCCCCGCGTGGTCATGATGGACGACCCCATCGCCGAGCTCGACGCCGCCGGCGTGCGCGTGGTGGGACGCATCCTCAAGGAACTCGCCAAGCGCGGGTTGGGCGTGGTGTTCTCGAGCCACCTGCTGGACCCCGCCATCCAATTGGCCGATCGCGTGGTCGTGCTCGACCAGGGCGAGATCATCGCCGACGGCACCCCCCACCAGATCCTGGAAAAACCCGACATCCTGCAGGAAGCCGGGCTTCCGTTGCCGCCATCCGCCGAATTGTTCCATCGGTTGCGCGCCCAAGGCGTGCTCCAGGACACATCTCTTCCCGTTTCCATGGACGAAGCCGTCGAGCAGCTGCTCCGGCGCCTCGCCCCCTAAAAACCAAGGACGAACCATGTCGATCTTGAGGACTGCCTTCCGCTCCTACGGCGGGAGCATCGCGTTCACCGTCGCCGCCCTTTCCTGCGCGTTCTGGCTGGGATATTCCGATTTCGTGGGGCATCGCAACGGCGGCCCGAGCATCGCCGGCGGCCTGGCCGCGCTGTTCACGGCCTTGATGCTGGGCGCACTGGAAACATCCCTTTCGTTCGACAACGCGGTGGTGAACGCCCGCATCCTGCAGGGGATGAGCCATTTCTGGCGGCGCATGTTCCTGACGGTGGGCGTGCTGATCGCCGTGTTCGGGATGCGCATCGTGTTCCCGTTGGTGATCGTGTGGGCCGTGAGCGACCACACCGCCCTGTCGGTGCTCCGCATGACTTGGCAGAATCCGGGCGAGTTCCAGAAGATCCTGATCGACCAGCACGTCGTGATCGCGGGCTTCGGAGGCGCGTTCCTCTGGATGGTCTTCACCAAGTTCTTCCTGGACGAAGAAAAGGAACTCCACTGGGTCCCGTGGATCGAGCGCCCCATGGCCAAGATCGGACGCGTGGAATCCATCTGGGTGGTGTCCACCCTGGCGCTGGTGTTCGGCCTGTACCGGTTCGTGCCCGGCGGACGCGGGACGGATTTCGTCGTCGCGGCGGTGGCCGGCGTGTTCACGTTCCTGGTGGTCGAGGCGATCAATTCGCTCCTGGAATCCAAGGAAGAAGAGATCGGGCACGGAGGTCCGTCGGTCGCCTCGGCGGGGTTCGGCGCGTTCCTGTACCTGGAGGTGCTCGACGCCTCGTTCTCGTTCGACGGGGTGATCGGCGCCTTCGCGATCACGTCCAACCTGTTCCTGATCGCCCTGGGCCTGGGGATCGGGGCCATGTTCGTGCGGTCCATCACCATCCACCTGGTGGAAGCCGGCACCCTGGCCAGGTACAAGTTCCTGGAGCACGGCGCGTTCTGGGCGATCGGAGCCCTGGCGATGATCCTGTTCGCGGGCGCGCTGGGCGCGCACCTGCCCGAAGTCGTCTCGGGCGGCATCGGGATCGCGCTGATCGGCCTGAGCCTTTGGTCGTCGGTGCGAGCCAACCGGAACAGCGGAATCTGACATGCCGAGCCTGGATTGCCTGGTCCTGTGCGCGGGCAGAGGGGAACGGCTGCGCCCCCTCACCGACCTCTGCCCCAAGCCCCTGCTGCCCGTGTGCGGCACGACCATCGCCGACCGCGCGCTGGCCGCGTGCGAGCCGCTGGACCCCGTCCGCAAACTCGCCAACGCCCACCATCTGACGGACCAGATCCTGGCCTGGGCCGAAGCCCGGTCGCTGGACCACGTGCAGGTGGAGCCCGTGCTCCTGGATACCGGAGGCGCCTTGGCGCGGCTGGCGGCCGAACGCGAGCTCCTGGCCGACCACCTCCTGGTGCACAACGGCGACATCCTGCACGACATCGATCTTTCCGTTCCCTGGAAGGCCCACCTGGACAGCGGCGCCGAGGCCACGCTGGTGGTGGTCGACCGTCCTCGCGTGAACACCGTCGTGGAGCGCGACGGATGTTTCGCGGGTGTCCTGGGGCATCCGCGAGGCCCTGCGACGGCGCCCGAAGGCAGCCGCCGCGGGACGTTCACCGGCATCGCGTTCTACCGGGCCAAGTCGATCTCGGGAAACCCCGACGTCCCGTGGAGCGTGAAGGAACTCTGGCACGACCTCCTGGAGAAGGGCCGCAGGATCCTGGTCTGGACCGCGCCCGAAGGTTCGCGCTGGGACGACCTGGGCACCGCCGACGACCTGGGCCGCGCGATCCAATCGGAGATGCGCCGCCGGAATCTGTCCTACTGGATCGACCCCGGCGCCGACGCCGCTTCAGACGCCGAAATCGGCCCCGGAAGCGCGGTGGAATACGGAGCCCGCGTCGAACCGGGAGCCCGACTGGAGAATTCGGTGCTGTTCCCGGGCGGCGAAGCCCCGCGAGGACAGATCCTGACCAACACGCTGCGCAATCCGGCGGGCGACCTCCCCTGGGCCCCCGCATGACCACCCGCGCGCTGCCCGTCCTGTCGCCGGAAATCGACCGGATCCTCCGCGGCCTGGGCCATGTCCAGCCTCTGGAAGTCGCCGTGGCCGGGAGCGCCGGGAGCGGGCGGGTCTACTGGCGGATCGGGCGGGCGCCCGATTCCCACATCCTGCTGGTGAGCCATTCGCAGGACGCCGACTACGACCGGTTTTTGTCCGTCTCGCGGCATCTGCGCGCCTGCGGGCTCGACGTGCCCGAGATCTTCGGGTCCGACGATTCGGCCCGGCAGGTGGTCCTGGAAGACCTCGGGTCCACCCTGCTGCTGCAAAAGGCCCACGAGGCGGGATTCCCGGGCGACGGGAACGCGACCGCGCTGCGCGACGCCTACCTCCCCGCTCTGCGCGCGCTGGCCAGATGGCAGGAGGTGGGCACCCGCGACATGCACGGCTGCCCCGATCTCGTGAACCGCGTCTTCGACCTCGGGCCGTTGCTTTGGGAGACCAGCTACTTCGCGCGGCGCTGCGCCGAGGAATCGTACGGACTGCCCCCCGAACGCCTGGCCGAACCCGAGATCCTCGCCGAACTCCACCGCCTGGCCTCGCGGGTGGAATTCCACGAGCGCCGGCTGATGCACCGCGATTTCCAGTCGCAGAACCTGATGTGCCGCGGCGGCGACGTGTGGTTCATCGACTACCAGGGTGCCCGCCCCGGCAGCCGCTGGTACGACCTGGCCTCGCTCCTGTGGGACCCGTACGTGGCGATGCCCATGGACCTGCGCCGGAACCTGTTCGAACAATTCCTGTCCCTGGCGCCCGCGCCATCGGTCGACGAAGCCTGGGAACAGCTCCTGGACGCGGCGCTGCAGCGGGTGATGCAGGCCCTGGGCGCCTACGGATTCCTGTCGCGGCGCCGGAACCTCCCGTGGTTTTCGCGATTTCTCGCGCCGGGGATCGAGATCCTGGACGCGACCCTGGCCGAACGCGGCGGACACGTCGCGCTGAAAAGCCTGGTGTCCGAACTGCGCGGTCGCGAGCCCCTGCCTCTGCCGGAATGACCGTGTCGCCTGGAGCCGCGGCGCGCCGGCAGGACCTGGAGTTGCTGCGGATCGCCTCGGCCTTCGGGATCGTGCTGTTCCATTCCGGGAGCGACACCACCGGAATCGGCTACTCGGGACTGGTCGTGTTCCTGGTCCTTTCCACCTGCTTCGCGGCGGCGCGACCGGGGCGCGAAGCCTCGATCGGACGGATCCTGGCCAAGCGGTCGGTGCGACTGCTGGTGCCGTGGGCGTTCTGGATGCTCGCCTACGGGATCCGCAACCACTTCGTGGGCCGCAACATCCTGGAAACCGACCGCGGCTGGATCAACGGGATCCTGGCGGGCACGCAGATCCACCTGTGGTTCCTCCCGTACCTGTTCGTCGCCGGCGTCGCGCTGGATTGGATCTCCTGCCGCGTCAAACGCGCCAGCTCGGGCTGGTTCGCGGGCGTCGCCGCCATCGCGCTCCTGGCCACCGCCGCAATCTGGCGCCCTTGGGCCGATCTCCACGGCTACCCCACCGTGCAATACGCCCACGGCCTGGCGGGGCTGTTCGCCGGCGTGTTCCTGGGGAGCTGGGGCGGCATGGATCCGCTCGCCCGAAGGCTTTTGCTCGCCGGACTCCTGGGGTCGGCCTTCCTCGCGCTGTGGCGCGGAATCGACGGCGTGGGAATCCCCTATTCCGTCGGGCTCGCCCTGTGTTCCTGGTTCGTGCTGCGGCCATGGCGACGGGTCCAGCGCTGGAACGTGCAAGCCGTTTCCGACTGCATGTTCGGGGTGTACCTCGTGCACATCTTCTTCGATCGGATGTACAACGCGATCCGGGGGCTCCCGAACCCGATCGAGCCCTTCCTGACCTTCGCGACTTCGTTCGCCCTGGTCTGGCTGCTGCGCCGGTTCGCGCGCCCCCTGGCCCGCTGGATCACCTGAATCCGGCGCAGGCCGGCGTCAGAATCCGACGCCGAGGTCGGCGCGCAGCGTGGCGTAGTCGCTGGCCCAGGTGAATTCGCCGGGGTAGGATCCGAACGGCACCGACGCGGAAAACGCCGCGGTCAGGCCGTGCAGGCTTTGCCAGCTCCATTCCAGCAGACCTTGCCAGGATCCGTCGTCCAGGTTCCCGATCGCCGAAGCCCTAAGGCTTCCGGAGGCGACGAACGCGTCCGAGAGCACCGCCCACCCCATGACGTACCATCGATTGAGCTGGTAGGGGCGGTAGCCTCCGCCGAACACGCGCAGGGCCGGGCGCGGCCCCGACCACAGCGTGTCGCCCCCCAGCAGGACCGGGCGCGAGAAATCGACCTCTTCGAGGTTTTCGAAGACGTTCCCGCGTTCGCCCTCGGGGTTCCAGAAACCTTCCGCGCCGACGCGCAGACGGTCGGTGCGCCCCAGGGCGTCGAACGGACGGCTGACGGAAACCGACACCTGGAGCGCCCTCTTGTCCAGCGGCGCGATCCCCACCGAGGCCACCCCCGATCCTTGTCCCCGGGAGGGCATGGGCACGATCTCCATCAACGTCCCCGGCGCGAGCCAGGCGGCTTCGGCGGCCAACTGCCAGCGATCGATCCCCGTGGAGAAATCCAACGCGGGAACGTCGCGTTCGCCGTCCTTGTGGCGCCAGGTCAGGCCCACCTCGGTGTGGGGCAGGGTGAACTCCACGCGCCCCACGGCGGCGATGTCCGAAGGCTGCGACACGCCGCCCATGTCGGCGAACCCGTAGACGTTGAACTGCGCCCCCACCGGCAGATGCGCGCGCACGCCGGTGGCGCCTTCGCGGGCTCCCAGCCTGGCCTGGAACCGGGGGGCTTCCACGTTCACGAGATCGGCGGGGGTCCAGAGCTGGCAGCGGCTCCATTGCAGGACCTGCTTGCCGGCACGCACCGCCAGCACGTCGAACAGATGCGCGTCGACGAACGCCTCGCGCAGGGAGAACGTCGATGTCCTGGTGGACGCCAGATAGTCCAGTTCCAGCGTCAGGTGCGCCCGCGACCGGTCGGGAAGCGGCGCGTCGAGATCCACCCGGCCGGCGGTCTCGAATTCCTGTCCGGGGTAGAACCCCACGTACTTGTCGAGCTGTTCGGGAAGATCGCCGCGCACGACGCGCGAGGTCGACGAGGTCTGCACCTGCCCGGAGATTCCCGGCCCCGACCGCTCCGGCTCGGGAGCGGGAGCCGGCGAGAACTGGACGGAATCCGTCACGACGGGAGGACCCGACATCTCGGCGGCGAACAGACTGTCTTCCAGGGAGGAATTTGCGTCGGCGGCCAAAAGGCCTCCGGCTAGCGCGAGCAGATTGACCATTCCTTGCAATCTACGATCCCGAACGCCCGGTCCCGGGACTACGCCGTCGGCGAGGCGCCCTTGCGGCGTGGACGTTTTCCGACCGGGAACAGCTGCACGTTCAGATGGTAGACCCGGTCGGGCTCCTGCGATTGCGTCGCGAGGCTCTGGATCTGGCGCTTGAGGTCGGCCACCCATGTCCTGACCGTGGCCAGGTCGCCGCCGGACAACGCCACCGTGATGGTCGAAATTTCGCGTTCCTCGCGGTCGATCTCGCGCAGCGCCCGTTCCGCGAGCTGGATCGTGTCGCGCTGGAAGGCGCGGATGGCGTCCACCGGGACGCCGTCGGCCGGCGAGATGTGGGTGGCGGCGAGCACGAGGGCCCCCTGTTCGTCGCGCACCACGAGTCCCAACGATTCCAGCAGCGCGATCGACTCGGCGGCTTCCTCTTCCGTCACCGGGGGCACGCACATCCGCCCAAGCGACGCGGCGTCGCCGGAAAACGGCCCCAGGCCCAGCAGCGCCCGGATCGCCGTATGGTGCCACCTGCGGTAGAATTCGGCCTGCAGCGGTTCGACCTCGGACACCTCCACCCCGCGCAGCACGGTCAGTCGATCGAAGCACCGGTTGATCTCTTCGCGGGTCCGGGCGCGATTGAACCGCACCAGCTCCTCGAAGTATTCCGCTTCGCGACCTTCCAGCTTGCACAGCCGCACCACCGCGGGAAGCGACCGCTGCGGCAGGTGCAGTTTGCCCTGCAGGATCTTGACCAGCTGCCCGGGATCGATGTCGAGCTTCTGCGACATGTAGCGGTAGGAGAAGAACCCCGTGTCCTCCTTGCGCGCCTCGTAGTGGTCGCGCAGGAAGACCCTGTAGTCCAGGTAGGTCGTCACGGGTTTCATGGCAGCCATTCCAGGACCGGGGAATCGTCGCGATCGGCGCCCCACTGCATCCGGATCGCCTCGGGATGCGACGCGACCCGGCGCAGACGGATTTCGTCGACCAGGCCGCTGAACCCGCCGCCCACGACCAGCGTCCTGCGGCGCACCGGGAAGGAATCCGTCCAATTCACGTTCTGGGCGTCGTCGTCGACCACCAGGCGCTGGCGCGGCGTGGACGCGGAGAAGACCCCGCCCAGCGACGTCCAGCGTCCGGCCGCGAAGGGCGCGGACAGACCGGATGCCTTGGAACGGATCTGCGACACGGTGCGGAACGAGACGCGAAGCGAATCCCCGCGACCCGAAACCCCCAGGATCCAGTCCGACGAGTCGGGGACCGACAGAGCGCCCATCCTGGCGAGATCGGCTCCGTCGCGCGCCGAATCGATCCTGGCCCACAGACTGATGGACGTTTCCTGCCAACCTTGGAGCGCGTCGCCTTCGACCACGAGTTCGGAGGACGGCGAAAGGACCAATCCGCCGGAGATCGCCCCGTTCGCGCGTCGCACCGAGGTCGCCGCCAGCCGCAACCCGTTGCCCGTGGAGCTCTTCCAAGGGTCGCCACCCGACAGATGCCACACGCCCACCCAACCTTGCGCGGGATCGAACACGCGCGCGCCGTCGGAACGTTCCGGGGCGTCGGGGCGGCCCCAGCGCACCCACAGGTAGTGGGCTTCGCTGCCCTTGTTGGCGGTGTCCAGCCGCACCCAGACTTCGGCGCGGCGCGCCACCGGATCCCACGATTCGATCTCGTAGGGCAACTTGGTTCCCGACGAGTCGCTGAACCGCAGGCTCGCGCCGGTGGGCTCCCATTCGCCGGGGATGATCGATTCGTCCAGCCGCACCCGGATGGGCGCCAAGCTCAGGTCGGACCCCAGATACCATCCGCGACCGGAGAACACGACCCGGGCCTTGCGCAACCGGGGCCACTTGGAATAATCCTCGTCCTCGAACCGGGTCGGAGCCAGGAGCCGCGGGGCGATCAACCCCTCGCGAGGCAGACGGAATTCGTCCTTGGCTCGCGCCGCCGACGCCTGGCGCCCCAGGATCGCCAGCAATCTCACATGGCCCGCCGGGACGGCCTCGAGTCGGAACGCGCCCGACTTGTCGAGAACGGCCGATTGGTCGGTGCCGCAGACGTGGACCTTGGCGGAATCGCCGATCCACGACGAATCGGCCACCACCCGGCCCACCACGTCCAGGAACGGATTGGCCGTGTCGACGCCCAAGTCCGCCTCGGGACGTCCCCGACCGACGGAAACCGCCTCCGAAAGAAAGCCCGCGGAACGGTTGCGGGATCGGACCACGTAGGCTCCCGACGGCAATCCTTTGAACTGGTAGCGCCCCAGGCTGTCGGTGGTGGTGCGCCAGGCGCGATCCACGCCTTGGACGGGGACGTTTTCCGAGATCCAATCGGCAGGGCGGATTTCGACCGTGTCCCCGATCGACGACCGACCGGTGGAATCCACCACCCGCCCCGCGATCGTGTTGGGGGTCTCCGAACTGTTGCCGCCGGCCATCCGGTCGTCGGCGCACCCGCCCAGGACGCCCAGCAGGGCGATCGCGACGCAGCTCCAGGACTTGGTTCCCGGTCGACAAGTGATGTTCATCGGTACCGTTGAGTTTAACCTTCTTCGCGCGATCGCGCCCCCACGCTCGACGAACGCTCCGTTGAAGCGGCTTCAACGGTTCCCTTTCCCTTTTCCGATCGTCAGCTACCTTCTGGTGACCTTCAGATCCGACAAGCCCATCTTTGAGGAGAGGCGACCATGTTCCGGGAGTGCAGTTTCCGATTTTCCTGGCTCTTGCTCGCCTTGATCGTCTCTCAGCAAGCGGACTCCGCCAAACCCAGGAAAAAGGCGCCTCCCCCGCCAAAGCCACCTCGGTTTCCGATCTCCGTGATCCTGGAGACGGGGTTCGACAGCGTTCCTTCGACCTCCGTGTGCTGCCAGACACGAGTGGTCGGCTGGACCAAGGATGGCCTCTTGGCCACCTATTCGTCCACCTTCTCGCCCGACGAGCAGATCTTCCGGTACGGCATCGACCTCCACGACCCGGCGTTCCTGGATCCCGAAGAACTCTTCGCCGTGCGGTTCTTCGCGGCCGACGACACCCTGCCCGAAGGTTGTGCCGAATCCAAGGAACCCATGCGCTGCGTCTGGAAGCTCCACGAGCAGGAAATCGGCGAAACCCTGCGCAAGTACGGGGTGGCCACCAGCGACATCCGCATGAAGCCTCTCCCCCGCCTGCAACTGCGGACCGTGGCCGACCCGCTCCCCAACGACGTGGCCTTCGAGACGGCGCTGGTGACCCTGCACGACGAAGCCGGACTCGTGACGTTGGAGATGCCCGATTCCAGCCAGCGCGGCTACCATCTTTCGCCCGTCGGGATGATCGTCAGAAACCGTCCGACTCCGGCGCGCTACATGGTGATGCGGTTCTATTCGCGAACCGCCCAGGAAGCTCCGCCACGCCAGCTCGGCGCCCGCCTCCTGCGCATGCCGGGGCTCTGAGGCGGCATCAGGAGCCTTGCCGCGCGACCTCCGCGTGGTTCGCGGCGCGCTTGGCCCGCGACCTGGGCGGCAGATGGAAGACCTTCAGGCGCAGGAACTGCCAGAACGCCCGCCAGTGCAGATACAGATGGAACAGGATCCCCATTCCCAACGCCAACCCCGACCAGTCGTGGATGAACGCGAAGGTTTCCATGGGAAGCTTCCGGGCGCGGATGTGCAGCAGTTCCAGAAGTCCCGGGAACATGATGATCCCGGTGACCAGGCACAGCACGAAGGCCGGGACCATGGCGATGTTCACCACGTAGGTGACCACGTAGAAGTGCCTGCGGATCTTGGAACGGAACGATTTCACGACGGATTCCTCACTTCAGTTCCGCATGGGTGGCGATCCAGGCCACGCGCTTGAGCGACGACGACAACAGCTCGCAGGATTCCGACGCCGCCGAGATCCCGTCCATCCCTTTGCCCAAGCCCATCTGGTTGGGGTCCTTGCCGGGGAACTGCTTGAGGAAATCGGGCTTGGCCAGCGGGAACGCGTACTTGTCGGTGAGCTCGACCATCGCGACGCCGGTGAGCTTGCCGTCGGGAGTCAGCCCCACCACCCAGGTGTGGGACGACTTCCAGCGGACCAGGTATTCCTCGATGGCCACGGCGATCCCGCTCACCTTGCCCGCCGCGTCCTTGGTGTAG
Organism: Fibrobacterota bacterium; assembly: GCA_029557215.1. Classification (GTDB taxonomy): domain Bacteria; phylum Fibrobacterota; class Fibrobacteria; order UBA5070; family UBA5070; genus UBA5070. Next base: position 2,726 of record JAKPQQ010000269.1, on the reverse strand, counting down.
TAGACGTCCACTTCGTCGTCTTCCGCGAAGTCGCCGTGCCCGAATCCGTTCAGGAGCTTGGCCTGGTCTTCGGTCATGACGAATTTCGTCTTGAACGCCTTCTGGCCCGCCGGGAGCACCTGCTTGAGGGCGCCCGAAAGCGGAGTGAACGAAGCCGCATGGAGCGCGACGGACGCGACGACGGATGCGACGATGATTTGCTTGCGCATGGGAGACGGACTCCTGTTGGTTCAGATGGAGACGAAGGTCTCGAGAAGGACGCGATGCAGGTTGCCGGGGCGGCTGGTGCTGCCCGGCCAGTGGGTCGCGAAGTTGCGGAAGTAGGTGAGACGGCAATCCACCGGGCCTTTGGCCCAGATCGCCGACAGGTTGACGTTGGTCAGGTCGTCGTCGCCCACCACGCGCGAATCGGGATCGACCTGGCCACCGCGCAGACGCAGCGCCCAGTGTTCGGACAGCCTGTACTTGGCTTCCACATACCAGCCCCACTTGGTGTAGCTGCTTCGGCGCTCCACGGTGGTGTCGCGAACATCCAGGAACTGGCCTAATTCGTCGAAGACGGAATCCGTCTTGACGATCGGCATGCGGTTGGAGATCCATCCGTTGGCCACACCCATCCGAGCGGACAGCGCCCCCAGCTTGCCCCCCATGTCCAGGCCCGCCAGCGCCGCGCGATCGGCGAGCGAGAAGCGGAGGGTATCCATACGCGGCAGGAAGTCGTAGTAGAGGGAAACCGTCGCGAAGAAGGCGGATACGGGGTCGATGCGCGTCTTGAATCCGAACCCCTTGAGCTGGTTGAACTCCTCCGCTGCCCCGAACCAGGCCGAGGTGTCCTGGACGAAGATCCCGTTCACCGCGTACAGTTCGGTCTTGGTCTTGCCCCACGGCAGAATCAGCCCCATGCCGTAGTCGCTCCAGATCACTTCGCGCAGGTACATGGAATTGGACACCGACCCGCCGTAGATGGGGTGTTCCTCGAAGTCGCCGAAGGGCACGACCATGCGCCCGCCCTTCACGCCGCCTTCGCCCAGCACCGGCACGCCTTCCAGCGACGGCACGAAGAACCGGAACGGAATCGTGGCTTCGAACACGCTCGTCGGTTGCAGGATGTCGGCGAACACTTCGATCCCGTCGGGCGTCATGGCGCGCGCGAACAGGCTCTGGTGCTGCTGGGTGAACCTGAACTTGGCGGTGTCGTCGTCGCCCGCGCTCTTGCTCCAGACCGCCATGGCGTCGAAGTAGAGGTTGAACTTGAGGTCCCCCGCCTTGATCCCGTCCCCGGCGCGCCGCGAAGGAGCCGGAGCCTCGACGGCATCTAGGTCGACGGCCTCCTGGGCGTGCGATGCGGCCGTGCCGGCCAACAGCATGGAACAAACAAACTTGGCGATCGTCATATCCGGAAACGCTCCTTGGATCCAGTTCAGAAAGCCTGCGCTGCCTTCAGCGACGCTCGGACTTGGCCCGGACCGCCGCGCCTTCGGCATCGATGGCGACACCTGCCGCGCCCGACCTGCTGCGACCCAGCGCATCGACCGATCCTTGACCGGGAGCCGGGGCGATCTGTCGCAGGTCGGTGCGAATCGCCGACGTGGGAGAGGTCGTGAAACTGCCCGTTGCCCAATAATTGGCTTCTCCCGATCCATACCATCCCTGGAGGCGATAGAAGTACTTGGTGCCCGCCGTCAGATTGTTGATCGTCGCAGTTCCATTCCTTGGAACCGGCGTGACAGTCATTTTGAGAACGGTCGAGCGTGTGGTGTCTGATTTGCTGGCGAACGCGGTTGTACTGTAATACACACGCAATTGACCATTCCTGGCGTAGCGCTCCGTGAACGTGAACTTGGCGGAACCAGACGTGGCCGCGATGTCAGTAACCGTCACCATGTTCGCGCCCCGACTCGCGCCGGAGACGGCATCCGTCGGTGCCGCGGCATGGGCGACGCACAACAGGCTCCCCCCGCCGACGACCAAAGCTCCGATGCACAGGGCTGCTGTTTTGCGGTGACGCATGCATTCCTCGATCCGTGGGTGTGGTGATCCTTGACCGGCACAAGCCAAAACGCCAAAGTCCGACCGTGGACTTGAGCATGTGCATGGTGAGCTCGATTCCGCCCGCGACGACCTAAAGGTCGTCGGGACCGCCGGAAGGTACGCGACAATCCGAGCGGCAGACCTGCGAAATCAAGGGTCTGGCTACAGAATACGGGGACATTCCGACACCGACAGGGAGTTGGCGCGGGAATTCATCGCCCCTGTCTTCTGCAGAAAACACGGCCGCCCCGAATCGCCACAGATCAGTTGCTGCCCGGAAGGACGCAGTTCGCATCCAATTTCTGGACCTCGGTGGCGTAGCTGGAATTTGCCGTAGGAGTCAGCGGGTAGAGAACGAATCCAAGCGCTCCTTTCGGTTGATCACCTGTAAGGTTCGGGCTTGATCGAAGGCTCAATGAATCACCGAGTTCAAAGTGGCGAACAAAAGACTTTGGACGATATCGCTGAGTGGATTCTTCGAAATTTGCCAATACGAATTCGGCAAAATTGGTCGAATCGACGAACTCCCCATCCATCAGCAAGCCGTTCTGAATAGGTCGCTTTGGAAAGCGAGGTTTGACTTCCTCGTCAATGGTGGGTTCAAGAAACAACAACATCGAGTACAAGTGCCCCGCGTGACGAAACGCCATCGCGCCGGCCTTGATGCCAACGTTGTCCCAGACATAGAACTGGAA
>JAKPQQ010000255.1 GCA_029557215.1 Fibrobacterota bacterium | reverse complement strand
CTGGGAGTCGACACCGTCAAGCAGGCCACCATCCTGGCCATGCTCGGCGAACGGTTCGGCGTGGACGCCGGAGCGGGATTCCAGATTTCGGCATACCCCACCATCGGGCACCTGATCGCGCTGTTTTCCAAGACAGCCCCGACGGCGACGGCTCCGGCACCCCAATCCGTGGACAAGCCGACGTCGGCCGACACGGATTCGGTGCTCCGGCATGTCCTTCGCTTGGAAGACGAACCTCTCGGCGAATTCCTGGGCTCGCTCGAATCGTCGCGGATCCTCCTGTTGTCCGACTCCCCGGCGCAAGCGAGCGAAGTCGCCCGTAGGATCGCTCCCCTCTGCAAGGAGGTTCGCACCCTCGCGATCCCCGAAAACGGCGATCCGGGCCAAGCGCGAAAGGCATTCGAACCGCTCGAATCGTACCAGGCCGACGCATGGATCGATCTCGGCGAAGCACCCGATGGAGCGAAGTCCGACCCATCGGATCTCGACGCGGCAAAACAAATTCTGTCACGCGTGTCCGATTGCCGCTACGCGATCAGCAAGCGTGTCGAAGAACTCGGAATCGCCAAGCCGTCCAGGATCCTCTGCTTGTCGGGACCCCACGAATCGCCATGGGGCGGATTCCTGCGCGGGTTCCACCTGAGCCTTGGCAAGGAATGGAATGCGCGCGCAACGATCGTCGACATGGACGAATCCGAAGGCATCGAGGTGCTGGCCGATCGGATCCAGGCGGAACTGACGCACGCTTCGGAATCGGCCCACGCGAGCTGGAGATCGGGCCTTCGCCAAGCCTGGAAATGCGTTGCCGCCCCCACGGCCGCCGAAATCCGTCCGGTGGAACTGGGCCCCCAGGACACCCTCCTGGTGACCGGTGGCGGAAACGGCATCGCCGCCCGCGTCCTGGTCGCCTTGGCCCACAGGCATCCTTGCCGGTTCGTGGTTCTGGGGCGTACCGACATTTCCGATGCACAGGCCTACCTGGAAACATCCTGGGACGATTCCGAATTGCCACGCCGCAAGGACGAACTGCGCCAAGCGCTTTCCAGCGACGGCAAGAAGGTGGCACCGGCGGCTCTGGAACGGGAATTCGAAATTCGGCTCAAGCGCCGAGAAACGGTCCGCACCCTGGAAACGATCCGGAGCCTTGGCCGCGATGTCCGCTACGTGAAGGCCGATGTCTGCGATCTGGCTTCCCTGCGAGAGGCCGTGTCCGGCCTGGACGGAGGCCCGATCACGGCCATCGTCCACGCGGCGGGAATCGACGCGAGCCGCACCATCGCCAAGAAGTCGCTGGAGGAATTTTCTTCCGTCCATCGCGTCAAGACGCTGGGAGCCTTGCACTTGGCGCAGGTGGTCCCTCCCGGAGCGCTCAAGTTGTTCGCGGCCTTCACGTCGATTTCCGGCGTGTTCGGGAATGCGGCCCAGATCGACTATTCCGCGGCCAATTCGTTCCTCGATTCGTGGGTCCGCCACTTGGGCGCCAAGCACCCTGGCCTTCGCGCCCGAAGCCTCGCCTGGTCGGGATGGAGCGACGTGGGCATGGCCTGGCGCAACGACTGGGTCAGGGCCAACGCCGACAAGTCGGGACTGCATCTGATCCCTCCCGCCCAAGGCACCGCGGCCGCGCTGCGCGAACTGGACGACGCATCGGCATCGTCCCCGACCATCCTCCACAAGGGGTTGGGAGGCATGCTCGACGATCGCTGGTCGCCGCGCCGACCGGCCGCCTACCCGCTCATGGACCGGATCGAAACCCTCGGCACCGATTCGGCCAAGGCGTATCGACGGTTTTCGGTGGAGCAGGACGAGTTCCTGAACCAGCACCGGCTGAACAGGATTCCGCTGATGCCCGGCGTGGGCTTCATGGAGTTCATGGCCGAATTCCAGGCGACCCTGGAAGGCCCCGCCAGCCACGTCCGGTTCCGGAATCTGTCGTTCCACGACGCGTTCAAGCTGCATCGGGAACAGGCCCGCGAAGCCTGGATCCAGGCGGTCCGTTCGGACGAGCCCGGCACTTGGGACATGCGGATCCACTCGCGATTCGAATCCAAGGTCGGTGGCGTCGTCCAGGACCGCGACTACTGCGCCGCCCTCGTGTCGGCGGGTCGGTTCGACGTCCCGGCCGGTCTGCGCGCATGGAATCCATCCTCCGACGCGACCGATGTCCGCTATTCGGAACTTCTCGCCGGACTGGACAGGATCCCGCAGAACGTCGTGTTCGGGCCGCTCTTCCACGAATCGCGCAACCCGGGCCGCAAGGCGGAAGACGACGTGGTCGTCCGCTGGGACGCGCGCGGCTTGCGCACCCCCTACATCCTGCCGACAGCGCAGCCGGGGAATCCCCGCTACCCGCTGGAACGATTCGTCCTGAATCCGTGCCTGCTGGATTCCATCCACCAGGCGGGAGTGATCCACGGCGTCCTCACGACAGGATCCGTCCACCTTCCCTTCGGCGCGAAGGAGTTCGTCGTCCTGGGCAAGCAGGACCGGCCCGGCATCTACCGGATCGAAGTCGTGCTGGTGGACACCAAGCCCGACGTGCGGGTCTACGACATCGTGCTGCGCGACGAGTCCGGCGCCATCCAGGCCTGGGTCGAAGGCTCCACCTACCACCGGATCCATTCCTGATGGGGTCGGCCACCGACCGGCTGGCCACCATCCTGGCGGGCTGGACCGACCGCCACGGGATCCGATGGGCGCTGCGGGACGTTCCGACGACGGAATCCGTCGAGGAAATCGCGTCTTGCTCGCGGTTCTCGGCTTCGGAGCTGGACTCGTTGAACAAATTCCGTCACGCCGGGCGCCGTGCGTCCTGGGTGGCGGGCCGGCTGGCCGCGCGCGAGGCGGTCGCCTCCTGGTACCGCGGCGAAGGACGCGACCCGGGCCACCACGAAATCCCGGCTTCGCGATCGGGAGCCCCTAGAATCGAAGGCCGCGACGACCTGCATCTGTCCATTTCCCATTCCGGATCCGTCGCCGTCGCCGTGGTCGGGAATCGTCGGTTGGGGATCGATCTGGAAGCGTTGGAAGAACGCCCCGACAGTCTGGTCCGCTCGTTCTTTTCGGAATCGGAACGGCTCTGGATCGAAGCCGTTCCGTCCGAACGGACGCGCCGCGGCAACACCGCCTGGACGCGCAAGGAAGCCGTCGCCAAGCTGCTCGGGAAGGGTGGTTCCTTGCGCTTCGCCGATCTGGCCATCCTCGACGGCGAATCTCCGTGGACGATCGAATCCGCGAGCACGCCGCAGCACGCCATCTCCCTGGCGCTGGAACACGGGAACTGACATGGACGAAGCCAGCTCCAAGTTCGTCGACCGCCTGGTCATGGAAAAGCTCCTGGAAGAAAAGCTCCGCAAGGTGCGCCACCATCCCGAAGGCGGCCTGGACGATCCGGACAGCCTGCGCGACGCGCTCGCCGATGTCCAGTCGCGACCGTTGCCGGAAACCGTCCAAACCGACGACGGATTCCGGTTCGCCAGCCCGTTCCCTTCGGGACACCCCCTGAACGACTTCTGCGAAGTGGTCGTGCACCGCTCGGAAGCCCCGCGCGGCGCCATCGTGTTCCTGCACGGGCTGTTCGAGGAAAGCCGCGGAATCTACGACTTCCTGTTCCGCAACCTCCAAAAGGCAGGATTCGACATCTACCAGTCGACCCTTCCCTACCACTACTCCCGCAAACCGACAGAATCCCTGTTCGGGGGCGAATATTTCTGGAGCGCGAACTTCCTGCGCACCAGCGCGGCCTTCCGGCAAGCCGTCTGCGAGCTGCATCTGCTGGAACGGATCGTGGCCGAACGCACGCGACGCACGCCCCTGGTCTGCGGGTTCAGCATGGGAGGCTGCGTCTCGCTGCTGCTGGCCGGCCTGCGCGAAGACCTCCACGGCGTGTTCGCGATCAATCCGGCCTCGACGCTTTCCGGCATCGTGTGGGATTCGCCCTTGTGCTCCACCATCAAGGCCGATTTCCTGGCCGCCGGACGCACGGCGGACGAACTCCGGAACGCCTTCTCGCGGTTCGAGCCGGCGGGCATCGAACGGCCAGCCCTGGCGACGGAACGGATCCACCTCTGCTACGGCGTCTACGACCAGGTCACCTCCCTGGAGCAGTACGAATCGTTCGCGCGCTCGTGGAACCTCGCCAACACCACCGCGCTGAAGGCCGGGCACATGAACACGCTCCGCGCCCCCCGCCTGGCCGGCGACATCGCCGGATTCCACGATTCCGTCCATCGCCTTCGCGCGGAAAGCCTCCCATGAGCTTCGAATTCCCGGATATCCGCCCCTGGCTCGCCACGCGCCATTGCCGAATCCTGTCGTACGCGTCGTTCGTGCCGCCCCGCCAAGCGACGAACCAGGAAATGATCGAACGCCACGGGCTCAAGGTGATGGCTCCGATCGTGAAGCGCACCCTGGGGGTGGAATCCAGGCACGTGGCCGATCCCGGCATGTCGGATTCCGACATGCTCGCCATCGCGGCCAAGGAATGCCTCGCGCGCGCGGGAATCGGAGTCGACGACCTCTCCAAACTGGTCGTCAACAAGTTCCTGGGCGACCGTCTGCTGCCGCCCACGGCGTCCATCCTGCAACGCAAGCTCGGGGCATCGTTGGCGTTCCAGTGCATGGACATCGACGGCGGTTCCAACGGGTTCCTGCAGGCCCTGGAAATGGCGGCCAAGTGCGTCAACGCCGGGGACGACCATGTCCTGATCGCGTCGGGTGGCGTGTGCCACGATCTGGTGGACCACACCGATCCGCGCACGGCGTTCCTGTTCGGAGACGGGGCGGCCGCGATCCTGATCGGCCCGGCCGACGATCGACACGTCCTGGCCAGCTACGGATTTTCCAACCACGCGTTCATCGAGCTGCAGGCCGGGGTCCGTTTCATGGATCTCGTCTCGATCCCCTTCGACGCTCCCGACGCCGAAGTGCGCGCGCGGAACCTCTATTCGATGGGCAACTGGAAGGACGCGCAGGAGTTCATCCTCCAGGCGGCGCGCACGACGGTGGACAGGATCCTGCAAGCCGCCGGAATCGGCTTCGCCGACGTCGACCGGTTCCTGGTCTCGGAATCGGTGGGTCCTTTGCGCGATGCGATCGTCTCGCACCTGGGAATCCCGCCCGAAAAGACGCTCTCGCTGTTCGCGACGCATGCGAATACGATGTCGGCGAGCCTTCCTCTGTTGCACTGCGCCACCGAATCCCGACACCCTTCGCCCCCCGGAAGCCTCACCCTGTTCCTTTCCTTCGGGGAAGGCATCAGCGGCGGCGGCCTTCTCTACAAGCACTGACCACCGGAGCAACCAAATGGAATACGAAGAGATCTACGCCAAAGTATCGCGCATCCTGACCGACTACCTGCGGCTCGACGAAGGGGAAGTCACGCCCGAAAGCCACGTCGTGAACGACATCGGCGCCGACTCCCTGGCCCTGGTGGAACTCGGATTCAAGTTCTCCGAAGCCTTCGGGATCGGCATGATGTCGCCCACCGAGGACAACATGGTGATCGGGAACATGGTCCGCAACATCCAGCGGGAGATGGCCAACTGAACGCCGCGACGCGACCGATGGGACGGAATCCGGCATCGGAGACGATGATCGGATCCAGCCTGCGCTACCCTCCGTCGCGCCGCTGGACCACGACCCGCCACGGACGCCTCCTGGGAACCGGTGTCGGGATCCCCGAAGTGGTGGTCACCAACCAGGACATCATCGACCAGTTCAAGCTGATCGCGTCGGATCGCGCGGTGCAGTTCTCCATCGGCATCAAGGAGCGTCGCCACATTCCGGCGGGAAAACGCCCATCCGACTACCTGTGCGCCGCCGCGAAGATGTGCCTGGACAACGCCGGAGTCCCCGCCGAACGGATCGACCGCATCGTCTACGCCCGCCTGGTCGGCGACCAGGCCGTGCCCGCGACGTCGCTGCGCGTGCTGGAAGGCCTTGGGGTGCGCAAAGGGATCCCCGCGATGGACGTGTCGGTGGCCTGCAGCGGATTCCTGCACGCGACAGCCCTGGCGCTCGACTGCATCGACGCCGGCGACGAACACGTGCTGGTCGTCGCGGGGGATCGCGGCGGGATCGGCGGCGACGCCAAGGTCCTGAAGGACACGCGCACCATCTTCCTGAACGGCGACGGGTTCGCGGCCGCGCTCTACGGGCGCAGCGAAGAACGCAAGTTCCAGGCGCGCTACTTCTACACCGACAGTTCCATCGGAGAGTTCGCCTACATCCCTTTCGGGACCGCCTTCTTCGCCGAAGGCCGACCGCTCGCTCCGGATCTGTTCAATCTGGCCATGCCGAACGGCCCCGCCATCCACCAATCCATCGTCGATTCCTGTCGGATCGTATCCAGCCGCCTGCTGGAACAGGCGGGCTTGTCGATTTCCGACATCGATTTCTTCCTGACCAGCGACCAGACGACCCTCTCCTGGAAGGCCCAGCTCGATCTGCTGGGAATCCCGGAAGACAAGAGCTGCAGTTGCTTCCACAAGTACGGGAACACGGTGGCCGCCATGGTCCCGCTGAACCTCCACGAAGCGATCTCCAGCGGCAAGCTCCGCCTCGGCATGAAAGTCCTGATGATGGGGCACGGCGCCGGGGCCAGCGGCGGCGGATTCGTCTTCGAATACTGATTCTCCCCCCCGACCTCCCGAACCAGAAATCGACCATGCCGAACCTGAACGATCTCTACCCGACTCCGGTAGGCGCCCGCCGCGTCCTCCAGGGCAACACGGCCTTCGCGCTCGGAGCGCTGCACGCGGGAATCCACGCCGCCAACGGATACCCGGGCACCCCCAGCACCGAAGCGATGGAAGCGATGCTGGAGGCTCCCGATCGCATTCTCGCGGGATGGTCGGTCAACGAAGCCGTGGCCGTGGGCGTCGCCATGGGCCACGCCATCGCGGGGCGCGACGCGATCGCGACCATGAAGGTCCCCGGCTTGTTCCAGGCGGCCGACGTCGTGGCATCCGCGGCTTCCTCCAGCGCCTTCACGGGAGCCTTGGTCCTGTTCGTCGCGACCGACCACGCCCCGTCGAGCACGCAGTATCTGGTCGATTCGCGTCATTTCCTGTCGTCGCTGCGGATTCCCGTGGTCGAACCCCGCGACCACCAGGACCTGTACCGGGCCCCGCGCATCGCCGCGGACATGAGCCGGCGCTTCCAGACGCCGGTGGCGATCCTGTGCTCCTCGGTTCTCTGCCATGCGGAGGGCGTGGTGGCGATCGAAGAAACACGCACCGTGGCTCCATCGCCGAGCGCCGCCGCCCAAGGCCATGTCCTGCTCCCGCAAGACGCGCTCCGAGCGTTCCGGCACGGGGTCGTGCGCAGGATCCCGGATATCGCGCAATGGGCGGAATCGAGCCCGCTGGTGGACGAACTCCCCGGGATCGGCGAGTTCGGGATCGTGGCCACCGGCGAAGCCGCGCTGGTGGTGCGCGAAACCTTGGCGCTCCGGAAGCTTCGCGCGCCGTTGTTGAGTCTCGGGATCGTCCATCCTCTCCCGTTGGAGCGCATCCGCACCTTCGTGTCGAAATTCAAGAACGTCTACCTGTTCGAAGACGGCGAACGTTTCGTGGAAGGCGCGCTGGCCCAGGCCGGGATCGCGCTCCAGGGCAAGGAAAAGGATCCCACCCTCACGAATTGGACTCCCGACGAAGTCGGCGCCGCGTTGGACGGAACCTTGGGACGCCCCCCCGAGACGCCCATCTCGCATCCCGGCGTCCGAGCCCCCAAGCGTCCTCCGTCCATCTGCCCCGGATGCCCGTACAAGGCGGCGAGCCTCGCGATCCAGTCCCTGAAGCGCCAAGGCAAGGTGGAACTCGTGTTCGGCGACATCGGATGCTCCACGCTGCTGCATTTCCAGGGCGCGCTCGACTTGAACCTCTGCATGGGAGCCTCGGAATCCATGCGCCAGGGATTCGTGCTGTCGGAGCCGGCCATGGCGGCCCGTTGCATCAGCCTGATCGGCGACTCCAGCGAATGCCACTCCGGCATGGACGCCACCCGCAACGCCGTCTTCCGTCGGATTCCCGGCGTGAAGGTGGTCCTGGACAACCGCGCCATCGCCATGACCGGGGCCCAGGCCTCGCCGACCTCGCGCACGACGGAATCCGGCAAGGCGCCGTTCGACCTGGTCGCGTCCCTGGACGCAGAAGGCGCCCGCTCCGAACGGGTGGACGCCTACGACCGCCAAGCCGTGGAACACGCGATCGAGGCCGCCCTGCGCGATGCGGAGACCGGATCGTTCCGCACGGTGGTCCTGGAAGGAGCCTGCATCGAGGTCGCCGACAGGACCGCGAAGAAAGGCACCACACTCTCCGTGGACGAGGACCTGTGCTTGCTGTGCGGAGCCTGCGACGTCTGCCCCGGCATCGATACGGCTCCCGGCGAGACGCCCGTGTTCAACGGATTGTGCACGCGATGCGGCGAAGGCGCCGAACTGTGCGTCGCCGCCTGCCCGGTGCAAGCGATCTCGGTGGCGCGCCACGATGCCAAATCGGCGAGCCGCCCGACCTCCGGGCCGATCGCCCCAGCCTCGGATTCGAACTCCGAAACGAGCGAACCGCTTCCTCCCGCCGTCCGTGTCGCGGTCTGCGGAGTGGGTGGCCAAGGCAACCTGTTCCTGGGCAAGGTCCTCGCCCAGGTGGTCCAGTCCTCCCGGGACTTCGATCGGAACATCGTGAAGGGAGAAGTCCACGGCATGGCGCAGAAGGGCGGCACGGTGTGTTCCACCTTCGCCTGCGGCGACGTCCATTCGCCGGTGTTCGCGACGGGATCCGTCGACATCCTCGTGGTCATGGAACGGAGCGAAGTCCTCCGCCCCGAATTCCTGGGTCTGCTCAAACCCGATGGAGCCATCGTGCTCAACGACCAGGCCATCCTCCCGCTGGGATGCGCGATCGAGCAGTACCCCGGAATGGACTCCATCCGGGAATCCACCCGGGGATTCCGCACGATTTCCCTCAAGGCGTCGGAATTCGCGCCGCGCAACGCCAACGCGGCGATGCTCGGGGCGCTTTCCACGCTCGATCCGTTCGACCGCATTCCCGTGGATGCCTGGGAGGACGCCCTGACGCGCCTGTCGCCGCTCGAATCGATCGCCCAAGGCAACCTCTTCGCGTTCCACATGGGCCGTCAGAAATCGTCGCCAATCCGGGAACCATCCGAACAGGGGACGTCAATCGCCCGCGAAGCTCCGTAGCGGATTTCCGGCGCGGCCGTCCGCGCCCGGAATCAGGGCAGGGCGACCGGCGCGGAGCGCGCTCCCGAAGCTCCCACGAGCCTGACCAGCAGAACACCACCACGCGACCACGCGCCTCCCGCGAGGCTCCATTCCAGGTGGGTCCTGCCCGCGATCTCCTCGGCGGTCCATTCGCGGACCAGGCGGCCTTGGACATCCAGGATCTGGACGCGGCGGGGCCGCTCGCCAGGGAACTCGATCCGGATCCGGCCACGACCGACGGCGAAGGCGTTCAAACGCAGCTCCCCGGGTCTGATCCTGGGACGAAGCCTTGTCCGCGTCGCGCTCTTGTAAGCGGTGGAATCGAGGAAGATCTCCGGATCGCGCAGGAACGGCACGCCGCTGTCCCGCAGCGCCACGGCTTCCTCGGGCGACACGAAATCGGAAGGGAGCGCCAACAGCGAAAACCTGGAATCCACGTAGCCGAACTTGGCCCCGAAGACGGAATCCGACTGGAACCCCCGGAGCGTCGTCTCGCGCAGCGGCGAAGCGGCCCAAAGACGCGGCACCACCGAGTCGTCGACGAATTCCGTCCAAGTCGGGCTGGAGGTCCATCCCACGATCGAATCGCCGTTCTCGTCGGCGACCAACCAGCGAAGGGTCTTGCCCAGGGACTGGTCGTGGACGTTCAGGGACGCGAACCAGCTCCCGTTGCCGTTCTTGGTGATGATCGGATGCGCGGAGATCGTTCCGTTGGCCGAAGCGATCGAGATCGTGGCGGCGGCGTAGTTGCGGGATCGCGGGATCCTCACCCCGTTGATCCATCCGATCCGGCGTCCGGTACGGTCGGATTCCAGCGCGCGAAGATCCACACCCGGCCAGGAGGCTCGCGCGTAGCCGTTGGACACCCATGCCATCCGGCTGGCGTCGAAGCTGGAATCCTTGCCGGAAAACAGGGTGCTCGCCACCGAAACGCCCTCCGGAAGACCGCTGTCGATCGCGGGCAGCGCGTAGTCGGCGCCGGTGGGATTGGGCCCCACCGTCACGACCAGGACATGCTTGACGACGGACGTGTCGGTGGAGAACATCGCTCCGGCCAGCTTCAGATCGCGGGCGAAACGGGCTCGATTGTTCTCCAAGTCCATTCCGGGAACACCCGCGAGCGAAGCGGTGCGCCACTTCACATAGGGTTCCCGGGCGGCATCCACCCAGTTGGACAGATTCCGGTATTCGGAACTCGCCGAATCGCCCATCGGCTTGAGGATCGGAGGTTCGTCGCGGGACAGATCCGCCACCAGCGCCACCTTGTTGCCTTCGGCGACGATCCATTCGGCCAGGTCGCGGATCAGACCCGCCTGGTTCGCGGCCGTTTGTCCGTCGGCGCTCAGGCAGGTGTCGTCGCCGCAAGGCTCGGAGAACCCTTCGGGACGGATCCAGCGCCAGAGGATCACGGTCTCGGAGCGGATCTCCACCCTGCGGGCCAGGCTGTCGGGGATCTTGCCGGTGTACATGACGAAATCGCCCATCCAGGGGCCGGACTGGATCCGGTCGAAGACGGCGCGCTCGGCACCCAGGGATGCGCTCCCGTTCCAGACCAGGCGGGCGGAGCCGGATGCGGGGAATTCGAAGCTCTGGATGGAAGGGGAACCCAGCGCCCAGACGCTCTCGTCGCGCTTGAGCTTGAGCCCCGTGGCGTTCCCACGCACCGCCAATGTCCAGCTCGACGGACGGTTCCCGGACACCTTCGCGAAGACGGGAAGCACCGACACCTCGCCGTTTTCCGAAACCACGGGCGCGATGTAGCGGATGCGGATCTTGCGGAACTCGCCCGGCAGGAACGGATAGGCGCGCAGCCGGTAGGTGTCGCCACTCACGTGCTCGATGAGAAGCGGGTCCTTGCTGAAATCCGACGTGTCGTTGACGATCTGGGAATACTGCTGCACCGCCTTGGCGTGGACGCGAAGCTTGCCCTTCATGATCGAATCGCCGCGCCAGAAGAGGCACCCCGTGATCTGCGCACGCGCCGGAAGCGTGAACGTGCCGCCCACCTGGTACACCCTGGCGGCCGTGCTCGTCCCCGCAGCGACCTGGAGTTCGGCATCCTCTTCCACGTCGACCCATTGGGCACCGACGGCGACCCGCACCTTGCTGGAAAGAAGGTTGACGGCGGCCCCTGCCTTGACGGAATCCGACGCGACCAGCGACGCGGTCGCCACTTCCGCGCGGGGAGCCGCGACGCCCAGAAGGAGCAGAAGGGCGATTCGGGCGGTTCCAGGCATGGCGATGTTCTCCTTGCGAAGGCGGAGCGTGGATCTGAAGCTTGCGGGCATCCTATGGAGCTTCCGTGTAGGTTCGGAGCAGACCGAGCGAGTCGGCGACAAGGAGTCGGTCGCCAAGGACGGCCAGGCGGTTCAATCCGACCGGGCTCCGGAGCGTCCACCCGGACGGATCGCGGATCCACAGGCGGCCATCGGCGAGCGCCGCGAAGGTGCCGTTCCAGCGCACGACGCGCGAGGCCGAAGAGAAGGGAGGAATGCCTAGGTCGGAGAGGATCCGGCTTCGATCCGACCACGCGAGGGACAACAGATGGAAGCCGCCCCCCGTGGCGTACAGCGCGCTGTCGTCGGCCCCGACCACTCCGACCGGCAGATGCGTCTTGGACCAGGAACCGTCGTGGAACACCAGCGCGGTCCCGTCGGGTGCCTCGACGGCGGCGCGATCACGGGTCCCGATCCATCGCAGGCCGCCCAGCGCGAGAGTGGGCCAGAGGCTGTCGGGCAAGGTGGAGGCGTTCCAATCCCTGCCGTCCAGGCTCCAGCGGACATCGATCCCGTCGCCCAGAAGGCTGCGTCCCAAGCACCAGATCCTGCCGGCGCCGGTTCCCGCGATCCAGGCGACCTCCTGCCCCGACTTGCGCGCCGGAAGCTGGACCGCGCTGGAATCCCACAGAAGCCCGTCGACCGAGGAACGGACCCCGACCACGACCGACGACGCCCCCGCGGTGGTGACGATTTCCGTCATCCCGCCCCCGAGATCCGACCATTCGCCGCCCCAGGCGCGACCGACATCCTTCCAGGATCCTCGATCCAGACGCGACAGCTCGCGCGGCACCGACGTACCTGCGGCGTACCCGTACCATTTGCCGGTGTCGCCGCCCATGGTCTCCACCACCACGCGGTACTTCCATTTCGCGATCGCGAACCGCCTCGAGGCGGTGGTGTCGCGCCAGGTCGTGTCGGACACCGTGGCGAAGCGCACCCGCGTCGGCGCGAGGGCGTCGATGGTGTCGCGGTAGACGACGTAGTCCTGCAGCCCCCGGTACGAGACCCGGTTCCAGGACAGGATCTGGTCCCCCGTGAGGGAATCGTTGCGCACCGAAAGCCCCGTCACCACGGGAATGCCCGTGTAGACCATCCGGACCGTGTCGGGAAGGGAGGTCGACGGACCGTCGGAAACCTGCGCGACCAGGTAGGTGGTGGTGTAGTTGTCAAGCGTGGAAAGGAACCGTAGGCGGAACCGCCCTGCGCCCAGGCCATCCAGGCGGAATTTGCCATCCGAGCCCACGTTGGTCCAGATGTCGGTGCCCAGCACGTTCACGGTCACCGTTGCGGGATCGTGGTCGGGCTGCATCGCCACCACGCCCGCGAGCGAACCTGCCACGGCCAGGGTGTCGTCGGATGCCAGCACCAGCCTGCCGCCGGAAGCCGGAACCGAATCGACGTACACCACGTTGCCGGCCTTGGCGACCGAGACCTTGTAGAGGCCATCGGGCACAGGAGCGACCACGGGGCGGCCTTCGCCGTCGATGCGTCCGGTCGCGGCCACCACGGTGCCGTCGTGCGGGACCACCTGGACCACCGCGTCCACGGCAGCCGTCCGCCCGTCGGGTTCGTAGAACCGCGCGGCGACTTCGGTGTGGGTTTCGTCGTTGGTGCCGCCGGCGATCCGGTCGTCGCAGGCGGCAAGGAACCACGCCGCCATCGCGAGCCAGAATCCAATTTTTGTCCCGCGCTTCACGCCGCGTCCTTGACGGTGGACTTCTTTTGCGAGGCCGCGTCCGGCGTGTCGGTCCGCATGTCGCGTGTCAGAGGGACGATCGCAAGGCTCACCAGGTGCACCCGGCTTGCGGGTTCGGAATCCTTGTGGACGATCGATCGGATCTCGGACCGGAACCGCTCCAGGCGCTTGCGGATCATCTCCAATCCATTGTCGGAAACGGAGATGGTGTTGGTCGCCACCACCTGACCCTGGTGGCCCGGCCTCATGGCCGCGGTCTGTACCAGACCCAGCTGCTGGACCTGCAGTTGGCGCACGAGCTCTCCCCGCGCGCCTTCGCCTGTGGTCAGCGTGTGCTGCGTGGGCTTCCAGAACCCGCGTTCGTCCTTGGCCACCAGCTCGAGTTCCTTCAGGAGGGCCAGGCTTTCCTTGGCCTGCGCCTCGGTGATGGCTGGCTGCACCAGATTGGCAAGTTTGCGGGGCTCGTCGCCGATGTCGTGGATGGCCAGGAGCGCGCGCACCGCGCCGTTCCACCAGTTGCGGTAGTACCGGTAATGGCGCGGATCCAGCACCGTGCGCGGCGTCCGGTTGAGCGAGACCAGCTGGTCGAAGGCCAGTTCGCGTTCCTCCGGGGAGGTGGACTGGTTGAACCGCACCAGCACCCGGAAGAACCTCGCCTCTTCGCCGGACAGTTCCAGCGCGGTCACGAACCGTTCCACGAAGGTGGCGCTCACGTCCTTGCCCGACAGGACATCCGACAGGTAGCTGCGCGTGTTGGGCAATCCCAGGCGGCGATGCATCTCGCTGCGGTTGAACTTGCGTTCGATCGCCTGTTTCGCGTCCATCCAGTCCACCAGGTACTTCCGGTAGTCGGTGTAGGCGAAGATCGTTGGGGTCCCGTCCATCTTCCCACAAAGTTACCTCGCCCAAGGCCTGGATCGCATCCGGAAACTGGGCATGATCCATAGAACAAACCCGGTACGTACGAAAGAGCCTCCGTGACCGACATCACACCCGCATTCGCCGATTCCACCGTGTTGCGCGACGGGGGTGGCACGAAGTCGGGCCCACGTTCCAAGCCTCCGGCGGTCGTGTGTGCACAATTGGTAGAACACTCTTCCTCCGGTTCCCGCCGTACATTCGATTGCACAGAAACTGTCGCGCTACGCTCGGCAAGGCAACCAGAACCAACCATCCAACCACCCACGAAAGGACACGCCCCAATGTCCAGACCAACATCGACCCACATCGCCCTCGCGGCGGCCATCGCGGGCCTCGCGCTGCCCGCCCAAGCCTACTTGCGAAGCCAATCCACCCAGGGATGGCAGCTGCGCCACGACGTGCGGATCCACGACCACGCGGTCCGCGCCACCGTCCACCAGGGGTGGGTCGACGTGGAAGAAGAGATCGTGCTCGGCACCCAGGCATCCACGGGAAGCGCCGTGCCGACCGACAACCTTTCCACCTGGGAGATCGCGGGCCAGTTCAATCTCCCCGAAGGCTCGGTGGTGACCGGAGCCCTGCTGTGGAACGGCGGCCCCCTCCTCAAGGCGAAGCTCAAATCCGCCAGCCAGGCATCCGCCGAATACGAAGCCGTGGTGGACCGCAACACGGCCCCCATCCCGCAGCCCCGCGACCCCCTGCTGATCGAAAAGACCGGCGACAACTACACCATGAAGCTCTACCCGGTGGAATGGAACGGTTCCCGGCGCATGCGCATCCGCTACATGGTCCCGCTGCAATCCAACGGCGACGGATGGACGATTCCTGTCGGGTCGGCCTTCGCCCAGGAAGCCGCCGGACACCCCGGCCAGTACGAGCTGGACATCGAAAACCAGGGCGGAACCGCGCTGCGGCTGGAACGCGACGGCATGCTCACCCCGTTTTCCAGCACCACCAAGCTCGTGGACTACCCGGCGGTGCAATCGTCCCCCTGGTGGGATCCGACGCCGGTCTACCATGCGCCGTTTTCCGTCGTCCTCCCCCAGAAGGGATCGATCGCGCTGGCCACAAGCCACGATTCGGGAGCCTGGAAAGGCGGGTACGTGATGTACAAGGGCAAACTTCCCGACTCTCTCCTGTCCAATTCCCACCTGCGCCAGGAGATCCTGGTCGTGTGGAAGTGGAACTCCCCGAACGGCTTCGTGCTGGACTACGGATGGGGCGAACAGGTCTCCAGCAGCGGCTACCAGATGCTGGAACAGGCCGGCCAGCTGTTGTCGGCCACCTCGCAGCTCGGTCGGGCCTCCAGCCTGGTCCGCGTGGGACTGCTGTCCGACGAAGGCGATTCCCGCAAGCTCAAGCGGTTCGCACTGTCCAAATGGGGAACCGACACCTTCGCCCTGATGCAGGAGTACCTGGGATCGCTCAATGCCGACACCATCCTGGCGCGCTACGACGCACCGCCCTACGGATCCACGGGTTCGACCGGCGACGCCTCCAAGATCCGCAAGGAAGGCGCCAAACGCCTGGCCTCGGCGCTTGAAATCGCCTTCAGCATGTACAGCGCCGACAGCGGCGTGGTCCGCCACATCGCGTTCGTTTCCTGCGGGCCTTCCGCCGACATCCCCGATCCTTCCGTCGCGCTTCCCGCATGGCCCGAAGGTCTGACCGCCAGTTCCTGGAGCGCCTGGTCCTGGAACGACGGTTACGGGGCCCATTGGCCCGGCGCCGACCTCCCCTCGCTGGTCGCCGAACACCAACTCCCGGCCGATCGCCGGATCGACAACTGGCTTCCGTTCCCGGTGCCGCTCACCCGGGTCACCTGGAACCTGGAATTCACAGCTGGAGAACGCGAATTTTCCATCGACGCCGTGACGGGACTGGAGACCGGCGCCGGCGCCAACTCCCTGATCGAATTCAACGGACACGCCCGCTCGGCTTGGGACCGGAAATTGTCCTGGAAGCTCTACGACGAGAACGGCAACCTGGTCCGCACCGCAGAAGAACCCGCCGACAACTGGATCGAGCTTCCCGCCGACAGCTCCATCCCTCGGCTTTGGGGCGGATCGCGTCGCCACTGGTCCGAATCCTGGCGCACGCGATCGGTCGGCAACGTCTTCGGGTTCGTCGACGCCACCCATTCGCTGCTGGCGCTTCCTTCCGACAGCCTTGGGGCCACGCTCCAGGAACGCTACCGCGACCGCGGCGTCCCCTTCCTGCTGGCCTCGGAAATCTTCGGAACGGATCTCGGCGACGGCACCGAGCCGACCGAACCGGAAGACCCGCCCGCGAGCGTCCGCTCCAAGGCGAACATCGCCGGCTTCAAGGTGCTCAGCCTGATCGGTGGACGCGGCTTGAGCATCCGCCTTCCGGATGGACTGGACGAAACAGCCGAAGTCGTGGTCCGCGACATCCATGGACGGGTCCTGGCGCGCTGGAACGCCAGCGAACTCAGGTCGCTGAAGACGATCGACTGGAAGGCCCCATCGGGCGCCGCTCGCGGCATGCTCTACGTGGAACTGCGCGTCGGCGTGGTCCGCACCGTACAGAGCGCCTCCATCCTGTGACGTAGATCACGCGCCGCGCCGGATTCCTCGACCGGCGCGGCGCGCCCGGGCATCGTACGGTGTAAGTTTCTTCCAAACGCCTCGTTCGCGCCAACGCTCCAGGAGAACGAATCCATGAAGAAGCTCGCCGTGCTGCTCACCACGACCATCGCATCCACCGCGCTGCTGGGTGGTTGCGACGGATCCACCGCGCCGGAAACCGTCTACGTCCACGACACGACCCGGATCCACGACACCACGTACTACAACGACCGTCTGGCCAAGTCTTCCGCCATTGTCCACGGGATCTGGAGCATCAAGTCGCCTTCGGACTCCGGTTCGGGTACGTTCTTCCAGATCGACGACTCCGTCGTCGCCACCATCGACTGGTCCAAAGGGGGATCGAAGGATTATTCCGGTCGACTCCAGAAGGTCCAGTCCGACGCCGGGAATTTCCTGAATCTCCGCCTCATCGACGAAACGAACCAAATCGTCCTGACCGGAAAATTGACCGACAGCGCGAAACACCTGATCACCGCCATTTCCGGATCCGTCGTGGACAGGGAGACGTTCACGACCATCTCCACCTGGGAAGCCAAGCGCACCTTCTGATCCTGCGGGCGTGCTTCCCATTTCCAATATGAAGAGGCCCGCTCCGGGATTCCCGGGGCGGGCCTTCTTGTCCGGATTGGACGGAATCCGGCCTACAGCCTCGCGATGACCGCGTCGCCCATTTCGGCCGTGTTCACGATCTTCGCCGACGCCCAGGCGATGTCGCGCGTCGCGATGCCGTCGTCGAGCACTTTGGCCACGGCCTTTTCGATGCGCTGGGCGCTTTCTTCGCGGCCCAGGGCGTAGCGAAGCAGCATGGCTCCGGACAAGATCTGCGCAAGAGGGTTGGCGATGCCCTTGCCGGCGATGTCGGGAGCCGAACCGCCCGAAGGCTCGAACAGACCGAAAGTTCCCTCGGCCAGCGAAGCGGAAGGCAGCATGCCCAAGCTGCCCGTGATGGCGCCGGCTTCGTCGGACAGGATGTCGCCGAAGAGGTTGGGACAGAGCATGACGTCGAACTGCTTGGGGCTGCGCACCAGCTGCATGGCGCCGTTGTCGACGTACATGTGGGACAGCTGCACGTCCGGGAATTCTTCCTTGTGCACCCGGGTCACGACTTCGCGCCAAAGCACGCTCGCGGCCAGCACGTTGGCCTTGTCGATGCTGGTCACGTGGTTCTTGCGCTTGCGGGCCGCCTTGAACGCCACGCGGGCGATGCGTTCGATTTCCGACACGGAATAGACCATGGTGTCGAACGCGCGATCGCCTTCGCGTCCCTTGGGCTGGCCAAAATAGACGTCACCGGTGAGCTCGCGCACCACCAGAATATCGAACCCGTCGCCGACGATGTCGGCGCGCAACGGGCAGGCCGCGGCAAGGGCCTTGTAGACCGTGGCCGGGCGCAGATTGGCGTACAACCCGAAGATCTTGCGCAGCGGCAGGAGGGCGCCGCGTTCGGGCTGGAGGTCGGGAGGAAGGGTTTCCCACTTGGGGCCGCCCACCGACCCGAAGAAGATGGCTTCCGAAGCCTTGCAGGTGTCGATGGTGCCTTGGGGCAGCGGATGCTGGAATTCGTCGTAGGCGGCGCCACCGACCTTGGCGGGCGCCCAATCGAAGGCGAATCCGTCCTTGGCGGCCACGGCCTCCATGACGCGCACGGCCTGGGCCATGACCTCGGGGCCGATTCCGTCTCCGGCCAGGACTGCGATCTTGTGGGTGCTCGACATTTCTTGTTCCTTCCCGCATTGTCTGGAGACGGACGTTCGCCGCGCGCCTCCGGTTTGGAAGAAGGAAAACTAGCCAACCACGGGCCGGAACGGATCGCGCATCGCGCTCATGGACGCCATTCCCCGGCGGAATGGCCGGAGGAGAAGCCGAGCGTCAGACCTTGAAGCGCCCCAGCAGACCGCCGACCGCGTCCGCCATCGCCGCCATGTGGTCCGAAGCTTCCCTGACCTTCAATGCTTCGGCGCGAAGATCCGCGCTCACGCTGGTGACTTCGCCCATTTCCGAGCTGACCGATCTCGTGCCGTCCACCACCGCGCGCAGGTTGTTGCGCACGGTGCGCACTCCCGCCACCACTTCCGCCAGACTGGAGGCGATTTCCCGGGTGGCCGAAGACTGCTGTTCCACAGACGCCGCGATGGATGTCTGCATGTCCGACGATTTCTGGATCACGTGGCGGATTTCCGCGATCCGTTCGACCGCCATCCCGGTGGCCTGGCGCATCCGATCCACCCGCGTGCGGATGTCCTCGGTCGCCTCGGCCGTTCCCTTGGCCAACTCCTTGACTTCGCCGGCCACCACCGCGAACCCTTTTCCGGCTTCACCGGCACGCGCCGCCTCGATGGTCGCGTTCAGCGCCAGCAGCTTGGTCTGTTCGGAAATCTCCACGATGATCTCGATCACCTGTTCGATTTCCGCCGACGCGTTCGCGAGATCGCCCACGAACTTGGCGGCCTGCTCGGCGGCTCCCAAGGCCTCCACCCCGGTGACCCGCGAAAGGCTCGCTCCGTTGGCCACCTCGCCGATGCTCGCGTTCATCTCTTCCACCGCCGCCGCGATCCGCTCCAGGCTGGAACCGGACTGTTCCACCTCGCCGAACGCCGTCTGCGCGTCGTGGCTCATGGCCTGCGCCGCGAGCCCCACCGTCTGGGCGCGCTGGGATACCCGCTCGGAACTCCTGTCGAGTTCCCGCGCCACCGACTGCAGTCCGCTGGACGCCTCCCCCAGAGGCCGGGTCCGTTCGACCACGTTGGCCACCATGACGCGCGTGACTTCGGCGAACCGGTTGAATTCGCCGGCAAGCCGATCGGTCTCGCGGATGCCGGTTTCCGTCACGCAACGGGTCAGATCGCCGTCGCCCTCGGCCATGTCCCGCATCAGGCCCGCGGTGTGTTCCAGGGGTTTGAGCAGTTTGGCGGCGAGCCACCCCAGAAGCAAGGCGAGGAACCCGACACCCAGGAAGGTGGAAACCAGGATGTCGCGCCGGGCCGATCGCGAAGGCTCCCGAAGATCGTCGATCGGCACGACCAACCCCAGCGACCAGGGTTTCCCGGTTTCTCCGACGCCCACCGGCGAATACTGGATGCGACTCATCTTGCCCGTGCCCTTGGCGACCTTGTCGACCGTCACCGGACGTCCTTGGCGGATGGAATCGAGCAACGCGTCGCGATCGGGCGGAGGCATGTCGTCGCCCAACGGCTTCAGGAGAAGTTCGCTCTTGGGATGGGCCGCGCGGACCGCGGCGTTGGACACCAGGATCGCGTAGGATCCCGGAGTCGGCTGGATGGTCGAAGTCAATTTCTGCAGCCGATCCAGCGTGACGTCGATCCCGGCCACGCCGACCACGCGCCCTCCCACCAGGACCGGAACCGTGATGGATACCATCAGCATCGAGTCCATCCCGGGCAGATAGGCGTAGCGGTAGGGTTCGACCAGGCTTTCGCGTCCCTCGCGCAGCGAATTCCAATACCAGGCCGCGGACGAATCGATCGCGGCATCGTACCCGGATGGCAACGCGACCACGGCCCCCGCCCCGTCCTTGAAGTAACACGCACCCTGCTTGCGACCCGGAGTTCCTTCCTTGGGCCCGAAGAACAATCCATGCTCGAAATTCGCATAGACGGCGGCGACGTTTTCCTCCTTGGCGGCGGATTTCACCATCGCCTCCAGGATCCGCCGTTTCTCCCGATCGGGAAGCGTCGCGATCCCTTCCAGCGATCGCGCGAGGGATCTGACGAACCCGAGCTGCCGTTCCAGCGAAGCTTCGGTGGCATGTGCGCTCGCCTGCGACTGGCTGCGGATCTGGGTTTCCAGAGCCGTCTCCTGGATGTTCCCCATCTTGAAGATGGAGTAGAACGCCGTGAGCCCGAAGGCCAGGACACCGACAGCCACCGTCGTCGCGACGAGACGGCCCTGTATGCTTCCCAGCGTCTTGCGAATGATCGACATGCGGGATTCTCCGTCAAAAAGTTCCTCCGCAGGATACCACTTCGTCGCCGGAGAAATCCAGGGCCGGAGATTCAGGATTCGTCCAGAAGCACCGGCTCCATGTTCCGGTAGTCGCAACTGGCCAGGACATAGCGCACATCTCCCGCGACACCCATGAGGTCACCCTGGGGTGGATGGTGTTCGGGCTTGATGCTGTGCAGATGCCCGAACGCGCAGATCGCGGCCCCACTCGATTCCACGAGCCTGCTCGCCCGGGTCGGAACCAGATCCCGTCCGATGGGAGGGTAGTGCGTCATGCACACGCGCTTGAGCCAAGGTCGGGCGGGCAACGCCTTGATGCAGCGTTCCAATCGACCCAGCTCGCGCGCGTAGATCTTCTCGTTGCGCTCGCGGTCGGCTTGGGTGCGGGTGTCCGGGCGCTTGTCGGACATGCGGTTCCAGGCGATCAGATCGTCCACGGCGACCTCCTCGTGCTCCCACAGGCGCGTGCCGAACACCAACCAGTCGCCCACCTCCACATGGTCGGCGGAAACCGCCTTGATGCTCGGAGGCAGCTCGTCGCGGACTTCGACGATCGACTGCCACCAGCGTTCGTGGTTGCCTTCCAGGATCACCTTGGTGCCCGGGAGCCGGTGCA
This sequence comes from Fibrobacterota bacterium, assembly GCA_029557215.1. Lineage (GTDB taxonomy): Bacteria > Fibrobacterota > Fibrobacteria > UBA5070 > UBA5070 > UBA5070. The sequence continues at coordinate 48,086 of JAKPQQ010000255.1, read as the reverse complement.
GGAATTCCAGATCGGTCAAGGCGTCCTCCAGACGGGACGCCCAGGAAATGTCGCCAGGGACCAACACCACGTCCTGCGGGCCCACCGAACGACTCCAAGCCGCCGCGATCCGCGCTTCGTGGTCGCGCCAGACCTCCCCGAAGACGTGCATGGCCTTCGAAGGGGTCGCCAGGGTCAGGTGCGGATCGGACAATGCCCAGAGTTTCATGGTATGGTTCGCAATGGTAGCCCTCGCGCGTCGATTTCCGGGAACGCATCGGATTTGGCTCGACACGCGACCGGATCGAAAGGTATCCTCTGGCCACCAGCACTTGCACGGAGAACACCCAAATGAAGTTCCCTCGCCTTCGGATACCTGTTGCACTTGTCGTCCTCGCCGCGTTGGCATGGCCCGTCCAAGCACCGACCGCTCCGGCGACATCGGCGAAAACGGCTGTCAAGACCGCCAAGGTCAAGACCGCCAAACCCGTGGCCAAGCCCAAGAAGGGCACGAAGGCCTGGAAGAAGGATTCGATCCGGGTCGCCGACTCCCTGCGCAAGGCGGAATCCGCCATGCGGCTGGATTCCCTGAAACGCGACTCCATCCGCCGTGTCGATTCGGTCCGCGTCGCGGACTCCCTCCACGTGCGCGATTCGATCGCCCGCATCGATTCCCTGCGGCGCGTCGATTCTTTGCGGAGGGTGGACTCCCTCGATCGCGCCGCGCGCACCTGGTATGTGGCCAAACCGCGAAACTTCACCGGAAATGCGGACGCGGCCGACCAGATCCTGCAGAAGTCCCGGGTCCAACTCATGCGTACCGGCGACCTGTGGATGGCCGATCGCGGCGTGCGCGACACCTGTTCCGGCTTCGACTGTTCCTGGAAGAACGGACTCGGCTCGGGAGCCGGGAGACTGTTGTACCAGGCGCTGTACCGCACCGCGGATTCGGGCTGGAAGCTTTCCAGTTGGCTCTTCGAACTTCCCACCGGACGCAAATTGGATTCGAGCTTCGTCGCGACCTCGGCGAGCACGCCAAAGCCCTTCGACGATCTCGTGAAACGCACGACGAGCCTGCTCCATCCCAGTCCGATGGAGGCCGCGTGCCGTGCCGATTCGCTTTCGCAGGCCGGTGTGGTCTGGGGCTACGAAACCCCGACCCACCACACGACCGATTCCACCCTCGGCGACAGGCTCCTGGGGCACTTCGCGGCGGAATATACCAGGACCGGTCGCGCCATGGCCTTCGCGCTGCCCGCAGGCATCCGATGCCCCGACCGCAAGTGCCTGGATTCCCTTTCCGCCGCCACCGGCGTGGCGAAGATCCTGCGGCTCGACATTTCCCGTCTGATCGATTCCAACTGGCGCCTGGGCATCGTCGTGCTCGGCACCGTCGACAGCGCACGTTCCGATTCGTTCCTCGTGACGGCCCCCTCCCTGGAAGCCCTCGCCGCCAAGGCGACGTCGATCCTGGTTCCCGCGCCCGCCAATTGCCGTTCCTTCTGCGGTCGGGCCAACCCGAACCGCGCGAAACTCGTCTGGTCGCTGCGCGCGATCGCGTCCGACTCCGCCGACGCCCAAGCCGCGAAGCTCCTGGAGACCCGGATCTCCGACGCCTTCGCGCACCATGCGGGCAGCCAGTTCGTCCCCACCATTCCCGTCGACACGACCAAAGACTCGCTCGGCTCCACGGCTCCACCGCCCGCCGGGATCGATCGCGTCGTCGTGGCGAACCTGGACGGATCCGACTCGATGTGGAATCTCTCGGCGACCTTCCGCGACGCCCGCGGCGATTCCCTGATCGATTCGATCCGGCTCTCGCGGGGCGGCTGGCGTCCTCGCGTGTTCGACTGGTTCGCGCGCAAGCTCCTGGAGGCTTCGCACCCCTCCGCCCGCGGATGCGAAAGCCCCTGTTCGGAGGATTCCGCGCTGGTGGCCAACACCGGATGGGCGTTCCCGCCGACCACCGACCAGATCGGCGACCTCAATCTCGCCAAGCTCCTGAACGACAACCTGGTGGGAACCATGGTCTCGCGCAGGCTGGGCAAGACGGTTTCGTTCCCCGATTCCCTGCCCTGCACGGGCCTTCGCTGCATGGATTCCATCGCCGCCTCGCGCGGCGCCAAGCATGTGGTCTGGACCCGGCTCTCCCGCGCCGAGGATTCCTCCTGGAGGCTTTCCGCCTGGGTGACGGAATCCGCCACGGACCTCGTGGTCGATTCCACCCACCAGTCCGACACGGGGAACCCCATCGAAGCGCTGGCGCATCTTCCGGAGCGCGTCCTGGACGCGTTGGTCCCGAAGGCCGAGCGCTGCGACCAGTGCGTTCCGCTGGACACCCTGGAGGCGGGACTCGCCCTGATCGAGCCCGAATGGAGCGACGTGATCGACACCCTCCAGAACATCTTCCTGGATTCGATGCGCGGCGTGCTCGTGCGCGACGGCCACTACCAGGTGCTTCCCTGGGCCGCGTCGGATTCCGTCTACTCGCCCTGGAAAGGCAAGGGCTGCGATTCCGCCTGCCATGCCGCCCTGCGCTGCCGCACCGGCGCCTCGTTCATGGTCACGTCCGCGGTGGCCAGGGACGGATCGGGATGGCGCGTGTCGGCCAAACTGACCGATCTGCGCACCGGGAAGGTGGTGTCGGAAATGACCACCCGCGAGGCCCGCAACGACGCCCAGCGCCTGCGCGAAATCGCACCCTGGACGGCTCGCAAGCTGGTGGGGACCGACACCACCGCCGTCGCGCCCGCCAGCCGCCGCCCTCTGGACATCCCCTGGGGCAAGATCGTCGCCCTGGTGATCCCCTTCACCGCCGGACTGGTCAGCGTCATCTCGAGGTGGTGACCACTTCGGTGGGCGCCGCCGCCGGGATCATCACCCGCAGCTGGAACCGGTCGACCGGGGTGTCCAGGCGGACATCCCACCAGCCGGGGGCGAGATCCAGGCGAAGGCTCTTTTCGTGCACCCCGCGCCCGAGCCGGATGGGGCGGGTGCGCAGGTGTTCGCGTCCCCGGGCGTCGACGACCTTGAGCACGAAATCCGTCTCGACAGGAACCGACAGTCCCAACGTCAGCAATCCGGTGGAATCGACCTCGGCCGCCACCCATGGCCTGGGCCAATTTTGCAAGGCTTTCTTCCACGCCTGGCTGGAACCGCTCGGAAGCCTCCAGTAGAGCTCGGCCCAGCCTTCGCGCCGCGGCAGGTTCGCGAGATCGACCGCGTCCATCCATCCTTCGACCACCTTGCGGCCCGAACGCAGCCTCCAGTAGGAGATGGCGTTGGAACCGCCCGGGCCGAAAACGAGCGAATCGCGGGAAAACCACGACCGTCCGTCGCGCAACGGGAACAATCCGCTGGAGTCCGACACCAGGGTGTCGGGACGGCCCTCCAGACGCGAGGCGAAGGAACGCCGGGAATCCGGACGGCCCCTCCAGATTTCCAGCACGGCCCCTTCCACAGGACGATTTCCGTCATCAAGCACACCCACCGCCAGGTGCGTCGGCAGGATCTCGCGCAATCCCCGCTGGAGCTTGGGCGCCGAATACAGTTCCAAGCCGCCTTCGCGGCGCAGGTGCAGGATGCGCCGGCACGCGGGATCCAAGCCCGAATCGGGAAGCATGCTCCACGACGGCAGCTTGGCGTACAGACCACCCCGGGACCACTTGCTGGTGTCGGGTCGATTGTACGGATCCTGCGGAAGCAGGAACATGTCCCACCCCACAGCCAGGTTCCGTTCGTCGGGGCAACCTCTCGCGGAAAGCCACGCCCGCATGGCCCGACGCGAGGTCGATGCCGCCACGCCGTCGGCCACCGGCACCCCCCAGATCGCGTCCAGATCGGAGGCCCTCAGATCGGGATGGTGGCGCGCATCGCCGCCGGCCAAGGGCAGCGCTCCCGGATCGACGACCACGAACCGCTCGAGCCTGGCCGAAGCGGTCGGCGCCAATCGCGCCGAAAAATCCTGCACGGTGGAATCGGCCCACCGACGCATGCGGGAGGAATCCAGGTCCGCGCGGCGCTCCATCCAGATTCCGATCTTCCACTGGCCCAGCACGCGCGGCACGGAGATCGGCGTCGTCGCCGCCGCGCCCGCAAGGATTCCCAGAAACGTCGGAAGAAGCATGCATTTCCCTGTTGCGTGAGTGCCCTCCAAGAAGGTACGCTATGGGAATGGAAATCCGTAGCGGCATGTCGGGCTGGGACGCCAGCCTCCAGGGCTACCAGAAGGCGGAAACGTCGCTGGAATCGCGGGCGCGCAACATTTCCAGGTGGAGCCAGGAGGCCGCCGCCGACAAGCCGAACGCGTCCGGCTCCGATCCCGTTCGCGACGTGGTGGGCATGAAGACCGACAAGCTGGCCGGCAGCTACAACCTCAAGGCGCTCAAGGTGCAGAACAACATGGCGGGTGAGCTGATGGATCTGATCGGGTAGGTCCGCTCCGCACGCATCTTGGCCTCGCGACCCTGCAAACGGGTTCCAAGGCCAGGACGCGACGCGGATGTGTCGGCCTCTCCGGACTAAATTGGTTCCGATGAACGGAACCGACGAACGACCACCGCTGCATCCGATCTTCCTGGACCTCTCCGACCGCCCTGTGCTGGTGGTCGGGGCGGGGGCCGTTGGAATCCGCAAATCCCGCGAATTCCTGGAATGCGGAGCCCGCCTCAAGGTGGTCTCCCCGGAGTTCCATCCCGAATTCGCCGCCCTGGAAGGTTCGTTCCAGAAAATCGAACGTCCGTGGCTCCCCGGCGACGAATCGGGTTGCCGGCTGGTGGTCGCCGCGACATCCGATCCCGACGTGAACCGCGCCATCTACGCGATCTGCTCGCAGCGCGGCATCCTGTGCAACGTGACCGACGTGCCCCCGCTGTGCGACTGGCAAGCCGCCGCGGTGGCTCGGGTCGGTCGGTCGCAGGTGGCGGTATCCACCCGTGGTGGCGCCCCCAGTCTGGCATCCCTGGCCCGACGCGAGTTCCAGGATTGGCTTTCCGACGGGTTTTCCGAACTGGTCGACCTGTTCGCCCGGCTGCGCGAAGAGTACAAGCCCAGGATGGCCAACGCCGACCGCGAACGTTTCTGGAAGACCCTCCCGGCTTCCGATCTGCTGGAACTCCTGAAGCGCGACGGCGCCGCCGCCTGCGAATCCAGGATCCGATCGCTAGCCGACGCCGAGATCGCCAAGACGGATTCCGTCGCCGCGCCCGCGGCGCGCAAGGGCCGCGTGGTCCTGGTGGGCGCAGGCCCCGGACATCCGGACCTCGTGACGCGCCTGGGCCTCAAGATCCTGGGGCGGGCCACCGCCCTGGTCCACGACCGCCTGGTTCCCGACGAACTGCTGAAGGCGGTCCCGACCTCTTGCGAGCTGCATCCGGTGGGCAAGACGGGATTCGGCAAGTCGCACGGCCAGGAAGACATCAACGCCCTGATCGTGGAGTTGGCCAACGCGGGACACCTGGTGGTGCGCCTGAAAGGCGGCGACTCGTTCGTGTTCGGACGCGGCGGCGAAGAGATCGAAGCCTGCGAAGCCGCCGGAATCCCCGTGGAGATCGTACCTGGCGTTTCGGCGAGCCTCGCCGTTCCCGCCTGGCACGGGATCCCCATCACCCACCGCGGCCTTTCGCGCAGCTTCGCGGTGGTGTCGGGATTCCACGCCGACGGCACGGTGGCGCGCATCCCCGACGTGGAAACGGTGATCGTGATGATGCCGTTGCACTCGCTGGAATCGGTGCGGTTGCGCTTCCTGGAAGCCGGATGGGATCCGTCCACCCCCTGCGCCGCCATCCACGCCGGCACCACTCCGGACGAAGCCGGCGTGTTCTCCACGTTGGACAAGATCGACCAGGACCTGGCGCGCGCTGGATTGGCCTCGCCCATGATGGTGGTCGTGGGCAAGGTCGTGGGTTGGGCCGCCCAACACGCGCCCGACGCCGCGCGCCTGCACACGCTGGGGCGCGGAGGCCTCGCGGGATGATCGAAGCCGTACTGTTCGATCTGGGAGGCGTGCTGGAAACCGTCTCGGCGGCGTCGCAGGTGGAATCTTGGACGCACGGAGAAATCCCCGCGTCCGAATTCTGGCACCGCTGGCTGTCGGCCGAATCGGTGCGCCTGTTCGAGACGGGATGCGTCGAGGCGAAGACCTTCGCGTCGCACGTGGTGGACGAACTGGGGATCCATGTGGATCCCGACGTGTTCCTCGAAGGCTTCCTGGAATGGCCCGCCGGACCGTTCGAAGGCGCGGCGGACCTGGTGTCCCGCGTTCGCGAAGCGGGATTCCGGGTCGCGAGCTTTTCCAATTCCAACGTCTTGCACTGGCCCATCATGCAGCGCCACCAGAAGGCGGAAGAGGTCTTCGAGGCCAATTTCCCGAGCCACCTGCTCGGGTTGTGCAAACCGGATGCCCGGGCGTTCAGCGAAGTCGCCAACCGCTGGGGCGTCGCGCCCGGACGCATCCTGTTCCTGGACGACAACGAGGTGAACTGCGAAGGCGCCCGCGCAGCGGGAATGCGCGCCGAACGCGTCCAGGGCGTGGCCGGAGCGCAGGAAGCGCTGCGAAGGCACGGAATCCTGGCGAACTGAAAAACCCCCGCCGCGGATCCGCGACGAGGGCTTCGATTCAGGTGCGGCCGGATTTTGACAACCGGCCGATCTACGTGATCAGGAGATCAGAACGACTTCTTCACGTCGATCGCGTAGCTGCGCAGGTCCACCGCGTACAGGTCGCGCTGCCCGGCGTCGCCCATTTGCTGCCAGCGGATCGCGTGGGTGGCCAGACCGCCCTTGGTCTCGCCCAGCAGGTCGTATCCGTACACGCCGATCTCCCAGCCATCGGGAAGCCTGGCGTGGGCGCTCAGGTTCCACTTCACGCTCGGGTCGGTCTGGATGCTCAGGTAGTTGTACCCGAGCTTCTCGTCGGCGTTGTAGATGGAATCCCTGCCCCACATCCCCCAGAAGACGCGCACATCGGTGTGCACGGTGAGCCAGGAGAGCGGCTTCACGTTCACCCACATCTTGGAAACATGGGTGTTCAGGCTCAGGAAATTGGATCCGTCGGCCGAAATCTGCTCCTTGACTGGATTCACCGTGGAGGACACGGTTCCGTTGATCACGGGGTAGTAGGTCCACCCCCCGCCGCTGAGAGCGGTGGAATCGTACCAGCCCGCCTTGGTCTTGTCGACGCCTTGCGAAGTGAAGGTCTCGGCCTGCTCGTCCACGTCGGTGTTCACGATCATCTGCATCGCATGGTTGGCTCCGACATCGACGAACTTGCTGGTCCAATCCACCTGCAGATCCGCGTCCAGGTGGTTGTACTCGCCCACGTTCACGACGCGGAACATGGTCTGGTTCCAAGCGAACAGGTCGCGCACCATGTTGTAGGACACCGACGGAGCCACGGAGACCCCGCTGCCGAGATCGTGGCTGCTGGTGAGCTCGAACGAATAGATCTTCTCGGGTTTGAGTTCGTGCAACTGCTCGGTGGTCACGCCGTAGATGACGTTGGAGTTCCCTCCGGGCGGCTCGGTCGGCTTTTCGAAGTGCGGAGCCACGTAGGGGACTCCGGCGTCGTTGAAGTTGTTGCGGTTGTATTCATAGTTGTCGGCCGATCCGTTGTTCGACGAACTCTGGAAGATCAGCTTGACCGTGTGCCCCGGCACCACCTCGTAGACGCCCGCGAGCTTGCCGTTGAGCGTGCCGCCGTTGTCGATGGTGCGCGTGTGCCCGTCCCAGCGCAGACCGAAATCCACACCAAGGTGCGGCATGACGTCGTACCAACCTTCGGTGAACACCGCCGTGTTGGAATACAGGATGTCCGACACGATCTTGTGGGTGGCCTTCTCCTGCTGGGAGTTCCTTCCCGACAAATCGTCGCCGATGTCGTCGAAACGCTGCTCGGCACCGACCGCCAATTGCAGCTTTTCGATCGTCTTGAACAGGAAGGTGGCACCCAAGGTGTAGCGGCGCTCGCCGAAGGTTTCTTCAAGGAAGGAATTCCGTTCGTTCGATTCCGCGTTGGCTTCGTAGCCGGGGCGCATCTCGCGCTGGATCCTGGCGGTATTGCCGTCGAACCCCGCATGGAGCTTCAGGTCGTTTTCTCCGATCGGAATCTCGTATCGGGCGTCGACCAGGATGTTGTCGGCCACGTATTCCCTGCGGGACGTGTTCCAGGATTCGGTCCCCGACCAGAACGGATCGGTGGCGGGCACGTTGCGACCGTCGATCAGAGCGTCGCCGTCGGTGGCGGCAGGAGCCCCCATCACGCCCGGCCACGGGTCCTTGATGAAGAACCCTCCGGCTTCCTGGACGGAGTGGGTCGCCCTAGCGTACAGGCGCAGCCCGTTCACGTCGAAATCGACCGCGCCCTTCCAGTTCAACGGCACGGCATGCGCACTACCGTCGACAGGCACTCCGTCGCCCATCCGAGAGGTTTTCAAGCCGCTGGGAAACGGCCAGGAACCGTTTCCGTAGATGCGGGACACCCCGTTCCCCACGCCGTTGGAGCTTTCCCATCCGGCCGTCGCCACGAGGCTCTGCCCTTCGGCCATCTTGCCGAAGACGGTTCCCTGCACCGAAGTGTACATGTTCCCGTGGTTGCTCCAGGTTCCGGCGCGCGCGACGATTTCCGACCCGTTCTTGTCCGCCGTGCGGGTGACGATGTTGACGATTCCCGCGATCGCACCCGAACCGTACACCAGGCCCGCAGGCCCGCGAAGGACTTCGATGCGTTCCACGTCGCCGAAGAGCCCCATGGATGTTTCCTGGAAGAATCCGTCGCGCGCCTCGGTGTTCATCTTGTGGCCGTTGACCAGCACGATGAACTTGGTGTTGCGGTCGTTGGCCACGCCTCGCATGCCCCACAGGACGCCGTTCCACTTGTTGTACATGTACTGGAATCCTGGCACGTAGACCTCCAGGAGTTCGCTGAGGTTCCGGGCTCCCGAAAGCCCCACCTTCTCCTTGGAGATCACCGTCATGGACAGCGGCGACTTCGCCAGATCCAGCTCCAGGAACGATCCCGTCTGGAGCTTGATGCTCAACAGCGCCTCCAGCGAAAGCATGTCGTCTCCCGCAGGCGCGTTGGCGTTGACCGCTCCGGCCGTCAGGAGCGCGGCCAGCAGCATCGTGGTTTTGGTCGATCGGATGCGTTTCATTTCATCCCCTTTCAGTGTTCGTCGCCGGAAGCTTCCGAAGAAGCAGTGGGTTGGAATTGTTTCTTCCGGACTCGAGGATGATCCTCCTACATGCGTCTTTGGATTGTCAAGGGAGCGTCATAGAAATCGCAACAAAACCGCTGCCGTGAAGATGGGTTTCCAAAAGCACACAATATACCCCCCCAGGGTATGTATGTTGTTTTGCGAGTTCACCCATCCCAACTAAGGCGGGCACAATGAAGGAAGAGACGATTTCCATCCAGGGCATGAACTGCGGCCATTGCGTGAAGGCCGTGCAACGCGCGGTTTCCGCCATTCCCGGCGTGGTTTCGCTGGAGGTGGCGGTCGGGTCGGCCAAGGTCTCCTACGATGAGGACAAGACCTCGTCGGAGGCGATCGCGAAGGCCGTGGAAGACGAAGGCTACAAGGTCGTGCGTCCGTGAGCGATGTTCCTCTGTCGCGGCGCCATGTCCGTATTTCCGGCATGACCTGCGCCGCCTGCTCGATGCGGATCGAGCGCGGCCTGAAGAAACTGGACGGCGTCGAATCGGTGGCGGTGAATTTCGCCGGCGAATCGGCCATCCTCGGCCTGGCCAAGGACATCCCCGAATCCGACATCGCCACCGCGATCCGATCACTGGGCTACGACGTCCCGTCCGAGACCGAAGCCCATCCGACCGCAGCGCTCCCCGACTGGCTTCCCTTCGCGGCGACACTTTCCGTCTTCGCGGTGGCCATGATCCTGGGCGCGCCGCTCATGGGATCCCACCACGACGGCGACCTGCTGCACAAGCTCGCGATGCCCGGCGCCGAATGGCTCCATCGCAAGATTCCCTCGCTCTGGAAGATCCCGCACGGCACGCTCCGTTGGATCCTGCTGTTCCTGCATCTTCCCGTCGTGCTCTGGTGGGCGCCCGGATTCTTCGTGCGCGGCGCGAAGGCCGCCATCGCGCGTTCGCCCGACATGAACACGCTGGTGGCCACCGGCACCGGTGCCGCCTTCGGGCTTTCGGCGTTGGCGACGCTCGCTCCCGGATGGTTCGCCGCACACGGCATGGCCGCGCACGTGTACTTCGAATCCGTGTCCGGAGTGCTTGGGTTCGTGCTGTTCGGGAAGTGGCTGGAAGACCGTTCCAAACGACACGCCCGCGAAGCGCTGGGGACCTTGGCCCGATTGCTCCCGCGCATGGCCTGGGTGGTGCGCGACGGAAACTGCGTGGAACTGGATTCGCGCCTGCTGATGCCCGGCGACCGCGTCCGCGTTCTCCCGCACGAACGCGTTCCCGCCGACGGCACGATCGCGATGGGGACCGGAAGCTTCGACGAAAGCCACCTCACCGGCGAGAGCCTGCCGCGCGAGGCGGGGGTGGGCGATCCGGTCAAGGCAGGATCCGTCAACGGCCCGACCCCCATCGAATTCGTGGTCGAGCAGGCGGGCGACGCCACCCACCTCGCGCGGGTCGCCCGGCTCGTGGAACAGGCCCAAGGTTCCAAGGCGCCCGTGCAGGAATTGGCCGATCGGATCAGCGCGCGGTTCGCGCCCGCCGTGATCGGCTTCGCTCTATTGGCGGGACTCGCCTGGTGGGCGTTCGGATCCGTTCCCGCGGGCCCCCGAGCCTTCCTGGTGGCGGTGTCCATCCTGGTGGTGGCCTGCCCCTGCGCCTTGGGGCTGGCGGTGCCGTCGGCGATCATGGTCGCCGTGGGACGGGCGGCGCGGCACGGAATCCTGCTGCGCGACGCGCGCGCCCTGGAAGCGCTCGCCGATTGCGACACCGTGGTCTTCGACAAGACGGGGACGCTCACCGAAGGCCGACCGAGGCTGGTGCGTTGGACGCTCACCGAAGGCCTCGCGATCGAACAGATCCTGACACTCGCCGCGTCGCTGGAGGACGGTTCGTCGCATCCTCTCGCGCGCCCCATCGTGGAGGCCGCCCGTGCGCGCGGCTGCGCCTGGAAGACGCTTCCGGAAACCGTCACTTTGCCGGGAAAAGGCGTGGAGGCCAGGACCGACGCAACGCGCATCAAGGTGGGCGCTCCCGACTGGCTGGGCACCACCGACCCTTCCCAGCCCGGCGAAACCGCGGTGGGAGTGGAAGTCAACGGCAACATCCTCGGGATGCTGTTCCTATCCGACCCACCTCGGCCCGAATCGCATGCGGCGATCCAGGCCCTGGATCGCGCCGGGATCCAGACCGAGATCCTGTCCGGCGACGGCCAAGCCGCCGTGGCGCAGGTCGCGCAAACGCTCGGGATCCGATCCTGGCGTTCGCGGGCCACTCCCGAATCCAAGTCGGAGCGGATCAAGGAACTCCAAGGCCAGGGCCGGAAGGTGCTCATGGTCGGCGACGGAGTGAACGACGCTCCGGCCCTGACGCGAGCCGACGCGTCGTTGGCGATCTCGGCGGGGACCGCCGTGGCGTTCGACTGCGCCATGGGCGCGATCGGCCCCGACGACCCGCGCCTGGCCCAGGCCGCGATCGACCTGGGGCGGCGCACCCGCGCCATCATCCGTCAGAATCTGGCATGGGCGTTCGGATACAACGCGCTCCTGATCCCGGTCGCCGCCGGGGTGCTCTGGCCGCTGGGAGGAACGCTCCTGTCGCCCACCCTCGCCGGCGCGGCGATGTCCGTCTCTTCGGTCACCGTGATGCTCAACAGCCTGAGACTTCTGGCCTGGCGACCGAGGGCGAAATGAACCCGCGCAAGTCTTCCGCCCCGGCCTGCCACCACGCCATCGGCGCCCTGCAGGACCCGGAGCTCGCCCAGGCCGTCGACAAGCGACTCGCGCGGATCGAGGGCCAGATCCGCGGAATCCGCAGGATGGTTTCCGAAGGCCGCTACTGCGTCGACGTCCTGTCGCAGATCCAGGCGGTCCGGGAATCCCTCAAGTCGGCTTCCGGAGCGTTGCTGGAAGCCCACCTGCGGTCGTGCGTGGACGAGGCGTTCGAATCGGGCGAGCCCGCGCGCAAGGAAACCGTCCTCCGGGAACTGGTCGACCTGGTCGCCAAAAAATGAACAAGCCCCGGAGCCGCGAAACGGCGGGGAATTTCCATTTTGGACAAACCATGAGCACGCCAACCCATTCGGAAGACTCCATCTGGACCCGACTCCGCCAGGAAGCGGGCGTCCTGTTGGCCAACGAAGAACTCCTGGCGCCGCTCGTCCGTTCCTGCATCCTCGATCGCGACGGATTCGAAGACTCGCTGGCGACCATCCTGGCCGGACGCCTGGCCGAACCGGCGGTGCCCGCGGTCGACCTGCACAGGCTGTTCCATCCCATCCTGTCCACCCCGTCCATCGGCGCGGCCGCACGACGGGATCTGTCGGCGGTGATCGAACGAGATCCCGCCGCCCCGTCGATGGCCGTTCCCTTCCTGCACTTCAAGGGATTCCAGTCGCTCCAGGCCTACCGCATCTCCCACCACCTTTGGAACCAGGGCCGCAAGGATCTCGCGTTCCACCTGCAGGGGCGCATCACGCTCGTCTACGGGGTGGACTTCCACCCGGCGGCGCGCATCGGATCGGGCATCCTGATCGACCACGCCACCGGCGTGGTGGTGGGCGAAACCGCCGTGATCGGAAACGACGTATCCATGCTCCACGGCGTGACCTTGGGCGGCACCGGCAAGCAGACCGGCGATCGCCACCCCAAGGTCGGCAACGGCGTCCTTCTGGGAGCCGGCGTGAAGGTCCTGGGCAACGTCCACATCGGCGACGGTTCCAAGGTCGGCGCGGGCAGCGTGGTGCTCTCCGACGTCCCAGCCCATTGCACCGTCGTGGGCGTTCCCGCACGCGTGGTGGGCCGCCCCCGCGCCCAGGAACCGGGCCTTGCCATGGACCAGGAGATCGAGGACGACACCGACATCTGATCGGCACCCGCCGCCATGCGATCCCCGGCGTAGGGGCGATTCACGAATCGCCCCGGAACGGCATCGCGCCAGGGCGGCGGTCTTGTCTACGACACCCGGCGCAGCCTGGCGTAGACCCATTCCGGGCCGGGGCAGACCCCTCGCAGGAAATCCTTGGCGGAGAACTTTTCGCCGGTCGCGAAGCGGACCAGCCAGGAACCGTTTGACAATTCCTGGCAACGCAGGGACAGGACGATCTTCTTCCTGAGCGACTCCTTCGGGAGATCGAACACGCGCGCGCCGCCGTCGCGACGCATCGTGTGCTTGAGCCCGCGCGAGGCGAGCCAACCCGACAGGTCGGGAGCGGCGCACCAGCGAAGTTCCCATTCCCCGCTTGCCGCATCCTGCCGGGCAGGGCCGACCACCTCGCCGTAGGGCGCGAACCATTCGTTCACCCGAACCAGGATCGATTCGTCCTGCAGGGCTTCGCGCACGCGCTCGGCCGCATCGAACCAGAAGACCGGGTTGAGCGTTTCCAGCCCCGCCGCCAGGCAATCGGGGCCGTCGTCGGCGCTTCCGTGGGGCATGTGCCTGCGGTACTCCCGCACGATCCCCAGCGCCTTCATCCACACCCTGGCGTGCCAGGCGTGGATCGCGTCCATGGGCAGCCCGATGCAGGCGTCGGAAAGATCCACCCGCACCGCAACGACGGATTCCGTCTCGCGAAGGCGTTTCAGGCGCCGGTCCAGCGCCTCCAGATCCTGTGTCGGTTCCGTTCTCGCGTGGGTGATCGCCTCGCGCTCGGGAGGCGTGCAGGCTCCGCAGGCTTGGCACTTGCCCGGTTCGTCCACCCAACCCAGGCACACCGGGGTCTGGTCGAACTCCAGGCAACGCTTCCATTCCCGGACCAGGAACCGGCGGGACACTCCCGGATCCAGCTCGGCCCAGGGCGCGTCATCGGGAGCGTCGGCATCGATCCCGGCCGTGAAAGCGTCGGGATCGCCGTGGCGTTCGGCCAGTTCGACGCGCAGCGCCTGGTAGTATTCCTCGGTGACGGCGTCCCGGAAGACGAATCTCGTCTTTTCCTGCGCGGCCATGGCCGCCTCCATCGCGCGACCGTCGCGGGAGCGCACCAGCACCTGGGAAACCCATGCCTCTTCGATTCCCGCCGAACCGCGGTATTCGAATCCCGCCGACACCGCCGCCGCCTTGATGAACCCCACCTTGCGCGACAACTCCTTGGGGTCGGGCATCCGGTCGAACTCCAGCGGAGTCCACGGGAAGCGCACCAGAGGCGTCGCGGAAAAGACGATGCGAGGCCTGGACGCGCCGCGCTCCCAGAGTTCGCGCAGGCGCTTGAGGAACACGCGGAATTCGGCGTAGTCTTCTTCCTCTTCGCGGCCCGTGGCGATCAGGAACACCTTGATCTCGCGCTGGCGCTCGCGGAAGATCGCGGCGAGGGAGCGGTAGAGTTCGTCTTCCGAAAGGTCCTTCTGGAGGAACTTCCGCATGCGCGGCGAGATGCCCTCCAGTCCGCAGGTGATGGACGTCTTGTCGGCGATCTTCAGGAGCCTCGCGAACCCGTGGTCGTGGGCGATGGCGTCGAACCGCTGCGACTTGAGGCCCACCGCGTCGAAGTCTTCCAGCAATCCGGCCACCAGAGGACGCACGTGTTCGTAGGTGTTGAAGTTGAAGCTGTACAGGTCGATCTTGGAAAGCCCCAGCTCGCGCTTGAGCTCCAATGCATCGCGACGGGCGTCTTCCAACGACACTTCTCGATAGGGCTTGCGCGACCAGCTTTCCGCGCAGAACGAACAGAAATAGGGACAACCTTCCGAGATCTGCAAGCTCGCGGTTCCCGCCACGCCCTCGGCGGCGACCAGCGGCTCGCGCGTCTTGAATCGATTCAGGTCGGGGCGGCTGGCATGGAACTTCTTGACCTTCGGCTTGGCCGAATCGGGCACGAAGAACCCCGGCACGTCCAGCAGGGCGGAAACCATCTCCTGCTTGGAGGCGTGGTTGCGCTTGGCCTCGGCGAGCTTTGCGAAGATCGACTGGATGATCTCGGGTTCTTCGCCCACGAAGATCCCGTCGACCATCGGATCGTCGCCGAACAAGGCCGACGTGTACAGCGCGTTGGCGCCGCCCAGGATCACCAGAGGAAGATCGGCTCGCGCCATGCGTTCCCTGCGCGAAAGCGGAATCCCCGAACGCCGGAGCATTTCCGGAACGTTCAGGATCTCCTGTACCAGCGCGTTGGAGAACGCCAGGCAATCGAAGTCCTCCACCCCCCGCTTGGTCGCGCTGCCCAGAAGCCACGGCACTCCGGCGCCGGTCATGACCTCGCCGTCGTGGTGCGGCGGGACCCACGCGAGGTCCGCGAACACGCCTTCGGTCTCCTGGAGCATGGAATGCAGAAGCCGGTGGGTGAACGATTCCAGAGTGTCGTTCCATGTCGACAACCGGGACAGCAACACCCTGAAGCTCCTGCCGTCCCAGTCGGATTCCGTCATGCGGTGCGGTTCGTCGCCCCGCAGCCAGAGCCCTCCCTTGGTGAGGTCGTGGCGATTGGTCTCGAACCATTTCTTGTGCTGCAAGTCTGCTCCCGTCCGGAGGGCCTGGGGCCCTTCGGTTCCGCTCAGCGTCGTTTCTTCTGTTCTTCCAGGACGAGCTTGATGTCCAGTTCCTTCTGGGCTCGCTTGATCCGCAAAGGTACGCTGTCCCCGACGCGGAAGAGCCGGAGAATGGAACGCACTTCCTCCAGGTCCGAGACCTTCTTGCCGTCCAGCCCGATGATGATGTCGCCGGGCTGGATGCCCGATTTGTCGCCGGGGGATCCGCGCTCCACTTCGCTGACCAGCACCCCGTCGCCCCTGCGCAGCCCCAACGCCGCGGCCGCGGAAGGGTCGGTCGCGAGACCCGTGGTGAAGTCGCGCACCCTCCCGAACTCCACGATCTCGTCGACGATGCGCATGGCCCGCTGGATCGGGATCGCGAACCCGAGCCCGATCGATCCCTGGCTCTGGCCCCCTCCCGTGAAGATGAACGTGTTGATGCCGATCACCTCGCCGATGGAATTCACCAACGCCCCTCCCGAGTTGCCGGGATTGATCGCGGCATCGGTCTGGATCACATGGCGGAGCGCCACGCCCGACCGCGGCGTGAACGAGCGATCCACCGCCGACACCACCCCCACCGTCACGGTGGGACGCGGGTCGTCGATCAGGTAGCCGTAGGGGTTGCCGATCGCCAGGGCCCACTCGCCGATGGTCGGCTGGCCAGCCGCGATCGCGGCGACGGGCAGATCCTTCGCGTCGATCTTCAGGACCGCGAGATCGTTGTCCTTGTCGCCGCCCAGGAGTTTGGCGGCGAAGCTGCGTCCGTCGGGAAGCGTCACCTGGACCTCCGCCGGCAGATCGCTCTCCAGCGCGCCTTCCACCACGTGGTAGTTGGTGATGACATGTCCCTTGGAATCCACCACCACGCCCGACCCCCAGCTTTGCGCCTGGCGCACCTGGGGCGGGGGCTCGCCGTAGAACAGCTCGAAGAACGGATCGCGGTAGCGGCTGCGCACCAGCTCCTTGCTGGTGACGGCGATCCCCACCACCGAGGGCGACGCGGCCTGGGTGGCGCGCACAAGCGCGGATTCCCGCTGGTGCGTGGCCAGACCGTCGGCCTCGGCCACGGCAAGCCGGCGAGGCTGCACGGATTCCGTCGGTTCGGGAGACGCGACGGATTTCGCCGTCGCGCCGATCCCGATCCCGGCTAGCAGGCTCACGGCGATGGAAAGGAAGGTGGCGGTGCGTGTCATGGTCCGACTCCAGGAGAATTCATCAGACATGATCCCAAAATTCCAAAATCGAGGCTCACCCAGGCAAGCGCTCCCGAAGTCAACCCGGCTGGCCTCGCTGGACCGGTTCCGTCCAACCTTCGTAGCCCACCCTTTCCAGCGTGAGACCGTCGGGCGGTGCCCAGAAGCGGGGTTCCACCCGTTCGCCGCCGATCATGCGCTCGAACTCGGCGCGCCCCATGCTCCCGCGCGACACGTCCATGCAGAACCCCACGATGGACCGCACCATCCGGTGCAGGAACCGGTCGCCTCGGATCCACAGATCCACGCCGTCGGGGGTTTCCACCGCGCGCGCCAGCAGAAGCTCGCACATCGTGTGCCGCCCGTCGTCGCGCGGAATGCAGAACGCCTTGAAATCGTGGCGTCCCTCGAACCACGGAAGGACCTCGGCGATCTTGTCCACCCGGAATCTGCGCCTGGGGTACCAGACGTTGCAGGCGGCTAGCGGATCGCGGGCGTGGCGGATCCTGTAGCAGTATTCCCGCCAGCGGGCGGAATACCGGGCGGAAAAGTCCTCCGGCGCTTCGCACAGGTCGCGCACCGCCGCGCCGTCGGGAAGCAGGGCGTTCAAGCTCGCCGACGTCCGATAGGGGTCGCGCACCGAGTCCGACCGGAAATGCACCACCTGCCCGCGCGCGTGGACGCCGGTGTCGGTGCGCCCGGCGCCTTCCACCACCACCGCGTGGCGCAGCGTGGTGCGCAAGGCTGTCTCCAGCGCTTCCTGGACGGTGAGCCCCTGTTCCTGGCGCTGCCACCCCAGGAACGGCCTTCCGTCGTAGCTCACGCGCATCCGCCATTTTTTGCCTGCCACGGTCGCAGGGACCGCCGTCTCGTCCTGTTCCATCCTCGTCTCCATCACGCCCGCAGGTCCAACGCCGTCCCGCCTCCCGGCTTGCGCGGTATCGCGCCGCGCGCCGCGGCCGGGCGCTCCACGTCGATCCGGCTCGGTTCCAGACCGATCTTCCGGAAGGCCTCGCGCAGCTCCGGCGCGTGGGCTTCCAGCAGAGCCCCCGTGGCCGGATCCTTGGCCTCCAGCCTTGTCGTCAGCACCTTGCCCCGCAGGTCCAGCCGAGCCTTCACGAACCCCAGTTCGCCGGGCCGCATCTCGATCTCCACGAAGTGGTGGCCGGAACCGTCCGCATCGTTCCCCTTGCGCGAGCGGCGGTCGTGGACCACGATCCGCCCCTCTTCCAGGCGGCCATCGCCGGCTCGCGCGTGGAACATCCCCGGTGGCGCCTCGTGCGAACGGTCGCGCGGAGGTTCCAGCGACTCCTGCACCAGGGCCGAAGCCGTCTGGCGCAACGCCTCCCGCAACGGCGCCTGTTCCGGGGTGTCGGAGGTCCGGGCCAGCGCCTCGAACACGGCCCGGGCGATCGCCTCGCGCGATGCCGGATTCTGTCGATGCTCCCCGATCCCCTGCGGGTCGATCCGATGCGCCCCGGTCCAGTCGCGCACCGCCGTCGCCAGGACCGGATCGACCTCGGGAGCGTCCCGGAGCAGCCTTGCGAGCCGTTCCACCATTTCGGGAAGCTTCGGCAGATCGCCCAGGATCGCGCGCTTGGCGGTCGGTTCGTCGGCGAGCTCCAGGCTCCAAGCCACCAAGGCCCGCTGCGCCACCGATTGCGGCAGATCGGGAAACGCCTTGGCGGCCACCAGGATCGGTGCGGCCCCGGGGGGCGCCGCCTCCGAAGCCTTGCCGGAGACCGCGCGAGCCGGAGCCTCCCCCGTCGCCGGTCCGGGGCGACCCTGTTCCGATGTCGCGCGATCGGCATCCGCGAATTCGCGCGCGACGCTTTCCAGGAACCGTCCCAGCGATTCCTCCGCTTCCGGAGTCGGATCCACTCCGGCCCAATCCAGCAGCGCTCTCGCGCCTTCGGTGGTGGGCGCGATCCGCTCGGGAAGCGCACGCGACGGCGGTTCCAGCCTGGTCTGCGGCACCGGCGCCCAGACGGCACCCCCACCCGGAATCTGTCGGGTCTGCCAAAGACCTTTGGGACCTTGCGGCAAGTCCGGCGGCCCGAGCAGCGTGGCCGACCGCCCCGCGATCCAGGCGGAGTATTCCCCCTCGCTCTTCCCGGCCGCCCCCAGCGTCAAGGCCACGGCACCGCCCCGCACCACGGGCGCTTCGCCTTCGCGCGAAAGCAACGCGGGCATCCCGCGTTCCAGCCACGCCCCGAGTTCGGGTTCGAGCCGGTCCGGCGATTCGCCGCGGACCTCCTGCCAGATTCCGGCGACCTGCCTGCGCGCCGCCTCGAAATCCCCGCGGGCGAGGCTTCTCGCCACGGCCTGGGCATCCTTCCCGCCCACCATCGAGGGCAGGCTTTCCATCAGGAGCTTCAGCATCCTGGCCTGGGCGTCGGTGGCCACCTGCGCGGTGGAGCGCACCGTCCATCTTCCGTCGGCCCCGACGAACAAGGCGACCTTGGCGCCCACGTCCATCCCCGATTCCAGCACGGCGCTCACCACCTTGGACGCGGAGATCCGCACGGTGGCGACGCCATCCTCCACCGATTCGATCCGCCCTTCCAGCGGGCGTTCGGGCGAGGATGCACCGGATTTCGTCGAACCTGGCAGAATCTCCACGCGGCCACCTCCCTACCGGTTCGAGTCCTTGCCCGATGTTCCCTGGCCGATTCCGACCGCCCCTCGCCGGCCGCTAGGCCGTTGGGCAAGGGAGACGGCGCCCGGCGAACTCAACCGTTGCGGCGCAGCTTCAGGATCAGATCGACCTGATCCTGGGGGATGCGCAACCGGCGGGCGATCTCCGAACTGGTGCGGCCTCGCTTGGCCATCGAAACCACGTAGTCCTGGACCACCGTGGGCTCGGCGGGCGAGGGCATGTTGTTGGAAGGCTGCGACACGGTGTTTTCCCAGGCATGGCGCCCGGTCTTGGGCATCGGGGCGGCGGGAACCGGTTCGGGTTCGGGAGCGCGCGAAGGCCGTTGGGCGACCTCGTCGTCGATCTCGGTGGTCAATCGCGCGGCGCGCATCTGGGAGAAGGTGGCCTCGCGGGGAAGCGGCACGTTGCGGCCCGCGCCCGGCCCTCCGGGAATCGGCATCCGCACGTTGCGATCCACCCGGGTCATGGTCGGCTCGGTCAGGGGCGCAGGGCTTTCCTTGGGCGAGCGCCGTCCCAGGATCCACCAGGCGAGCACGGCCACGGCCAGCACCGCCAGGCCCGCCACGATCCAGAGGTAGATCGCCAAGCTCCCCAATGCGCTCCCCAGGCCCGCGGCGTCGGCCAGAGGGGACCGGGCGGTCTGCGTGCCGGAATCCGTCTTGGCGTCGATGGCGTCCGACAGGCGCGAGCGCGCCCAGGTGTAGCGGGACCAGAGATCGTTCTGCTGGCGGATCAGGTCCAGCGGCGGTTCGGAATCCGTCTGCTGCGCCGTGCGGATCGCGAGGTCCAGGATCTGCAGGCTGTCGGAAAGCGTCAAGGCGCGCGCGGCGAGCACCGAGTCGCTTTCGGTCGACACGTGCGAAGAAGGCCTCGCGCCCGTTGAATTCTGCGCATGCCAGTACCATGCCCCGCCACCGATACCGGCCAGGGCGAGCAACGCCACCAGGATCGCCACGATCCGACCAAACTTCATGCGCGGAAAGATACACCCACGCGTCGACGGAATGCTATGATTCACTTCGACTTATGGCTTCCTTGTACGTCCTTGAAAACGACAAACAGATCTCCCAGGTCCAGCTGCCTCCGGGCACGGTGACCGTGGGCCGTCTGAAGACGAACACGATCGTGCTCGACAATCCCGGCGTCTCGCGCACCCATCTGCGCATCGACGGCGATCCTTCGGCGAGCCACTTCGTGCTGGAAGACCTCAACAGCCTCAACGGCACCTACATGGGAAGCCGTCGCGTGCAGGCCACCCTGCTGCAGAACGGCGACGAGATCCACCTGGGCAAGCACACGCTGGTCTTCGAAGACAACGGCTGACCCCGCCCCCGGCATCCGGCGCATCGTCGCGCCGGGATCCGCGCATCCACATTCGCCCGACCGCCCATCGCCGAATGGCGATCCCCTTTGTTCGATTCCGGTCGGCCGAATCCCGTTCCCTCGCGACATGGATTGAACCGAGTCCGCCGTAGCAAGCGCCAGCAAGCGTTTTCCTTCCGTCCTCGCCGTTCCGCGCTCCTTTCCACCTCCGTTTCGCCGAAATTTGTCTTCAGCCGGAACGCTCGCATCGACGACCAAGCCGATCGGGACTCCGGCCTCGGAACAAGGACAATTCCCGACATGAAAACGGAAGGAACGGAAATGAACAACGCACGCACCCCGCGGATCCTCCTCGCGACGGCCGCCATCGCCGGCGCATCGCTCGCCGCCGCGATCGACACCTGGGAGCCGGTCAAGAACGGAACCTCCATTCCCACGGCCGCGCAGCAGGCCAACCACACCACCAGCGAACACTGGATCGGCTATTCGGATGGCCGCGTCTACGCCAAGCTTTCCAGCAACAGCTGGATGCGCCTGGACTCGGCGGTCAATCCCGGCGGCACCGTGGTGAACGTCGCGCCCAACCTCCCCGTCACCGCGATCGCCACCGTCAAGAACTACGACGGACTCACGGGCTACGTCGCGTTCATGGGCAACAAGTACCAGGGCAAGCTCTGGAAGGTCGGCTGCAACAAGGGCACCACCTCCTGGCGGGACCTCGGCATCACCGAAGCCTGGAACGTTTCGGCCAACCAGATCAACGGCACCGTGTACGTCACTTCTTCGATCGGGGTCCGCTACTCCACCGACGGTGGCGCCACCTTCACGACCACGGCTCCGGCCAACGACCCTTACCGTCCAGCGGGCGCCACGGGCGCCGTCGCGGCGGTCGCCACCAAGCCCGGCACCGAAACGGTTGTTGTCGGCATGACCAGCGGCGAAGTCTGGATCGGGTTCGGCGTCGCGGCCGGCAAGGTTCCCAGCTGGCACAAGGTCAGCACGGTCCAGGGCAAGGCCGCCCTGCCTGAAAGAATGGTCACCGGCATCGCCATCGATTCGCGCGACGCCAGCGGCAAGACCTTCTACGCCGCCTTCGGCGACGGTGCGGGCCGCGCCCTGTGGGCGACGCGCAACGGCGGACAATCCTGGTACGCCATCGGCGACGAAGGACTGGCCTTCGCATCCGTCGCGGTACCCGCCGCTCCGTCCGCGACCTCGCTGTACGCGACCACCTCCTGGGAGATGTACCGTTCCGACGACAACGGAACGACCTGGTTCCGCACGCCCCGCTGGTCGGGGCGCAACATCGCCCTGGAATACAGGAGCCACGACACCAGCGCGCTGGTGCGGCCCATCAAGCATTCGATCCGGTTCAAGAACATGGGCTCGGTCCCGGTGCGCCTGAACCACGCCCTGCTGAGCTACCGCTACACCCACGAAGGCGTCGCCAACTCCACCTACTACCCGCTCTACCAGCCCTCCGGCTACTACGTCTCGGCGACCATCGCCAACCTGGGCACGGAACGCCGCGTCAACATCACGGTGGATTCCGATGTCCAGATCCCCGTCGGCGGCACATCCCCCGAGATCGTCGGCGCGCTGGGCAAGCTGGACAACTCCTACTTCGGGCAGTACAACGACTTCTCGTTCGTGGAGGATCCCAACTGGACCTACAACCCCTACTTCCCCATGTTCATCGGTGGAACCCAGGTCTGGGGCTTCGCCCGCCGCTGACCCCTCTGCAGGTCGCCCGGCGCCTTGTCCTCGGAGGCGCCGGGCCTTTCCTGCCATTTCCCCTTTGCGGATCGGTCCCGCGTGCGTATCCTCCCTTGCGGTGCGACGCGGGATCCGATCGCGTCCACGACGGAGAATCCGACTTGGACAGAAAAACCGGCAAGGCCGAATCGATCGGGAAGCTGTTCGAATACGACAGCTTCCGTCGCTTTCTTGCCGATTTCATCGAAGAGGAGAAACGGCGCAAGCCGGGATTCTCGCAACGCGCTTTCGCGTCCCGCCTGGGGTTTTCGTCCACCGGTTCGCTGAGCCTCGTGCTTTCCGGAAAGCGGAGGCTGGGCGAGGCGCCGTTGCAGAAACTGGCGGGAGCGATCGGTCTGGCCGGTCGGCACGCGCGGTTCCTGGAGGCGCTCGCGAGGTTCAACCAGGCCTGCACGCTCGAGGAGCGCGAGCGGACCTTCCAGGAGGTCAAGCGGCTGCGCAAGTCCCGCGAATTCCGCCGCACCCTGGCCAGCCAGTTCCCGTACTGGGAGGAATGGCACCACGTCGTGGTCCGCGAGCTCGCGGTCCACATGGACTGGCGCGGCGACTGGGCCGCGCTCGGAGCCGCCGTCCGCCCTCCGATCTCGGGCGAGAAGGCCCGGCATTCCGTCGAGCGCCTGCTGGAGATGGGGCTCCTGCGCCGCGATCCCGACGGCTCCTACGCGCAATCGAGTCCGGTGCTTTCCGCATCCGGAGCGCCCTCGTCGCTCCTGCGGGAGTTCAAGCGCGAGATGGTGCTGAAATCGCTCCAGGCCATGGACGACCTCCCGCCGTCGCGAAGGCATTTTTCCACCTGCACGCTCTCGATGAGCCGCGAGTCGTTCCGGAAATTGTCGGGAATGATCGACGCCCTGCGCGAGGAGATCCTCCGGATCGCGTCCGACGACGACGCCCAGGAGGTCTACCAGGCGAACTTCCAGGTGTTCCCCGTGTCGACGGAAATCGTCAAGAAGGGAAGACCTTCGGGGAATTGAGGCACGCCGCGGCGCGGAGCGACCTTATCTTTCCCCGACCAACCCAAGGCATCCGGGAAAGGAACGATGTCCGCACGGAACAGCACCCGCAGCACAGCCCATTCCGGACGATCGCGATGGGCGACCGCGTCCAAGGTCGCGTGTTGCGCGCTGCTGTGGCTGGCCAACGGATGCGGAGACCTCCGATTGGGCGGCGGTTCCGACGTTCCCAACGAGCTCTCGGGCAGGGTCGTGGACGCGCGATCGCGTCCCGTGCCGGGAGCGGTCGTCCACCTGCGACCCGACACGTGGATTCCCGGGTCGACCGATTCCACCTGGACCGCATTGACGGATTCCGACGGAGCCTATTCGTTCCCGCCGCGCCCCGCGGACCAGCGCCTTGTGCTGACGGCGGACGTCCCGACGGATTCCGTCGGCGCCTGGCTGGTGGTGCAGCGTTCCTGGCTGGAATCCGGAACGCTCCGCGATCTGCGGGCCATGCCGTGGGGATCGCTCGCCGGAACCGTCCGATCCGCCGACGGCGGATCCTTCCGCGACTGGAAGGTCGTCGTTCCCGGGCTCGGGCGCCAGGCGGATCTCGACAGTCTCGGACGCTGGAGGCTCGATTCGCTTCCTCCCGGGACGTTCGCGCCCGTCCTCCTGGACGGACGGTCCCGCCCCGTCCTGGCGCTGGATTCCTGCGACGTGGAATCCCGCGACACCGCCCGGCTGGATACCGTCCTGGCCGCCGATCCATCCGCACCGCCCGCGTTCCGGGTGCTTTCCGGAACCGGCACCCCCGTGCGGACCCTGGCGGTCCTGTGGACGGATTCCGGCAAGGCGCTCGACACCTTGGTCTCCGACGACTCGGGACTCTGCGCCAGGCCATCCCTGGCTTCCGCCGCGTTCCTGACCTTGGACGACGGCCGTGGCGGCGGAGCGCTCCTTGCCCTGGATCCCGTCGCCGGGATTCCCGACACCATCCGCCTGGCCAAACAGACGGCGATCCAGGGAGCGTTGCTTCCCGTCGTGTCCAGCGGAGGGTCCTGGGACCTTGCGTCCCTCCGCATCCGGATCGAAGGCACGCCCTGGACGCTCCGCCCCGACGACGACGGCGGCTGGACATCGCGTCCGCTTCCGGCGGGTCGCTGGAACGTCTCCTACCTGGGCCGCGACGCGACCCCTCTGGCAACGGATTCCGTCGACACCGACGCGGCATCGGCCCCGGCCAGGATCCTGCGAGCCGCCGCCGACCTTCCCGATTCCGCCACCCGGTGGACGATCCTGCGGACCGCCACCGCCGGCGATTCCCCCGCCGCGTCGGCGCGCGTCGTCGTCGGATCCGAATCCCCCGGTTCCGAAGGTTTCGCGATGTCGGGGCGCGCCAACGGGTCGGGCGAGTGCGCGATCGCGACGTTCCCCGACCGGCGCCTTCGACTGGAAATCCGGGACTCCTCCGGCGCCCAGGCGGCCAGCGTGCCCTGGGACGCCGGACAGGATCTGCCCGCGACGGCCAGGCTCCTTCCGCGCGACGGAGTCCTTTCGCTGCGGATCGCGCTCCCTCCCGAAGCCACGACGACCTGGAGCGCGGGAGGTTTCGATGTCCTGCTCCTGGGGACCGGCCGCCGCCTGGGACCCGTCGCGCCCGATGCCCCGATCCTGTTCGACACCCTGCCGCAAGGCACCTACCGGATCGCCCTCCGCCACCTGGGCGAATCGCGCCTCCTGGGACAATCCTGGGAAGTCCAGGCATCGGCTTCGGCGACCCCGACCATGCTCCAGGTCCGCTCCGACGCGATCGAAGATGCCGACTCCTGGGCGCGAGCGGGCACCGTGGAACTGCGGGTCCCCGAGCTTCCCTCCGCTCCCGGGCCGATCCCCGTTCGCGTCGTGCTCGACGGAATGGTCGATTTCTCCCTGGGTTCCGGAAACGGCGACGACTTGCGGTTCTTCGATTCCACCGGTGGTTCCGTGCCGTTCTGGGTCCAGCTCTGGGACGCCCCCACCGGCCGTGCCGAGGCCTGGATCCTCGCCGATTCCCTCCCGTCCGGCGGGACGGTGTCGTGGAGCTGGCGGCAAGGGAATCCGGCCGCGACCAAAACGCCACGGCATTCGCCGGATTCCGTCTTCCTCGCGAGGCATTGGCACGCCGTGTTCGATCCCGCCACCGGGACATCCGCGCTGTCGCCGCTGGATCCCGCGACCGGACAACCCGCCAAGCTGCGCCCGTTCCTGAACCCCGTCCCCGTCGCTTCCACCCCGGGGCCGTGGGGTCGCACCATGGAGCTGTCTTCCTCCCAGAACCTGCAAACCACCCTCTACGACCTGATCCCCAAGGAGGATTCCTGCACGGCCGTCGGAATCTGGGACCTGGATTCCATCCCTCCCCAGGCGTCACTGGCGGGATTCTACGACGGATCGGAACAAGTGTCGCTCGGCAGCGTCGCCGACACCTCGTCCCCCCGGACGCCTCGCCTGTTCCACGCCCCGGTCATGTCGGAATCCGTCAACTCGGAGACCGTATCGGGTCCGTCGGGGCCGCGCATTCCCGCGCGCCGGCCGTTCGGACTCGCCCTCGCCCGGACCCCGACATCCACCACGGCGAGCTTCGTCGACGACGCCACCGGCACGATCTCCAGGTTCTCGCACCCCGGATCGGTTTCAGGACCCACCCTCACCTTCCACATCGGTGGTATCTCGGCACGCCCCGGCTTCGAAGGCCGGGTCGGTCAGCTGCGGATCGCGCGTGGAGCGTGGTCGCCCGAACGGCTGACCCTGGAACGGTTCAATCTCCAGGCGGTTCCGTCCTGGATCGGGATCCGGCGTACGCGCTGACCCGCCTTACCGGCTCGGCACCCCGACCACCAGGACCATGGTTCGCGGCCCCCGGTCCGTCCGCGCCAGGACCACCCCCGGACGAATTCCGTCCAACCCGATCCGCAGCGCGGCCCCACGCCCGTTCGTCGAGCGGAGCACCCGCCCCAGAGGGTCGACCAGCTCCAGCGTCCCGGATTCGCCGTCCGCGAGATCGAGGACGACCTCGCCCCCGGCTTGACGGATTCCATCGCCCTTCGGGACGCGCGACGCGACCGCGACCGGATCGCCCAGCAGGACCTTCGCCAGGCTGTCCATGATCGGGTGGTTCCCACCGCCGGCGTGATCCTGCGACAGTTCCCACACGATCGCGCCCGCGTAGCCGTTCTCCTTGGCCCAGCGGGCCTTCATGGCCGCGGTCCGCGGATCGTCCCACGTGACGTATCCGCCGTCCGGCGTCGTGGCCCAGTTCGCCTTGGCGGTGTCGTCCCAATGGCGCATCCAGGTCGGAAGGTCCGCGACGATCGAGCGGTAGTCCGAATACGTCGCGCTCCCCGAATAGGTCGCGCCGGAACCCGTGGCACCACCCAAGGACACGAGGACCTTCACGCCGTGGGCGTGCGCCGCCTTCACCAGCGAGTCGAGGTCGTCCGATTCCCTGCGATCCCCCGGGCCGATCAACGCCCCTGTGGAGCTGTCGACCATCGCGAACGACCACGCGACGTGGGTCACCTGGGTGTAGTCGACCTGCTTCCAGGTGAACCCCTGGTAGATCCCCCAAGACGGGTAGTATCCCACGATCTTCTGCGGCTGGGAGGCCGCCGCACCGGCAACGCCCAGCAAGAGGGACAGGATCATCGATGCACCTCCGTTGTCGCCGGAAGATAACGCCGCCGGGGGCTCCGCCGCAGTGGAATCGGCTTTCGCCAGTCCATCGCGCCTCGCCGATCGGTCAGTCGTCCAGCGCGACCCGGTCCAGCTCTTCCAGGGTGGTCCAACCCCGCAGGACCTTCTTCATGCCGTCCCACCGCAGTCCCACGAATCCCGATCGGCGCGCCGCGATCTCCACCTCGGAATGCGGCGCACCGCGCGAAATCATCTCGCGGACCCCGTCGTCCAGGAGGAACGTCTCGTGGATGCCGATCCGTCCCGCGTAGCCGGTTCCCGCGCACGCCGGGCACCCCGCTCCGCGCCAGAACCTGACATCGGCGTTCCCGTCCCATTCGAACAGCTCGTCGAGCAGCTCGCGCGGCGGCGCGTACGACTCCTTGCACCGGTCGCAGATCCGACGCACCAGACGCTGCCCCATGGTCCCGATCAGCGCGGGCCCCACCAGATAGGGCTCGATCCCGAAGTCCAGCAGACGGGTCACGGCGTGGATGGCGCTGTTGGCGTGCAAGGTGGACAGCACCAGATGCCCCGTCAAGGCGGCCTGCAGGGCGATCCGGGCGGTCTCCCGGTCGCGGATCTCGCCGACCAGGATCACGTCGGGATCCTGCCGCAGGAAGCTGCGCAGCGCGGTCGCGAAATCCAGGTCCACCGCGTGGTTCACCTGGATCTGGTTGATCCCGCCCAGCCGGTACTCCACCGGGTCCTCGATGGTCATGATGTTCACGCCGTCGCGATTGAGCTCCTTGAGCATCGCGTAGAGCGTGGTCGTCTTTCCCGATCCGGTCGGTCCGGTGAGCAGGAACACCCCGTTGGGATGCGAGATGACCTTTTCCAACGACTTCTTCTGGCGCAGCGACAGGGTCAGGTTCTCCAGCGAAGGGATCGACACCTTCTGGATCTGGCCCAGGATGCGCAGCACGATCTTTTCGCCGTAGATGGACGGCACGCTCGAGAACCGGAAATCCAGGTTCCGTCCAGGCAGCTCCAGGGACAGGCGCCCGTCCTGGGGCTTGCGCTTCTCGATGATGTCCAGGTTGGCCAGGATCTTGAGCCGCGAGACCAGCGCGAGATGCACCTGCGAAGAGACGCTCGCGACCGGCTTGAGCACGCCGTCGATCCGGAACCGGATGCGGACCTTGGTCTCGCCGGGTTCGATGTGGATGTCGCTGGCGCGGCGCTTGGCGGCCAGCAGCAGGATCGCGTGGACGAACTCCACCACCGCCTGGTCGCCGGCGCTCTGCTGGAGCTGTTCCAGCGTCACCGCCTGGCCGTCCCGGAAGAACGGCTTTTCCAGGAAACGACGGATCCTGTCCTGGACCTCGTCCTCCGACTGGTAGTGGATCTCGATCGACGCGCCGATGTCGTCGGGCCACGCGAACACCGGGCTCACCGGCTGCCTGAACTGCGCCGAGACCTCCTGCAGGCCGGGCTTGTCAAGGGGATCGGCGCAGGCGACCGTGACGGTCCCGCCGAACTCGTACAACGGGATCGCCTGGACCCGGCGCGCGATCTCCACCGGGAGCCTCGCCACCAGATCCGACGCGAACAGGGTGGTGTCCAGATCCACGGTCCCGAACCCGATGGAATCGCCCCAGAGTCGACAATATTTGTCTTTGTCGTGCGGATACTCCTTGACCAGCCTCCGCAGTCCTTCGAACGCGTCGCCGCCCGATTCCCGGAACACGGGCTCGATCTCCTCGCGGGAGAGCCGCTCGGACGCGATCAGGAGCTTCCAGAATTCAGGATTCGGAGTCATCGCCGGTCCTTGGCTTGCGCTCGGCCCGCTTGCGCGCGACCATTTCGCCGATCTCGTCCTGCGAAACCTGCCTGGACCTGGCCGGGGCCTCGGCGAACTCGTCGTCGACGATCTCCAGCAGGAGCTTCTCCAGGGGAATTCGTTCCCTCACTCGGCGCCTCCCGGCTCGGTGTGGCTGTCCTTCCAGGTCTGGAGGACCCTTGCGGCGATCTCCTGGACCGGCGTGTCCTTGCGCAGGTAGTTGGCCGCGCCGAGCTCGATGCAACGGCTCACGGTCAAGCTGTCCGACACCGAGGTCAGCATGATGACCACGACCCCCGGATTGTCGGAAACGATCTTCCGCAACGCCTCGTCCCCGTTGAGGACGGGCATGTTGATGTCCAGCAGGACGATGTCGGGCTTGGACTCCCGGCAACGCTCCACCGCCTCGTTTCCGTTGGACGCTTCGGCCAGGATCTGGAATCCGGCCCGGGCCAGCACGACCCGCATCATCATGCGGATGTGGGTCTCGTCGTCGGCCAGGACCACGGTCGGGACATGCTCCTTGATGTACTTCATGGCCGAACGCGTTCGGAAGGCGCGGACACATGGAGCGCGACGGGGGATTGCGTACAGAACGTTGGCAATGGAGATGTCACGGGAAGATCCTCGTGGGATGCGCCGACGGACCGGCAAGAACGGACCCGGCCTCCATTTGACCATCCTCGGGGGAGCCGCGTCAATGGACACTCCCCGCGATCTCCAGGTGCGCTTCCGCGGCATTCCCACCGGACCGCCATCGTTCGACGACCATGAATCCGGTTTCACGAAAAAGAAACGCCCCGGAGGCGGTCAACCTCCGAGGCGTCGGATCCTCGTCCTAGGACAGGAAGATCAGTTGATCTCCTTGGCCTCGAACCACTTCATGTTGCGGCGCAGCTTCTTGCCCACTTCTTCGATCTGGAGCTTGCGCTCGGCCTGCTGGCGCGCGCGGAAGTTCTTCATGCCGTTCTTGTGGACTTCGTCCATCCAGTTCTTGGCGAAGGTGCCCTTCTGGATGTCGGTCAGCGCCTTCTTCATGGCCTTGCGGGTGGCGTCGGTCACGATCTTGGGGCCGGTGGTGTAGTCGCCGAACTCGGCGGTGTTCGAGATGCTGTAGCGCATGTACGACAGGCCGCCCTGGTACATGAGGTCCACGATGAGCTTCACTTCGTGCATGCACTCGAAGTAGGCCATCTCGGGAGCGTAGCCGGCATCCACCAGCGTCTGGAAGCCGCCCTTGATCAGCTCGGACAGGCCGCCGCAGAGCACGACCTGTTCGCCGAAGAGATCGGTTTCCGTCTCTTCCTTGAAGGTCGTCTCGAACACGCCGCCGCGAAGCGAACCGATGCCCTTGGCGTGGGCGAGGGCCTTGGCCTTGGCCTTGCCCGAAGCGTCCTGCGCGATCGCGATCAGACCGGGCACGCCGCCGCCCTTCTCGAATTCGGCGCGGACCATGTGGCCGGGACCCTTGGGGGCCGACATGATCACGTCGACATCCTTGGGAACCTTGATGTACTTGAAGTGGATGTTGAAGCCGTGCGAGAAGATGAGGGTCTTGCCCTTCTTCAGGTTGGGGAGGATGTCGGATTCGTAGATCTTGGCCTGGACTTCGTCGGGCAGCAGGATCTGGATGTAATCGGCCTTGGCGGCGGCTTCGGCGGCCGACATCAGGGTGACGCCGGGCTTGAATCCGTGCTTGACGGCGAGCTTGTAGTTGTCGGAGCCCTTGCGCTGGCCCACGATCACGTTCACGCCGGAGTCGCGCAGGTTTTGAGCCTGGGCGTGTCCCTGCGATCCGTAGCCGATGACGGCGATCGTCTTGTTCTTGAAGGGGGCGAGCGAGCCGTCCTTGACCGTGTAGACCTTCATCGCGATTCCTTTCCCCGAATCGATCGGGAAGTTTTCAGAAGCGGACAAATCTAGATCCCAACACGCGGCATTGCCAATTTCTTGCGTGTGCGTTAGGTTTCTGTCACCGATCGCGGAAGTAGCTCAGTTGGTAGAGCTCCTGCTTCCCAAGCAGGTGGTCGTGGGTTCGAGTCCCATTTTCCGCTTCGCAGATCCAACCCACCCCTCACCCGCCCTACCAGGGCGGGAGCCGAGGAGAGGAACGGTTTGCATCGAACGCAAGGCCACCCCTCTTCGGGGGTGGCCTTTTTCGTTCGCGCGCGATCGTGTGGCTCCCTTGAAACACCCTTCGCCATTGGTTTTGTGAACTCTCCGCCCCTGCTTCGCGACCAATGCACATCGCATCCGCAACGATCTCCAGATCACCAGATTCACTCGGACAAGGATGGCTCCCATGAAGAAACTCGAAGGAAAGACGGCTCTCGTCACCGGCTCCAGCCGCGGCGTGGGCAAGCTCGTCGCCGAAGCGCTGGCCCAGCAGGGTTGCCGCGTGTTCGTGCACGGCCGCACGATCCAGGCCGCCGAAGCCACCCTCGCGCTCGTTCGCGCCGCCGGATCCGACGGCAAGGCGTTCGCCGCCGAACTCCACGATCCCGCGCAGGTCGATCGCCTGGCCGCCGAAGTGCTGGCCGCGGGCGGCGTGGACATCCTCTACAACAACGCGGCCGTGATGAGCACCTGGACCGAAGACATCTCCAAGCAGGACATGTCCGACTGGGCCCGCGTGTTCCAGATCAACATCTTCGCTCCCATGCGCCTGACCACCCTGCTGTTGCCCAGCATCCAGGCCAAGGGCTGGGGCCGCATCGTGAATGTGACCTCGGGCATCGACAAGACCTGGCAGCTGGCCGCCTACGGCGCCTCCAAGTGGGCCCTGGACAAGTGGACCGACGACCTGGGCGCGCTTCTCAAGGGCACCAAGATCGTCGTGTCCCGCATGGATCCGGGCTGGTTGCGCACCGACCTGGGAGGCCCCAACGCCGACAACGCGCCGGAAACGGTCCTGCCCGGCGCCATGGTTCCCGTCATGCTCGCCGACGACGCGGCGCAGGCGCAGTTCTTCTGCGCGCAGCTTCTGCGCGACGCCAAGATCTGACAGACAGATTCCGTCGAACTCTTGGGCGCGCTTCGGGAACAACTCCCGGGGCGCGTTTTCTTTTTGTCCGGGCGTCGCCAGGGCAAGAAACGCGAAGGCCCCGGATCTTGGATCCGAGGCCTTCGAGAAACCAGGGTTACCGCGGCGCCCACCGCAATCGACACACCGTTGCTCCCTTCCGGGCCTGGCGGGGTTCAGCCGCGCGATGCCGCGCGGGCCCTGGCACCTTGGTCACGACCTGCGTCGCGACAAACGGAGAGGGAGGGATTCGAACCCCCGGTAGGTTTCCCTACAATAGATTTCGAGTCTACCGCAATCGACCACTCTGCCACCTCTCCTGGTGGGCCACCAAAGATAATCCAGCTTCCATCCCTCGCAAGGGTGCGAGATTCAGCCCTTTTCCTTGAAGCAGATGTCGATCGCCAAGGCGGCGGCCAGGAGCATGGTGCGGACCTTGTTGTCGCCGCTCTTGTCTTCGGCGAGCTCGATCATGTAGTTGTCGGCCGAGGTGAACAGCTCCCTGCCCACGCCCGCCCACTTCTTGGCGATGGTCCCCAGGATCTCGCCGCTCGGCGAAGCCAGATTGAAGTTCCAGCCCTTCCAGTCGCCGGTGACCCGGGCGATCTGGCGCTCCTGGGTGTCCAGCACCGAAATGTCGATCTTGAAGCTCAGGATCTTGCTGCGCAGGGTACCGATGGGCCGCCCCAGGGCGTCCTCCACCTGCACCACGGCGCGCAGCAGCCGGAATCCACGGCGGATCCGGAACAGCGGCTGGGTCCGTCCTTCCGGAATCACCTCCACGACGGTGGGGGTCGCGATCTTGTTCACCACGAACCGCAGCACGTAGGAATACCAGGGAGGCACTTCCTGGCAGTGCCCCAGAGAACGCCCCGATTCGGGGTCGAACAGGTCGTAGCGGTCGGCGAGCTTGAGCAGGCCCACCTGTTCCTTCACCAGGATGCGATTGGATTGGAGCACGGGAACCTCCGGAACCGGGTTGTCGATCAGTTCTTGTCGGCGCCGCGCGCCGTTCCCACGAACAGGCCCGCCACGCCTTGGAACGGCTCGCCCAGAACCAGGCCCTTCTCCTTGATCACGTACTGGCGGATCTCCTTGTCGTGGTCGGAACCGCGCATCTTGAGGATCACCAGGCCGCGCTTGATCTCGGATTCCAGCTCGATGTAGCGCAAGAGGATCAGCGCGTCGGCGATGAACGCCACGCGGTTGTCGCCCTTGTCCCAGCCGCCCAGCACATGGGGGTTCTCCTTGAGCAGGATGGAGGTCAATCCTTCGCGCTTGAGCGCGTGGACAAGATCCGTCTCGATGCGGCGCAGCGTGCCCGGATCGTTCGTGAGGCGCTCGAAATGGCTCACGCTGTCCACCAGGATCCGCTTGGCGCCCATGCCGTCCACCAGGTCGGCGACATGGCCGTCGATGTCCTGCAGGCCTTCCAGGAACGAGATGGGATCCGAGAACTGGATCTTGAGAAGCCCCTGTTCCTCGAACTTGCGCAGGTCCCAGCCCAGCTGTTCGGCGTTGTCGTAGTACTGCTCGGGGAATTCCTCGAAGGTGATCGCGATGCCTGGCTCGCCGCGCAGGCAGCCTTCCACCAGGAACTGCAGGCCCAGCGTGGTCTTGCCGGTGCCGGGAGACCCCTCCACGACCGTGCAGTAGCCGTCCACCAGTCCGCCTCGCAGCATCCGGTCCAAGCCTTCGCAGCCCGTGGGGGTCCGTGGGGTTTCGACGATGTCGGCCATGAGTCAGCTCCTCAACGTGCGATCTGGTGGAACTCCAATTCGAGCAGCCATTCGTTCTGGTACTGCCCGCGCTTGTCCTGCGATTCGATCCTGCACAGGACACCGATGTCGGACAACCATCGTTCCGCGCTCCGGGAGCGCGCCGCGGCCTCGAAGCCGCGTTTCTGGAAAACAAAGGAATTGATCCCGAGATCGCGGGCGGCTTCCGAGCCGCGGGCACCGCGATCCATGGCCTTCCGGAGCCGGAACAGCTGCATGAATTCGCTCCATGCGGTCTGGGCCAGCAGGAATCCCGGCATTCCCTCTTCGCGCAAGCGAAGCAGGGATCTTACCATCTCGGTGGGCTTGCGGTGGGCCAGCGCGTCCAAAAAATCCTGCAGCGATACGGGCCGGCGGTCGCCCACCAGCTCCTCCACCAGGGCTTCGGTCACTTTCTGGCCCTTTTCCAGGCGGCTGTCGATCTTTTCCAGCTCCCGGTCCAGGTCCGACAGCACCTCGCCCACCTTCCGGTAGTCGGTGGTCCCGGCGCGGTCGACCAGGATCGCCGCGGCGTCTTTTTCCATGGAGCGCCCGAACCTGGACTTGCAGCGCTGTTCCACCCAACGGGGCAGCTCGTGCAGCTTGGGGGCCGGGCAGGGGATCTCGCGCCCCTTTTCCTTGACCAGCTTCATCAGGGCCTTGCCGGCCTTGCTGGTCTGGTTGGGACCCTTCTCGCCCACCAGGATCACCGAGATGCCGCTTTCCAGCGCGCCGAGCGCTCCGTTCAGCAGGATCTCGTTGATGGCGGCGGAACATTCCTCCACCCCCTGCACCACCACCGCTCCCGCTTCGGAGAACAGGCTGGGCGTGAGCGCGGTAGACAGATCCTGTCCATCGGTTTCCGAACCCTGGAACAGGTGGCGGCCCATCGTGGTGGTGTCGCCACCCAATGCCTTGGCCAGCTCGACCTCGAGCACGGCCTCCCGTTCGGGAGGGTTGTCGCCGTGGATGAGGACGAGCGCGGCCGGCATCAGCGGAACGCTTGGATCGTCAGGCTCTTCGCACCGCGGGGAGTGGTGACTTCCACGGTGTCGCCGCGACGCTTGCCGACCAGGGCCTTGCCGATCGGACTGTGGATGGAAATGCGGTTGCGCATGACGTCGACATCCTCCGGCCCCACCAGCTGGTATTCCAGCGTCTTGCCGACGGCGGCGTCCAGGACCGTCACCGTGGCGCCGAAGATCACCGTCTCGGACTGCGACGCGTCGGCCTCGATGATGTGGGCGCGGGCGATCTTGTCTTCCAGTTCGGAGATCTTGTCTTCGATCTTGCCCTGTTTTTCCTTGGCGGCGTCGTATTCGGCGTTTTCGGAAAGGTCGCCCTGGGCGCGCGCCTCCTGGATGGCCAGGATGATCGCGGGCCGTTCGACGGTCTTGTAGAGTTTCAGATCGGCCACGAGCTTGTCGTAGCCTTCCCGAGTGATCGGGATGCTTCCGTTGGACATATCTGGGCAAACGTACCCCTCACGGGCGTTCCCGCCAAGGGAGAGGTATTTTTACGGACTCTTTCATCGTACAAGCAGTCCATCGCAGAAAGGTCGATCCATGTCGGTCCACGCGCTCGCAGGCAAGCCCGCTCCACGGGAAATCCTGGTCTACCTACCGGAACTCGTCGCGGCCTACTACACGGGCAAGCCCGACGTGTCGATCCCCGAACAGCAGGTCGCGTTCGGCACTTCCGGCCACCGCGGATCCTCCTTCAACACCGCCTTCAACGAAGACCACATCCTGGCGGTCACGCAGGCGCTGGTGGAATACCGCCGCGAACAGAACATCACCGGCCCCGTGTTCATCGGCATCGACACCCACGCGCTCTCCGTTCCGGCCCGCGACACGGCCCTGGAAGTGCTCGCCGCACACGGCGTGCACGCGCTGGTCCAGACAGGAAACGGCTTCACGCCAACTCCCGCGGTGAGCCACGCGATCCTGACCTACAACAAGGGCCGCACCAGCGGGCTCTCCGACGGCATCGTGATCACCCCGTCGCACAATCCGCCGCAGGACGGAGGGTTCAAGTACAACCCCACCAACGGCGGCCCCGCCGACACCAACGTCACGAAAAAGATCCAGGACCGCGCCAACGAGATCCTGAAGAACGGCCTCAAGGACGTGCTGCGCGTGCCGCTGGCCCGCGCCAAGTCCAGCGGCTGCGTGTCGGAATTCGACTTCGTGGCCAACTACGTGAACGACCTGGGCTCCATCATCGACTTCGAGCCCATCGCCAAATCCGGCCTCAGGATCGGCGTGGACCCCATGGGCGGCGCGGCCGTCAAATATTGGGAGCCCATCGCCGCCAAGTACGGCCTGGACATCACGGTGGTGAACCCGGTGGTGGACCCCACCTTCGGATTCATGTGCGTGGACCGCGACGGCAAGATCCGCATGGATTGCAGCTCGCCCTGGGCCATGGCGGGACTGGTCGCGCTCAAGGACAAGTTCGACATCGCCTTCGGCAACGACTCCGACACCGACCGCCACGGCATCGTGGCCCCGTCCGTGGGACTCCTGAACCCCAACCACTACCTGGCCGTGGCCATCCAGTACCTGTTCGGGGGCAATCGACCCGGCTGGCGCGCCGACGCCGCCATCGGCAAGACCCTGGTCAGCTCCAGCATGATCGACCGCGTGGCCGCCTCGCTCGGACGAAAAATGTCCGAAGTCCCCGTGGGATTCAAGTGGTTCGTCGACGGACTGGTGGACGGCTCGTTCGGATTCGGCGGCGAGGAATCCGCCGGCGCCAGCTTCCTGCGCAAGGACGGAACCGTCTGGAGCACCGACAAGGACGGCATCATCCTGAACCTGCTGGCCGCCGAGATCACGGCCAAGACCGGCAAGGACCCGGGCCTGCACTACAAGGCGCTGGAAGCGAAGTTCGGGTCGCCGGTCTACGAGCGCATGGACGCCCCCGCCAACCGCGAGCAGAAGGCCAAGCTGTCCAAGCTTTCGCCCGACGCCGTCAAGGCCACCTCCCTCGCGGGCGAAGCCATCACGGCCAAGCTCACCAACGCCCCCGGCAACGGAGCGGCGATCGGCGGCCTGAAAGTGACGACGGAAAACGGCTGGTTCGCGGCGCGTCCTTCGGGCACGGAAGACGTGTACAAGATCTACGCCGAATCGTTCAAGGGCACCGACCACCTCAAGGCCATCCAGTCCGAGGCCAAGGAGATCGTGGGCGCGGCCCTGGCCTGACCGGGGATACGGGCGCCCCGCGCCTGCAGGCGCGGCCGGGTGCCATGCCTTCGGCACGCGGCCTCCTCGGGACGAATCGTCCGACGCACCAGGCGATCCGCCTGGTGCGTTTTTTGTCCATCCTTGCGGGGCGATGCCCCGAGCCCAGCCGAGGGGTCCGCGCCCCCGATCTCCCGCTGCGGCGCGTTCGCGCCTTCGCGGCGGGGGTGACGCCCCCTGGCGCGTGTTCCGGAATCGTTTTTCAGCGCACCGCCGGATAGAAATTCGTGTAGCTCTTCAGGCCCAGCATGCGGAGCTTGAGCGAAGGAAGCTCGACCGATCCCAGGAACAGTTCGGAAAGCCGGATCCGTCCGCCTTCCGCGACGAACAGATCCCCGCGAACCTGCGCGGGATCGCGCGGGAGCGAGGTCGCCGAATCGCCGTCGATCCAGAATTCCCAGTTCGGACCGCGCCGGGAAATGGCGTAGCTGCGCCAGATCGCCGAATCGCCGGTCACGCGGAAGGCCTTGCGCCCCAGGCTCGTCTCGAAGACCAGGCTGTCGGGAACATGCGCGATCTTCGCCATCGGCACGCCGCTCGTGTCCCGCAGCTCCAGGATCCGCACGGGCCTGCCCCAGCCGTCCTGAACCCGCAAGCGGACCGAAGCGTAGGCGAGCGAATCCGGCAGGTTCGCGCCGCCCAGGACGAGCATCGAGGCGGCATCCCGCGACACGATCCCCGCCCCGAGGGCGATGCCGGAATCCGAACCGTACGAGACCGTGGAACTCCCCACCTGCGTCCTCCCAGAGACGAGATCGAGCCAGGCGTCGCTCGAGCCCGATTTCGAAGGCGGCAGCGAGAACAGGACCACCTTCGCCAGATCCTGTCCTGCGAACGGAAGCCCTTTCGATGTCCCCGCCGGAACGGAATCGAGCGAGACCCGCAGGCTCCCCGCATGTTCGGCCGCACCGGGAACGAACCAGACGCGGATGGCGCGGGAAACCGAATCGAAGGACGCCAACTGCACAGGAACGATCGCCCCGGACAGCGCGACGAACCGCAACCGGTCGGCGGGCCACCCCGGAGGCAAGGTGAATTCGGCGGCCATCGGCAATCCGGCGTAGCGGTTCCCCGGCAACTGGTAGGCCATCAACATGGGGGCCCCGGGGGACCCCGCGGTCTTTCCCGCTTCCAGAAGATCCAGCGAGACCCGGGTGGTGTCGCCCGCGGACAGCTCTATGGACCATCCGACGGGATGATCGGCCGCACGGACTTCCACGATGCCCGCGGGCAGTCCGTCCAGGAAGAAGGTCCCGTCCGGTCCGACCGTCGTGGAACGCCCCAGGCCCGCCACGAACAGCTCGAAGGAGGACGCCCCGGTGGGGACGAACCGGCCGGACAGCGCGGCCTTCCGCTCCAGCCCTGCCACGACGGCGACATCGCCGCGATACCCCGAATCCACCCGCGCGAAGGTCGCGACGGAATCCGTCTCGGCTTCCAGGGTCCACTCCCGCGCGGCGGGCAACCGCAGCCAAACCACTCCGGAATCGTCGGTCACGCCGCGCGCCCAGACGGAATCCGTCAACGCTCCGGACGGCCTCGCCACCACGGGCACCCCTTTCGCGGGAGTCCCGTCCGGAAGCAGGATCCTGGCGCTCACGGCGTTCTCCGCTTCGGCGCCGGAAGTCCCGCCCGCGACCCGGTCGTCCCCGCAGGAAGCCAGCGCCAGGGCGAAGGACGCGAGGAGACGGCGGAACCGGGAGGGCGAGGCGGGCGTCATCATGGCAATTCTAGTCTCCGACGCCCCGCTCGACGCCCTTGGGGAGCGCCAGCGGCACCATCTGGACGCTCACCTGGTAGACCCGGTCGGGATCCGACATGCGCGAAACGGCCGTGAGCACGCGCGACCGGAAATCCTTCACGATCTCGCGGATCTCGTCGTATCCGGACGCGGGGATGGAGACCGTCACGGAGGAAAGATCGCGCAGCGCGGGCGGCAGCCCCTCCACCGATTCGGCGGCCAGCAGCAGGGTCTGGCGGTGGAAGTGCCGCAACGACCGCCCCTGAGCGGCCGACACGCCCCTCACGAACGGCTCCCGGATGCGCCAGAATCCGTCTCCGTCGCGTTCCACGAACCCGAGTCCGGACAGCGTCGCCAGCGCCTTTCGGACCTGCGCCCCGGGAACCCGGGGCTGGAGCAAGGCGCCCATCTCTTCGAATCCGTCGGAAAACCTTCCGCAGCCGACGAGGGCCCGCACCGCGACGTTCACCCACGAATCCCAGAATCCGGACTGCGCTTCCTCCAGAGGCACCGGAGCCACCCGGCGGAGTTCGGCGAGCTTGGCGAAGCAGTGCTGCGCCTCCTTGGCGCTCTTGGCCTTTCCGTACTGCACCAGCAGACGGAAATAGTCCGCCTCCAGCCCGCTCAACCCCACCAGATCCACCAGTTGCGGCACCCGCGTGGACGACACGTGGCGCTCCCCCGCGAAGATCTTGGACAGGAGGCTGTGGTCCGTGGCGGTCTTCTGCTCGATCCAGCGGAAGGACAGATGGGGTCGCCTCGCCTTCTCTTCGGCGTACCATTCGCGCAGGAACCTGCGGTAGTCGGTGTGGGCGTAGACGCTGGCCATCGGATGCCAAGAACATGGCTTTCGCGAAGGGGTTCCGTCCACCGGAAATCGCGTTCGCCGTTGCCAAAATGTCCCCTGGCGCCCCCGGAACCTCCCGCCAACCCGCCGGAATCCGGCGTTTCCCGTCCATGCGGGAACGGCCCGATCCCGGAAAGCGCCAGAAAGCGCAAAGGAAGGGAGACCGTGCGGAAAGTCCTCGCGGACGGCTCCGGATAGACAATATTCGTCAATGCGCGGCGGAATTCCCCGTTGGCGCCGGTGAACCAAACACCAGGAGAAGTCTACGCCCATGTTCAAGAACACCCTGCGCCGGGGGCTCGCCCTCGGCACCTTGTCCCTGGCCGCGACCGCAGCCCAAGCCCAGACCCTTCCCATCGACGCGTGGGAGCCTCTGAAGTCCGGCGCGGCGATTCCTTCCACCACCCGCCAATCGGGCCTGGACCCGGACCAGGTCTGGCTGGGATACACCGACGGCAAGGTCTACCTGTCCACGAGCGGCCGCGTGGCGAGCCCCGCCTGGACGAGGCTCGATTCGGCCGAAGACGGTCGCGGCGGGATCGTGAATTCCGCCCCCGGCCTCGCCGTCACGAGCATCGCCCCCACCTACACGCACGACGAATATTCGGCGTTCGTGTCCTTCGCCGGCACGCAGCAGGGTGGCAAATTCTGGCGCGTCGTGAAAGGGAGAGGCGGCCTGAGCTGGACCGATCTCACCTCGAACCTGCCCTACGGCGACGTCTGGAACGCCTCCGTGAATCCAAGGAACGGCACGCTGTACGTCGCGACCGGCGGAGGAGTCGCCTACTCCACCGACTTCGGCGCGACCTTCACCACCGTCCAGCCCGCCAACGATCCGCTCCTGCCCCCCTCGGGTTCGGCGCTCAGCGCCGTCGCCGTCAACCCGGTGTCGGACATCGTCGTCGTGGGAACGGCCAACGGCGAAGTCTGGCTGGTGTTCGGAGCCAAGGCCGGCACGCCCAGCTGGACCCGGATCGATTCCGGACATTGGGGCGGCATGCCGCGGAACCTGGTTTCGAGCATCGCGATCGATTCCCGCGACGCGAGCGGCAAGACCTTCTACGTTTCGTTCGGCGGCCGCACCGACAAGGCGGTCTGGACCACGCGCACCGGCGGGCAGTTCTGGGTCTCCATCCACAACCCCAACATCCCCGCCTACGGCAACGGATTCGGCGCGATCGTCTCCAGCGTATCCACCGCTCCCGGCACCGGCGCGATCCGCACGTTGTACGCGACCACGGAATACGGCGCGTTCCGCTCCGACGACGACGGCGCGACCTGGTTCAAGACCGCCCGCTGGTCGGGCTCGAACGTGGTCGCCGAATACAAGCACTCCGACAACCAGGTCGTGGGCAACCAGCTGTACCCCAACATCCGCCTGCGCAACCTGGGATCGGTTCCCGTCCAGCTCAAGAACGTCAAATTCCGCTACCGCTACGCGCGCGAAGGAAGCGCGACGGAATCCTACACGCTGGACTACAGCCCCTACAGCGTGACCCGCGCCATCGGCGCGCTCAACGCTGAACGGGCCCTGGATCTGACCATCGCATCCAGCGCGACGGTCGGAGCCGGACAGGTTTCGGGCGAAATCCAGGGGCGCGTGGCCAAATCGGATTGGTCGAATTTCGACCAGTCGAACGATTTCTCGTACCTGCAATCGGCGCTCGACTGGACCCTCAACCCCTACATCGCTGTCTACCAGAACGGATCGCAGGTCTGGGGCGCCTTCGCGCGCTGATCCTCCCGCGTTCCGTCGTTTTCGACATCTCTCCCCGAACGATCGCACGGCCCTTCCAGAAGAAGGGCCGTTTCGCGTTCGCCGGATCCATGATGGCCCGCGGATCAGCGCCAGGAGCGCTCGATCGCGATCCTTCCGGCG
This sequence comes from Fibrobacterota bacterium, assembly GCA_029557215.1. Lineage (GTDB taxonomy): Bacteria > Fibrobacterota > Fibrobacteria > UBA5070 > UBA5070 > UBA5070. The sequence continues at coordinate 6,612 of JAKPQQ010000255.1, read as the reverse complement.
AGCGAGGCAGCGCGGAAATCGGGGTATCCGCCATCGAAGACGAACAGTTCCCGGATGGCGATGCCCGCGCCGCGCCCGACCACCCGACGCGCCCATTTCGTGTCGCGCGAAACGGAATCGATCGAGACGGACAACGTGGCGACGCCGTCGAAACTCGCCGTCCATGCCGTGGCGCTCCTGGCCACGGACAGGACATGGGACGCGGCGTCGGAAGACATCTTGACGGAATCGCGATGGTCGCCGGCCTGGAGAACAAGCCATCCGCCGCCCAAACCGACCCTCACGAAACGGCTCGCCCCCGAATCGTCGGCCTGGAACAACCACAGGCGGCCGAACGTCGGATCCAGAAGACGGAACCGCATGGCGAACCCGCCGGCATCGGATGTCGGGAAGGCGTTGGAATCCAATGCGACAAGATCCGGCCCGAAGCTCGCCGACAAGGACGCTGCCCCGCCGAACACCGGATCGGAGGCCGATCCGGCAAGGGAATGGATCCCTTGGAGCCAGGCCCCGGGGCGCGCGAGATCGGGGGCGCTCCCGTTGGAGATCGTGTCGAACAGCACCGCCGACGCGATCCCCGACCCGACGAAGGGCGACGACCCGGCCGATCCCGCCGCGGCGGCGGGCACCACCCGCAACACGAACCCGGAATCGGTCGCGTTCCCCGGAACGCGGATCCAGAGTCGGCTGATCCCGGTCTTCGCGTCGCGTCCTTCCAGACGGGTCGGAACGATCGCGCCCTGGACGTCGACGAGACGGTAGTCGTTCCAGGATGCCGAAGCGTCGGATTCCGAGGGGCTTCCCAGTTCGAGCGGAAGCAGGGCTCCCGGCTGGATCCGACCGCGCGGGAATCGCACGACGATTTCCGGATCGGCGGGAACGCTCCCGGTCCGGGCGTCGAGCACGACGGATCTTGTCGTGCCCGGAGCGAGATCGAGGCTCCATCCGGCGTCCGCGCCGACGAGCAGGAGGAACAGACTGTCCGATGGAAGCCCCTCGAACCGGAACATCGTGTCCGCGTCCAGCGGGACCGTCCGGCCCAGGCCCGCGATGGCGATCTTCGCGCCGGGGACGCCCCCGCGGACCTTTCCGACGACGCCGGCGGTCGGCACCAGGACCACCGACGCGTCGACGACGGAATCCGACTTCCGCGCGATCCGGCGCAGGATGGCACTTCCGGGTTCGGCGAACTCGATGGTCCAGCCGCTGGCGGTGTCCAGCACCAGCCGCACGCGGCCGGCCGAGTCGGCGATCCCCGACGGCCACGACGAGGAGTCTTCGACGCTTTCCGTCCTCCGCGCCTTCGCGACGGCCCCCGCGGCGGGAGAGCCGTCGAGGCGCACCACGCGGGCGGTGAACGCGTTGCCCGCCTCGGTTCCCGTGGTGGACCCGTTGTTCCCGGCGATCCGCTCCGGACCGCCGCAGGCGGCCAGCACCGCGCCCAACGCCGGAAGAAGCAGGAATCGGAGGAGCCTGGAACCGTTGAGGGCTGGCGACATCGCGGCCAAAGTTAGCCCTCCGCGCCGTCGGACGGCGGCAACGCGAGCGGAATCGCCTGGATGCTCACCTGGTAGACGCGATCGGGCCCCCGCATCCGCGAAACCGCGGTCAGGAGCCGCGACCGGAAATCCCTGACCATCTCGGAGATCTCGGCGTAGCCGGATTCCGGGATGGACACCGTCACCGAAGAAATGTCGCGGCGGTCCACCGGGACGTTCTCGATGGCTTCCACCGCCAGGAGCAGGGACTGCCTGTGGAAATGCCGCAACGCCCGGACCTGCGGCCCCTTGCCGTCGCGCAAAAACGGCTCGCGGACGCGCCAGAATCCGTCCTGATCCTTCTCCACGAACCCGAGCCGGGCCAGGGTCGCCACGGCTTCCTTGACCTTCGCGCCCGACACCTGCGGACGCAGCAGCGCCCCGATGCGTTCCCATTCGTCCTTGAACGATCCGCACGAGACCAGGGAACGCACCGCCACGTTGACCCACGAATCCCAGTAGCCGGCCTGCGAATCGTCGACCGCGACCGGCGCCACGCGCCGCAGTTCGGCGAGCTTGGCGAAGCAGACCTGCGATTCCTTGGCGCTCTTGGACTTGCCGTACTGGACCAGGATCCGCAAGTACTCGGCTTCCAGGCCCGACAGCCCGACCATGTCGAGGACCGGCTGCACGCGCGAGGCGGAAAGGTGCCGTTCGCCCCCGAAGATCTTGGCCAGGAGGCTCGCGTCCATCAGCAGTTTCTGTCCCATCCACCGGTAGGAAAGCGCCGGACGGCGCTCCTTTTCTTCGGAGAACCATTCGCGCAGGAAGGCGCGATAGTCGGTATGGGCGTAGACGCTGGCCATGGGTACGCCTAGAACATGGCTTTCTCCACCGGGTTCCGTCACCGGACCGGACCGATTCGCCGTGGACATTCTGACCACGATCCGCGCCGCATCCGGTCGGCGCCCGATCGATCGCGGGGACAAATTGGCAACGCTATCGCCCGCGAACCCCGATGGATAACGGCTCGGACGCCCGTAACCTTCCTCCAAGGCGCCCGCCGCCGACCATCATCCACAGGAGACTCCCCAATGATCGCCGCATCCATCTCCCTGCTTCTCGCGTCGTCGTCTTCCACCCTCCCGCAGATCGAGCTTTTTTCGCCCGCCTCGACATCCCTCTCCGGAACGGTCATCGGAGTCGACACGGACGGCGACACCGCCTATGTCTGCACCCGGAAACAACTCCGCAAGATGGTCCTGGACGGGAATCGGATCCGGACCGTGGATTCGATCCCCGTCCCGACTTCGCGGAGCTGGGATCGCACCCGATACGTCGCCCTCGGAGACGGCTTCGGGATCCTGAGCGCGGCCTACAGCACACCGGGCAGCGCCGACAACGACAGCACGATCCTGGCGGTCGATTGGAAAGATCGGCACTGGAAGGCGTTCCCCGCCCTGGGACCCGTGCATGCATCGAATCGGACAATCCAAGGCGTGCGGCTTTCGGCTTCGACGGCCGCCATCGCGCGCACCGAAGGCCTGTTCCTGGCCTCGGTGTTCACCAGAAAATCCACCGGCGAACGCGACAGCCTGGTCCTGAAGCGCCCGAAGAACGTTCCTGTCGACCCCTACTGGGAGGCGATCTCGATGGATTCGACAGGAATCGTCGCCAAGTCATCCTCCGACGCGCTGGAGGTCTGGAACATCCCCGGATCCTCGATCGACCCGGTTTCGGGATTCGAATCCATCGAGCGCCAGGGTATCCTCCTGCCTCCCCCCCCGAAGGATCCGGTCGCCATCCCCGTCCCGAACACCCCCGCTCCGCTGCGGTTGGACGCGGCGAACGTCCTGAGCATCGGACGGGCGGATTCCGTCATGTACCTCTGGAACTCGAGCTCCCCGACAGGATGGTCCATCTCGGGCGGCTTCCCGATGCCCGGCAACCGCGGACCGGCGTCGCACGCGTACGGAGCCCCCTTCGAAACCACCCGTTCCGGATTCGGGTTCCACCTGGTCTCCGGCGAAGGCGTCCAGGTGCTGCTCGGCCGGGAACCAGGTTCCCTCCCGATGCCCGTCGCGACACTCCCCGGAGGCTACTTCCCGGGAACCGCATTCGGGAACACGGCGCTCTGGCAGGCCGGATCCTCCGACTTGAAAGCCTATCCGATCACAAGGCAAGGAGCCTCGGCTGTCGCGCCGTCGCGCAAGATCGATGGCTGGAGCGCCACGGCCGCCCCTGGAATCCTTCGCCTGGCGGGAACGCCAGGAGCGGAGGTGGACGTGTTCGACGCGGTCGGCCAACGGCTCGGACGCTTCGCGATCGGCGCTTCCGGCATGTCGGATTTTGTCACTTCCGGAGGGCGTCCGGTCCTGGTCCGATGCGGCGGCATCGCGCGGTCGCTGTTCGTTCCGCGCTGACCGCGAAGGACGAACCGGGGCGTGCGCATCGGACATTTTGTCCACGGAATGCCCGGTGCGCGGGACACGCAGCGAAACGTGCCGGCGATATCGTTGGATTACCTTCAACCAAGGAGAAGCATCCATGATCACCCCACTGGCATCCCTGGCCGCCGCGGCATTGTCCTCGTCCACCCCGAACCGCACGGTGGAACTGTCCGATCCCCGGCTTCTCGTTTCGGGGAGCGCGATCTCCAGCGTGACCGCCGACGGCGACACCGCCTACATCGTGGCCGGCAACACCGTGAAGAAGGTCGTGTACGGATCGGACCTGCGGGTGGTGGACTCGCTCCCCAAACGCGGCGGACAGACCTGGGGCATGTCGAAATACGTCAACCTGGGCGACGGCCTCGGGATCCTGGCCTTGGCCAACACCATATCCGACACGGCGTTCTGGCTCGTCGATTGGAAAGCGACCTCGAACACGGCGCTATTCCCGTTCGAGACGGGATCGCGCTGGGCGAAGTACCAAGGGCTCGGCTTCGCGAAGGTCGCAGCTGGCTATTCCAACTACGGATTCAGCGAAGAATCGAACCTGGTCGGCGTCGGAATCTCGAAGAACCTGGCGATCTTCGCCGGCGACAAGGGGATTTTCCACGTCGGAGCGAACCGCGACCAGACCGGTGGAACATCGCTTTCCGTCAACATGTCCAAGTCCGACAGCGGCAGGTTCCTTTGGAGCGACGTTTCGTTGGCCACCAACCTCGCCACGGGTTCGACCATGCCCACTCTCGACTTCGCCGGGAATTCGTGGGGAAAGAAGGTCAAATTCATGCACAGCCCCTACGCGGTGGAAGACCTGGGGTGGCTCAAGCACGTCGATTCCTCCTTCGGCCGCTCACCGGACAACTCAAGCGCATGGCAATGGGGATTCAACCTCGCCTCCGGCACCGGCAAGTGCTGGCTCCATGTTTCGCGCACAACCCGCCAGGCACTCCACAACTGCGTCGTCGACGGAAAGCTGGAACAGGACACGATGCTGGTGCCTTCGCTCGGCAAGGACTCCGTCGCCTACCAGCACCAGGTGCTCACGGCGAGATCGGCCTCAGGCCTGAGCCTCCTTGCAGGCGACAGCATCCTGGCGTTCTACGACTGGGACGGATATCGCCTGCCGGTCCCGGCCGGCACGCTCACCTTGAACAAGGCGACCACGAGCGCCGACTTCGGCGATTCCACGTTCTGGCATGTCAGCGGCAAGGAACTCCGCGCCTTCAACCTGAAAGGCATCGTCGATCCGACCAAGCCCGCGAACGAGAAGGGCATCATCGGCTCCGGAACCGCGTACTTGTACTGGACCGCTCCCGAATCGACGAAGGCGTTCTTCGTGCAGGTCGAGGGCGAAGGAATCGACACCTCCATCTACACCACCTCGCGATCCGCTGAAATCCGGATCGACGGCCTCCCGATCGCCGCGCGCGCCGCCTCGGTGGAGGATAGCATCCGCTGGAGAGTCGCCGACGCGAAAGGACTGGGTGCGAACGCCTCGTCCACCTCCATCAATTCGCTCGACTATTCCGCTTGGCAGCTGGCGACCAGCGGAACAGCGGGTGTGACTCGCATCCCCGCCTTTCGACGCGCCTTCGATGTCCGTTCTTCGCCCAACGGCCTCGTGATCACCTCCAACGGGATCCTGGATCTGGAAGTGATCGATGCCGGCGGTCGGCGGATCGGCAACATCTCCACCACCGGATCCGCTCCAGTGGAATTCCGCACCCTCGCCAAGGGTCTCCTTCTCGTGCGAGGCGCCGACCAGGCGCTCAAGCTGACCCGCTTCTGACGCCAAGCGTCCGAACCGTTCCTTCGGATCGCCCCGCTCCCCACCGGAGCCGGGGCTTTCGTCGGATCCGGAAAGCGCCGGAAAGCGATGTCCCGGGCGGGGGACCATGAATCGCTTGGCGAAGCCGCTCCTGCGGATGTACCGTCAGCCAGAGCACCAACATCGCATCACCGAACCGGAGACCCATCCCATTGGCCAGGCAATCCCAAGACCGCAACCAGGCGGTGGGAAGGCTGTTCGAATACGACAACTACCGGGAGTTCCTCAAGGACTACTTCGAGGAGGAAAAGAGGCTGCGCCCGAGCTTTTCCCGGCGATGGTTCGCGCAGAAGGCCGGATTCAAATCCACCGGATTCTGTTCGCTGATCGTGGGCGGATCCCGCAGGCTGGGCGACGCGTCGATCCCGCGCCTTGTCGAAGCGGTCGGCCTCGTGGGAGCCGCCGCCGAATTCCTGGACGCCCTGATCCGCTTCAACCAGTCCGACACCGTCGAACACCGCGAATCCTGGCTGGATCGGATCAAGCGGCTGCGTCTGCAAAGCGGCAAGATCTCGCTGGCATCGCACCAGTTCCCCTTCTGGGAGAACTGGTACAACGTCGCCGTCCGGGAACTGGCGGTCCATTCCGACTGGAACGGCGACTACTCCCGCCTGGCGGCGCTGGTCAGGCCGCGCATCACCGCCTCCGAGGCGCGCCGGTCGGTGGAACGGCTCGAATCGCTGGGCCTGGTGGTCCGCGACGACGACGGAAAATGGCATCACTCCGACCCGTTCCTGACCGCCGAGGGCGCGCCCGCCTCCCTGCTGCGCGAGTTCAAACGGGAAATGACGATCCGGGCGCTCGAGGCGATGGATTCGCTCCCGCCGTCCAGGCGGCACTTCTCCACCTCGACGAT
>JAKPQQ010000235.1 GCA_029557215.1 Fibrobacterota bacterium | reverse complement strand
CGTCCCCGAGCTCCTGTCGCAGGTGATCCCGACCCCGATGTCGGACCGGCCCCGCATGGACCCCGAGACCGCCAAGATGGAGATCGCGCGGCGCCACCGCGAGATCATGGAGATACTGGGGCTGGATCTGTCCGACGATTCGCTTTCGGAAACGCCCGAGCGCGTGGCCAAGATGTACGTGGACGAAATCTTCGGGGGATTGCGCGAAGAGAACTTCCCCAAGATCACCGTTGTGGAAAACAAGATGAGCTACGACGAGATGCTGGTGGAAATCAACATCACGTTCAACAGCACCTGCGAGCACCATTTCCTGCCCATTCTTGGCAGGGCCCACGTGGCCTACATCTGCAAGGGCTGGGTGCTTGGACTGAGCAAGTTCAACCGCGTGGTGCAGTATTTCGCCAAGCGCCCGCAGGTCCAGGAGCGGGCCACCGTCCAGATCGCGCAGGCGTTGTCCAAGATCCTGCGCACCGACGACGTCGCGGTGGTGATCGACGCCGTGCACACCTGCGTCAAGACCCGCGGGGTTCAGGACGAATCGAGCCTGACCCGGACCAGCAAGCTCTCCGGCGCGTTCCAGTCGAATCCGTCGCTGCGCGCCGAGTTCTTCGCGAGCATTCCGGGGCCCTCGCAGCTGAAAGTGGTGTAGATCGGGGCGATCTCGGATTTGGGGTGATCGCAGGAGCGCCGGGCTTGTAAATTTCACTCTTCAATGGAAAACAAATCGAATCTGCCCGACGTCCAGTCGGAGTCCGCCCGCCCAGCCCGTTCGGAGGTCCTGGCGGGGATCGACCGCGTGAAGATCCCGGTCCAACTGCCTTCGGGCCACAAGGTGATCGCCACCTTGCGCTTGGCGGCCCGTGTCCCGGAAGGGCATCGCGGCGTGCACATGAGCAGGCTCTACCGGATGCTCGCGGGGACCAGCGATCTGCCGATCGGCGAGCTGGCGCAACGGCTGGAAGAAACCGCCAAAGCCCAGGAAACCACCCATCTGATCGCGACCCTGGCCTGGGAAGACATCGTGGGCCGCGACGCGCCGGTCACGAGGTCCAAGGGGTTCCATCCGTACCGGGTGGAAATGCGCGGTGAATGGACGCCGTCCACAGGAGTGGCGCTGCGGACCCGGATCGAATCGGCCGCCATGCTCGCCTGTCCCTGCTCCAAGGCCTTGTCGGGAGACCTCGGATTCCACAACCAGCGGGGGATCCTGCAGGCGGAAGTCGCCGGCGACCAGGTTCCGCGCGTGGTGGAGCTGATGGAGGCCATCGACACGGCGGCCTCCAACCGGGTGCACCCGGTGCTGCGCCGCGAAGACGAAAAGGAAGTGATCGACATCCTTTCCAGGACCAATTCGTTCCGGTTCGTGGAGGACGCGGCCAGCCGTCTGCTCGACACCCTGGACGCGGCGGGGTTCGAAGGAGTGTCCATCCACGTGCGTTCCATGGAAAGCATCCACGCCCACGACGCCGTCGCCTGGGCCGGAGCGCGTGGACAGGAAATGTCCGAAGGGATCCAGCTCTGAGGTGCTGGGGCTCCCTGGCGGCGGGGATCCTCCTCGCCGGCTGCGCGGGGAGCGATCCTTCGGGAAGGATCGTCGCGAAGGTCGACACCGTCTTCCGCGAGTGTCCTGCCGCGATCTGTCCTCCGCGCGAATGCCCGCCACCTCCCGACCCGCGCCTTCGCCGCGTGGGTGCCGGAGTCGACACTGCGTTGTGGATCGCCTTGGATTCGCTGGCCGAAACCGACTATCTGCCCGGTGGAGGAATGCTCGGGGCGATGGTCGTCCGGACCCGCGATTCCCAAGTGGTCTGGAGCCGACAAGGCGACACGCGCATGCTTCCGGCCAGCGTCCAGAAGCTTTGGGTGGCGGCCGCGGGATTGTCGGAGCTCGGGCCCGATTTCCGTTGGCGCACCACGCTCTGGGCGCAGGGCAGGATCGAGCGGGGCATCCTGTTCGGGAATCTGATCCTGGAAGGCGGCGGGGATCCCACCTTGGGGTCGGCCGACGGCCCGGGGTTGATGGGGGTCGCAAATGCGGTGACCCGGTTGGGGATCCGCGAAGTGCGCGGCGATCTTGTCGCCTTGGATACCCTGGTCGGTCGCGGGCACGATGCTTGGCCGCAGGGCTGGAGCCTATCCAATTCGCGGGACGGCTACGGTGCGCCCGTGGTCGGCTTGAATTGGAACCAGAACCGGATGGGGAACAAGGCCATCCTGGAGCCTCGCCCGGAGGCGTTGAAGGCGCTGCGCAAGGCGTTATGGCTCAAAAAAGTCGTGGTGACGGGTTCCGACACGACGGTGAAGGCTCGGGGCGATTCGATCGGACCCCGCAAAGGTTGGACCCGGGTGGCGACGGTTCCCAGTCCTCCGCTCGACGAAGTGATCCGCGTTTGTCTGCGGGAGTCGGTGAATCCTTATGCCGAGGCGATCGTGCTCGCGCTCGGGAGCGGCCGCAATCGGGTTCAGCCTCGGGAGAACGGGAAAAAACGCTTCCATGACTGGGCGGTCCGCCAGGGATTCGATCCAAGGCGCCTGGTGCTCGACGACGGATCGGGGTTGTCGCGCTACGATCTGAGCACGGCGCGGTCGATCTCGCAGCTGCTGGTCGCCGACCTGCGCAGGCCTTCGGGTGGGCGGATGGTGGACCTCATGGCACGCGGTGGATCGGGCACCATGCGTCGCCGTTTCAAGGAACTGCCCGATCCTTCGGTGGTGGTGGCCAAGACCGGCACGCTCGACGGGGTGTCCAATCTCGCGGGCATCCTGGTGCGGCCGGGTTGGGACACCTTGTCCTTCGCGTTTCTTTGCAGCGGCTATTCGGGGAGCGCCCGGGCGGTGCGCAAGTTCCAGGACCGGATGCTCGCCCTGATCGCCGGGATGTCGTTGCATCCGATCGTCCCTTCGGACACGGCGATGGAGGTCGCCCCGAGCGACACGGCGCTCGATGCGATTTCGACGGATTCCGTCGCAACGGGTCTGCCGGATTCCGCAGGGACGCCTGATGTCCGGGCGGACACCGCCGCGGGCAAGGGAGTCGATTCGCTTTCGCCGCCGACAGCCCCTGCCGTCGAGTCCGCGGATTCCGTTTCCGCTCCGCCGGTCCGCGAGCCGGAGATCTTCGCTCCGATCGATTCGTCGGCAAGAACGGTGCCTGCGGATCTGGATTCCATCCGCAGACATTGGTCCAACCTGCCTCGGCCTCCGCAGGAGACGGCGGATTCCGCGAAGCCCAGCTCCATCGACGACCTGTCGTCGTTCCCGAGGGGCGACTCCTCCTCGCCTCCGTCGGCTTCGCCTTAGGACGGCCCGGGCGTAGGCTGGAACCGCGCGGGGACCTTGATCAATCGCGGCGCGACGAACTGGTAAAGCCACAGGGGCATCAGCGCCGAAGCCTTCATGGTCCAGGTGAGCGGTTTGGGGAAGTGGATCTCGCGACGGCGCCGTTCCATCCCGTCGGCGATGGCCTCTGCGGCCTGGGCGCTGGAGACGAGAAACGGCATCGGGAAGTCGTTGTCCGAGGTCATGCCGGTATCCACGAACCCGGGGTGAACGCTGGTGATCCAAAGGCCTTTGGATTCGGCGCGCAGGCGGAACGAATCGAGCAGGTAGCGGACCGCGATCTTGCTTGCGCCGTAGGCCTCGCCGCGAGGCAGCGGGAGGAACGCCGCCGCGGAAGAAACGCCCACGAGATGGGGTTTCACGCCTTGCCTGAGCGCGGGCAAGGCGGCTTCCATTCCGTACACGAACCCGTGGAAGTTGGTCGCGAAGGCGTTGTCGATCCGGTCGGCGTCGAACACGTCTTCGTCCACGTATTCGCGGACCCCGGCGTTCAGGACGGCGGTGTCCAGGCCTCCCCAGGTGCGGACGATTTCCGCCACGGCGTCGTGGTTGGCGCGGCGGTCGCGCACGTCCAGCGGAAGGACCATGACGGAATCGCCGCCGCCTGCACCCGAAGCGATCGAGCGGATTTCCGAGGCGAGCGATTCCAGCGAGGCCGTGTTGCGGGCACCGATCGCCACGCGGGCGCCTCGGCGCGCGAATTCCAGGGCGCAGGCCCGGCCGATGCCGGACGAAGCGCCGGTGAGCCAGATGCGTCGACCGGCGAGCGGAATGCGGGACATGGATTGCCTCCCAGGATGGTGGATCCGCCGTTTCGCGGCGGGCGCGGTGTCCATCGGGAAGGCTAGCAACATCCCGGCAGGTCAGGGGGATGCCGGTGGTCGGATCCTGAATTCCAAACGGTCGTCCAGGGCGTCCACGCGGGCGAGCGATCCTTCCGGGAACCGACCTTCCAGGATCAGGCGGGCGAGGGGATTCTCCAGTTCCTTCTGGATGGCGCGCCGAAGCGGGCGTGCGCCCCAGGCGAGGTCGGATCCCTTCGTGGCCAGGAATTGTCGGGCCTGTTCCGAAAGGTCCAGCCCTCTCTTGGATGCGGACATCCGCTCTTCCAGCCGGGCCACCTGGATCCCCACGATCTTCGCCAGATGGGCGGATTCCAGCGGGTGGAACACCACCTTCTCGTCGAGCCGGTTGAGGAATTCGGGCCGGAACTGCGCGCGCAGGGCCGCCTCGACGATGGATTCCAGTTCGACGGGATCCTTGGTCTCCAGGATCGCCTGCGAGGCGAGGTTCGATGTCAGCAGGATCACCGTGTTGCGGAAATCCACCACGCGGCCTTGGCCGTCGGTGAGGCGTCCGTCTTCCAGGATCTGCAGCAGGATGTGGAACACGTCGGGGTGGGCCTTCTCCACCTCGTCGAACAGCAGCACCGACCAGGGGCGGCGGCGCACGGCCTCGGTGAGCTGGCCGCCGTCCTCGAATCCCACGTAGCCCGGAGGCGCGCCAACCAACCGGGACACCGCGTGTTTTTCCATGTATTCGCTCATGTCGATGCGCACCAGGGCCTGCTCGGTGTCGAACATGGCCTCGGCCAAGGCCTTCGCGAGTTCCGTCTTGCCCACTCCCGTGGGACCCAGGAACAAAAACGACGCGACCGGACGCTTTTCGTCCGACAACCCGGCGCGGGCGCGCTGGATGGCTTCCGACACGGCTTGCACGGCGCGTTCCTGGCCCACGACGCGTTCGTGGAGCCGATCGGCGAGCGCGAGCAGCTTTTCCGATTCGCCTTGCACCAGCCGCGCCACGGGGATGCCGGTCCATTTCGCGACGATCGACGCGATGTCGCTTTCCGTCACCTCTTCGCGAAGCAGGCGTTCACCGTCGTGCTGTTCCAGGTCGTGCTGGGCCTGGGCCACGTCTTTCTGGAGCGAAGCGAGTTCGCCGTATCTCAGTTGCGAGGCGGTGGCCAGATCGTAGCGCCTTTCGGCGTCCTCGGCGCGGCGGCGGATGTCCTCCATTTTGCCGCGAAGCTCCTGCAAGCGGCGGATCTTCGATTTTTCCTGCTCCCAGCGAGCGGTCAACTCCTTCTGGCGCGAACGCGACAGTTCCAACTCGGTTTCCAGTTTTTCCAGACGGTCCTTGGACGCGTTGTCCTTTTCCTTGCGCAGCGACAAACGCTCCATTTCCATCTGGAGGATCTCGCGATCGATCATGTCCAGCGATTCGGGTTTGGACGTGATCTGCATCTTGAGTCGCGCCGCCGATTCGTCCACCAGGTCGATGGCCTTGTCCGGGAGGAACCGGTCGGCGATGTAGCGTCGGGAAAGTACTGCGGCAGCCACCAGCGCCGCGTCGTTGATGCGCACGCCGTGGTGGAGTTCGTAGCGTTCGCGCAGACCGCGCAGGATGGAGATCGCGCTTTCCACGTCGGGTTCGTCGATGCGCACCTGCTGGAAGCGCCGTTCCAAGGCCGCGTCCTTCTCGATGTGCAGATGGTATTCGTCCAGGGTCGTGGCGCCCACCAGCCGCAGCTCCCCGCGTGCCAGGAGCGGCTTCATGATGTTGCCCGCGTCCATCGCGCCGTCGGTCTTACCTGCGCCCACCACGGTGTGCAGCTCGTCGACGAACAGCACGATCCCGCCGTCGGATTCCTGCACCTCCTGGAGCACCGCCTTGAGCCGCTCCTCGAATTCGCCGCGGTATTTGGCCCCGGCGATCAGTGCACCCATGTCCAATGCGATCAATCGCCGCCCTTTCAGGGTCTCGGGCACGTCGCCGTCCACGATCCTCTTGGCCAGGCCCTCGGCGATGGCGGTCTTGCCCACGCCGGGTTCGCCCACCAGAACGGGGTTGTTCTTGGTGCGACGGCTCAGGATCTGGATGGTCCGACGGATTTCGTCGTCGCGTCCGATCACCGGATCGAGTTTGCCTTTCCTGGCCAGATCGGTGAGGTCGCGGCCGAACTGTTCCAGGGGCTTTTTCTGTTCGTTGGGTGCGTTGGTCTGCATGGTCGATGATCCCTTTGGAGGATTTGATGGGTTCGGAACTTTGGAACTCAAGATGCGTGCCAGGTTGATGATGCCGTGGGAATCCGTGGAGAGGTTCCAGATCGGAACGCTCGCCGCGACGGTGCTGTTTCAGAACGGATCCCCGTAGTGGGGCTGGATCGGAATCGACCGGTCGCCGAAGCGGAGGATCGAATCGCGGAGGGAATGGATGGGCATGGATGATTCGATGATCTACGCGAACGGATAGACAAATCGGTTCGGACTCACTAGAATTTCCTCCGCCTTCGGGTCTGCGAAAGCAGGAACCCGGCCCCTCTCTTCGGAGACGGACCGGATTCCGGGAATGCCGTGCGAATCGGCAGCGGACCAGCCACTGTGAGGGGTGCGACGGAAGTCGCAACGCGCGTCGAAAAGCCACTGGAGAGATCCGGGAAGGTGGACGCGTCGGCCCCGAGTCAGGAGACCTGCCCGAAAGCGCCGCCACGACCGTGTCGGCTTTCGATCCTTGCCTCTTGGAACGGGCGGATGGGTGATTCGGGAGACATCGCATTTCGTTTGGAACGTCCTGGCCTCGACAAGGCTTGTTGGGCGCTTTTCGACATGACAGCTCCTGTCCATGGTGTCGCGATTCCGGGAGGCGGTTCCGCAAGGAGTCGCTGAAATGCACATCATGGAAGGCTGTCTGCCCGTCGAGCACGCCCTCGGCTGGTCCGTCGCTTCCGCTTCGTTCGTGGGATTCGGGCTTCATCGACTGTCGCGCCGGATCAAGGAGGATCGCTCCGCGAATCTGTTCCTGGGCGCTTGCGCGGGTTTCGCGTTCGTGCTGTCGGCCATGAAGCTCCCGTCGGTCACCGGGAGCTGTTCGCACCCCACCGGTGTCGGCTTGGGGGCGATCCTGCTCGGCCCGACGACCATGTCGGTGCTGGGGAGCGTCGTGCTCGTGTTCCAGGCGCTGTTCCTCGCGCATGGCGGGATCACGACTCTCGGGGCGAACGTGTTTTCCATGGCGATCGCGGGGAGCTTCGCGGCTTGGGGCGTCCATCGGGTGTCGATCAAGCTCCATGTTCCGTCGAGCGTGGCGATCTTCTTGGCCGCGACGATCTCGGACTTGGCCACCTATGCCGTCACCTCGATCCAGTTGGGCCTGGCCTTTCCCGCGTCCCAGGGAGGCGTCGCCGCATCGATCGCGAAGTTCCTCCTGGTCTTCGTGCCCACCCAGCTTCCGCTCGCTGTCAGCGAAGGATTCTTGACGGTTCTTGTCGTGAACCTGCTCAAGAGCCATCTTGGGAGCGACAAGCGTTTTCCGGTCTTGACCGGCGCTTCCCGATGAACGCGAAGACATCGAATGGGCTCCTGCTTGGCGCCACGGTGGCTTTGGTCGTGTTCGCCCTGGCTTTTTCCCGTCCTGTCACGGGCGAGGCCTTTGGCAGCTCTGACGTCCAGGCGGTCGCGGTCGTCGAAGAGTTGCGGCCCGACTACCAGCCATGGTTTTCGCCTTTGTGGGAGCCGCCCAGCGGGGAAATCGAAAGTCTGCTCTTCGGGCTGCAGTCGGCGGTCGGCGCCGGGCTTCTCTGCTACGCCTTGGGTTACTGGCGAGGGGTGCGCAAGAACAGGAAGGGTGCCGATGCGTAGCATCGAAGAGGCCGCGTGCCTCTCGCGTTGGCGGGATCGCACCGTCGAGGTGTGCATCCTTTGCTTCGGGCTCGCGCTGTGCGCCGTCTCGATCCCATCCGTTTTCGCGGGAGGTGTCGTGTTCGCCGCCGTTTGCTGCCTTGTGGCGGTGGCCGGGGTTCCGTGGGCTGGCTACCTGCGCAAACTTGCGGTGGCAGGAGGGTTCGTCGCGGTCTCGGTGTTGCCGCTTTCGGTGGGCGTGGTTTTCGGGCCTCGGTTCGAGTTGTATTTCGACCGGAGCGGATTCGAAACGGCCATCCTCGCGGTGGCCCGAGCCGTGGCGATGCTTTCCGTCACCTTGCTGCTGGTGCACACCACGCCGTTTCCCCGGTTGCTGGTCTTGTTGCGCGTGCTCCGCTTTCCGGAAACCCTGCTCGAATTGCTGGCCCTGGTGCATCGCGAAATCTTCCTGCTGGACGAATCGTTCTCGCGCTTGCGCAGGGCTTTGGCCTGCCGCGATGGCGGACGGGGAGCGAAGCACGGGATCCACGCCCTTGGCCTTGGTGCGGCGGCCTTGTTCGTGCAGGCGTTGCGCCGATCCGAACGGATCGAACGAGGCATCGCTTCGCGTGCCAGTGTCGACGGAACCGTGCGTTTCTGGGAAGAGCCGATCAAGGTCCGTCCACTTCCGCTGTCCTGCGCCCTGGGTGTGCCTGCGGTGCTGGCCGCGTGGATCTTCCGGGGGCGCCTTGGATTCTGAACTGCTTTCCTTTCGCGACGTGAGCTACGCCTACCCCGGCGGGGCACGTCTGTCGGCGCGCTTCCCTGCTTTGCGAGGCCACGCGATCGATTCTGTGACGTTTTCTGTTGCGACAGGATCCGCAGTCGCGATCCTGGGTGCCAACGGCTCCGGGAAATCGACCCTCCTGCAGCTTTGCAACGGATTGCTCGATCCCGATTCAGGAGCGATCTCGTGGCAGGGGAGCCCCATGGATCGATCCCGATCCGGTCTGACCCGCGTGCGATCGCAGGTCGGGCTGCTGTTCCAGGATCCGGACGACCAGTTGTTCGCGGGAACCCTGTTCCAGGATGTGGCCTTGGGGCCGCTGAACCAGGGGCTGTCCAGGAGCGAGGTGCGCGAACGGGTGCAGGACGCGCTGGAGAAGACCGGATTGTCGGAGTATGCCGATCTGCCCCCGCACGTGTTCAGCCACGGCATGCGAAAGCGTGCCGCCTTGGCGGGCGTGTTGGCGATGCGGCCCAAGCTCCTGCTGCTCGACGAACCCACGGCGGGGCTCGATCCCGAAAGCGAGGAGCGTCTTCTGGAAATCATGACGGATCTTGTCGATCGTGGCGTGTCGATCCTGGTTTCCACCCACGATCTGGACCTGGCACGGATGTGGGCTCGCGACACAGTGATCCTGGATCGGGGGCGCTTGGCGGCATTCGGGCCGTCGGAGCAGATGATGTCAAACGCAGAACTTCTCGAGGCGACCGGCCTTCGCCGCCGGGCGTGTCGATCGAGTTTCGGGGAGGATCGCATGGCCGCCGCCACCGGATTCGGGCGTGTCTCGAGAATGGGGAAACCATGACCATTTCGCTGGGAAGAACCTTGATCGAGCGACCCGTTTCGGGAGACGAGATCGAACGGATGAGTTTTGATCGCATCGAGCGCGAGGGCGTGCGTGGAGGCATGACCGACGACGAATGGGTCGTGGCGCGCCGTCTGATCCACACATCGGGAGATCCGGGGATGGTGCGCGGTCTGCGGTTCGCGACGGGATGGCGCGATGCCGCGATGCGTGCCTTGCGCGCGCGGGAGCCTGTCTACTGCGACGCTTCGATGGCGCGTGCGGGAATCTCCAAGGCGCGGTTGCGTCGCGCGACCGGCGGCGAACCGAGGGTGTTCTGCGAGGTGGCCGATCCCGATGTCGCGGCGTGCGCCGCGGAATCGGGTCTACCGCGCTCGGTGTGGGCGGTGCGCAAGGCCGCGCAGGAAATCGGCGACGGAGGGATCTGGATGTTCGGGAACGCGCCCACGGGCCTCATGGAGCTGGTGAGGCTGCACTTGGAAGACGGATTCCGTCCAAGTCTGGTGGTCGCCATGCCGGTGGGGTTCGTCCACGTGGTGGAATGCAAACAGGAATTCCTGGACACGGGACTTGCGGGAATCGCCCTTGCCGGGCGGCGCGGCGGCTCGCCGCTGGTGGTGGCGACCCTCCACGCCCTCTGCTCCCTGCTGGAGGCGACACCGTGAACGCCGTGGTCGTGCTTGGGCATGGGAGCCGGGCGCCGGGCGCGTCGGAGGCGATGGAACGGATCGCGTCGATCCTGCGGGGGCGGCGCGGCGAGCGCATCGAGACGGCCCACATGGAGATTTCCGAGCCTTCTCTCGTGGTGGTCCTGGAACGCCTGCACGCCGACGGATTCCGTCGCGTGGTGCTGGTTCCGTACTTCTTGCACCACGGCATCCACCTGCGGGAGGATATTCCCGGGATTCTCGACAATGTGCGTTCGCGTCTTCCCGATCTGGAGATCGTCACCGCGCCCCATCTTGGATACGACGACGCGCTGGTCGATGTCGTGGAAAGACGACTGGAACAAGCCATGGCCATGGAGGTTCGCTGAGATGGGCCAAGGCGCCACCACGGGAACCTGCGCGGCGGCCGCGGCCAAGGCGGCGGCCTTGCATGCGCGAGGTGGGCTTGCATCGCGGCGGGTGGACATCCCCTTGCCCGGATCCGGACGATTGTCCGTGGATCTTCTGGCATGGGGAGGGGCTCGGAACGCACCGTGGGCCAGCGTCCGGAAGCCATCCAATGGGGACCCCGACGCCACCCGCGAAGCGGTGGTGGTGGTTTCCCTGCGTCCGGGCGAAAGCCTCCTGTTCCGCGCCGGTCCGGGGGTGGGCACCGTGACGCGCGCGGGCCTGCAGCTCGCGCCGGGGGAGCCCGCGATCAATCCGGGGCCTCGCCGGCAGATCGCCGCCGCGCTGCGCGAAGCGGGGAGCGAAGACTGGATCGTGACGGTTTCCGTCCAAGGGGGCCAGGCGATCGCGAGGAACACGTTCAATCCCAGGCTCGGGATCGTGGGCGGGATCTCGATCCTGGGAACGGCCGGCATCGTGCGTCCGTGGTCCATGGACGCGTTCGTGGCCTCGACTCTGGCGCACATGGGGGTGGTGCGCGCGCGCGGACAGGAAACGTTGCTGGTGGTGCCGGGCCACATGGGCGAGCGCGCCGCGGCGACGTTGGCTCGGGGTCTGGAACCCGTGGAGGTCGGGAACGCCTGGGGGGCGGTGCTCGATCGAGCCGCGGAACACGGGTTCACGGAAATCGTCGCGGTGGGCCATCCGGGCAAGCTGGTCAAGCTGGCGCAAGGGCAGTGGGATACGCATTGCTCGGCGGGGAGTTCTGCGTGCTCGTGGGCGCACCGATTCCTGCGGCGATCGTTGAGTCCGTCGCGAGCCGGCCAACTGGCGCCTTCCGACACTCTGGAAGGTTTGCTCGTGCCGCTTCCGGAATCGATTCGTCGCGAAGCGTCCGAGCATCTGGCGACACGTGCTGCGAAGGCGATCGGGCGTCGGGCGGGAATGCCGGCCCGCGTGTTGTTCGTGGACTTGAAAGGGAAATTCCTCGGGGAGGGGATGTCATGATGGGAATCGTTCAGATCGTGGGTTGCGGTCCGGGTGGTGCGGCTTGGGTGCTGCCCAGGGCGCGCGAAGTGGTTGCTGGTTGCGACGTGGTGTTCGGCGCCAGCGACTTGCAGGCGCTGTTTCCCGAGCATCGCGCGGCGCGGATGGATCTTCCTTCGCGTCCGGAATCGGCGGCTCCGCTGGTGGAGGCCGCGGCCGGAAAAGGATTGGATTGCGCCGTGCTGGTGCGCGGCGATTGCGGGGTGCGAAGCCTGGCGCGCGGCATCGAACGGCTGCTTCCTGCCGGAATCTGTCGACGCGTGCCTGGATTGAGTTCGGTGCAGGTGGCCTGCGCGGCCTTCGGGATCGATTGGGACCAGGCGAAGATCGTGTCGGCCCACGGGCGCGATCCCGGCGAACCGGACCGGGCGACCCTGGACGCTCCGGTCGTGGTCCTGTTGGGAGGAGGTCCCGGATCGGGCCGGGTGGTGCGGCGTGTGGCCGCGGCTTTTGGGCCATGCACCATCAAAATCGCCTCCGATCTCACCCTGCCCGCGGAACGGCTGTCGGAGTTCGCGGCGGGCGAACTCGTCCCGGCCGATCTCCCTTCGCGCACGATCGCGATCTTCCGGAAGGAATCCCCATGAGCATCCTGTACGGCCTGGGGGTGGGGCCCGGCGCCCCCGATCTCCTCACGTTGCGCGCCGCCGACATCCTGCGCCGCGTCCCGGTGGTGGTCGGGCCACGCCCTCGCAACGGCGAAGACAGCCTTGCCGCCCGCATCGCCAAGCCCCACCTCGCCGCGCGATCCCGGCTGGAGGAATTGACCTTCCCCATGGTGCGCGATCCGGCGGCGTTGCGGTCGGCATGGACGGATGCGGCGCGACGGATCCTGACATGGCTGGAATCGGGGGACGTCGCGTTCCTCACCTTGGGCGACGCGTCGCTCTATTCCACCTGGACGTATCTGCGCGCGGCGATCCTGGAACTGGAACCCCGACAGGAAGTGGAAACCGTTCCCGGGATCACCTCCTTCGCGGCCTGCGCGGCGAGAACGGAACGCGCCCTGGCCGAAGGAGACCAGGCCCTGGTCGTGGTGCCATGGGCCGCCGATGCGCACAGGCCCTGGCTGGAAGACGCCCTCCGGGACGGGGCTTGCGCCGCCTTCCTCAAATTGGCCGACAGGCTTCCCGGGTTGGACGCCCTGTTGCGGCGATCGGGACGGACCGGGTCCGTGATGGGTTCGCGGGTGACGCTTCCCGACGAGACCATCCACGCCGGGTGGCAGGACGACCCGTCCCGTTCGTCGGGATATCTGGCGGTCGCGCTGTCGTCGGCGGAGGATGCGCCGTGATCCGGTTCGTGGGCGCGGGTCCCGGAGATCCCGACCTCCTCACCGTCAAGGCGGCCCGGCTGCTGTCGGATTGCGAAGTGCTGGTCTGGGCGGGAAGCCTGATCCATCCCTCGATTCCCGAATTGGTTCCACCCGGCTGCGTCCGCCACGATTCGGCGGGCATGGACCTGGACACCATCGTGTCGATCCTGGCCGACGCGCACGCCCGAGGACTCCGCACGGTGCGGTTGCACACGGGCGAACCGTCGCTGTGGGGGGCGATCGGCGAACAGATCGAGGAATTGCGCCGTCGCGGCGTTCCCTGCGAAACGGTTCCCGGCATCAGCGCCTTCCAGGCCGCCGCCGCCGCGATCGGGCAGGAATTGACGCGTCCGGAGGTCGCCCAGGCGGTGGTCCTGTGCCGGGCGCCGGGCCGGACTCCCGTTCCGGCGGGGCAGGAACCCGAGATCTTCGCCAAGACAGGGGCCACCATGTGCCTGTACCTCTCGTCGGGGCTTTTGGCGGGCGCGGTGGCCGATCTCGTGCCGCACTACGGGGCCGATTGCCCTGCGGCTTTGGTTTCGCGCGCTTCGTGGCCGGAACAGAAGATCCTTCGCGGATCCCTTGCCGAGATCCCCTCGAAGGCTCGCGCCGAAGGCGTCGATCGCCTTGCCGTCCTGCTGGTCGGTCGGGCCTTGGCGGGCGACGCTCCGCCTTCGCGATTGTACGCCTCCGATTTCGCGCACGGCTGGCGCGAAGTGAAATGACGGGAATCGTCAATCCCGACCTGGCCGTGGTCTGCCTGACGCCGCAGGCGCGCGACGCGGCGCGATTCCTGGCGAACGCGCTGGGAGCGGATCTCCATGTCCACGAACTGGTCGGCGATTGTCCGGAAGCGTCGGTGTTCCCGCGCTTGGCTGGCTGCTTGCACGAGCTTTGGTCGTCCACCAAAGGAATCGTGGTGTTCGCTCCGACCGGCGCGGTCGTCCGTTGTGTCGCGCCAATTCTGGACCACAAGACGCGCGACCCCGGCGTGGTGGTGGTCGACGCCTTGGCGCGATGGGCGATCCCGGTGGTGGGGGGGCACGAAGGCGGCGCGAACCGGTTGTCGGAGAGGGTGGCCAACATCCTGGGGTGCGAGCCAATCG
>JAKPQQ010000226.1 GCA_029557215.1 Fibrobacterota bacterium | reverse complement strand
AAAGCAGGTCAGTCGGCCGAAGGCCGTCCAGCAAAGCAGGCTGGAGGCCGCTCATCATCGGCCGAAGGCCGTTCGTCGTTCACGAAGCAGAATCCACCCGGAGGGTTTGCCTAACAGCATATTGGGCTCATTGTGGATAATACGGAGAAGGGATGGTTGTTGGGGCGAGGGAGGCGGTATTGGGGGGATGGGATGGCGGAAGATGGTAGAAATTATTGTATGTAATGCGTAAATTTACGTGTTATGCATAATTCTGGTTTTTGCGATGGCGCGTTGGTTGCTATTACAGAATCTGACTGGGATCGGTTCCGCGAGGCCTTGGTGCAGGGTGGCGTCGCGAATCATCGGCAGGCGCATTTTCGCCGATGGGTGGAGAAGTGGCTCGCGATTCCGAGCGACCAGTTCGGCCGGAGTTCCGCGGAAGAATTCGCGCAGGCCTTGCAGCGCGAGGGTACGGAGGACTGGCAATGCCGGCAAGCCTTCCAGGCGGTCAACTTGTGGCAGAGAGTCCGGTCCTCGCCGGCGCCCGAACAATCCGCATCCGGAACGCTCGATCAGCCTCTGACTTGGCCGTCCATCCTGGAACGGATGGAACGGAATCTTCGCTCCAAGCAGTACAGCCCGAGGAGCGTCAAGACGTACGTGGAATGGGCCCGTCGGCTTGCCGCCTATTGCCCCGCTCCCCCGACGGATTCCGTCGAAGCTTCCCGCGCCGTGCAGGGGTTCCTGGACCATCTCGCCTTGGTGCAAAATTTGTCGCCAGCGAGCATCGCGTTGGCTCGCAATGCCGTGGCTTGGCTCGTGCGGAAGGAACTCGGTCTGGAGATGACCCTCGAGAGCAAAGGGGATGCGCACCACTCCCGCAGGCTGCCGACCATCCTGGCCCCCGTGGCCGTGAAATCGCTCCTGGCATCCTGCACCGAACCCTGGGATCTGTTCTTTGGATTGCAGTACGGTTGCGGCCTGCGGCTGGGCGAATTGCTGGATCTGCGCGTCCAGGACCTGGATCTTGTCCGGAACACATTGACCGTCCGCTCCGGAAAGGGCGACAAGGATCGTCAGGTTCCACTTCCCAAATCCCTCCTGCCGCTCCTTCATGACCATCTTGCGCGCCGCAAGGACGTCTGGACCGCGGATCTGTCCAGGGGGTGGGCCAAGGTGGAACTCCCCAACGCGACGGTGCGCAAACAGACGAACGCCGACACGTCCTGGGAATGGCAGCACGTGTTCGGCGCGCAAAGGCCGCTCAAGCATCCGGAGAGCGGGGAGCTTCGCCGCTGGAGGCCGATGGAGACCGTGGTGCGCGATGCCTTGCGCGAGGCGGCGCAGGCTGCGGGCATCGCCGGTCGCATCCATCCGCATCTGCTTCGCCACTGCTACGCGACCCACATGATCGAATCCGGCGCGACCTTGGCCGAGGTGCAGGAATTGATGGGCCACGCCCGGCTGGAAACGACCATGATCTACCTGCACGTCCGCTCGCCGGCGGCCTCCTGCCAGTCTCCGCTGGATCGCTTGGAACAAGCGTAGGCACCACTCCACCGCCATGGAGGGCGCGAGGACACCTCGATCGATCGCACGGCTGACGACGATGCGTTCGGGAGGGGTGACGCCCATGCGCATGCGAAGGCGGACGCGGACCGCGTTCCCGCGGTTGGTTCCGGGGGCTTCGGTTTCCAAGTCTTGGTGGTGTCGGGGGCGGATCTAGCTTTTAGGCTATGAATTCGAACGGCTTCACGACCACCGCCCTGCATATCGACCGCTTGGCCAAACCCGAGCACGGCGCGATGCACAAGGCCATCCACACGTCCATCGCCTACGGCTACGAAAAGGCCGAGGACTTGGCCGCGGTGTTCCAGGGCCGCCAGAAGGGCTTCGCCTATTCGCGCCAGGCCAACCCCACCGTGCAGGCTCTGGAAAACAGGGTCACGGCGTTCGAAGACGGAATCGGGAGCGTGTGTTTCGCCACGGGCATGGCGGCGCTGGGGGCGATCTTCTTCGCGTTCCTCAAGCGGGACGACCATATCGTGTCCAGCCAATTCCTGTTCGGGAACACCGCCAGCATGCTCGCCACACTGGAACAGATGGGTGTTGGCGTGACGTTCGTGGATTCCACCGACGCGGCCAACGTGAAGGCCGCTTTGACGCCCAAAACCCGGCTGGTGCTGGTGGAAACGATCGCCAACCCCGTCACGCAGGTGTCGGACCTCGACGGGATCGGGGCGCTGTGCAAGGAACGCGGACTGATCTGCGTGGTCGACAACACGGTGACTTCGCCGTACCTGTTCCGCCCCAAGGCGGTGGGTGCGACGTTTTCCGTCAATTCGCTGTCCAAGTACTTTGGCGGCCACGGCGCGGCGCTGGGCGGGAGCGTCACCGACTGCGGCGTGTTCGACTGGAGCAAGGACCCGGGAATCTTCGAGGGGTACAAGGCTACCACTCCGGTGGAGCAATGGGGACTGATCCAGCTGCGCCGCAAGGGCTTGCGCGACTTTGGCGGCACGCTTTCGCCCGAAGCCGCCCACACCTTGGCGCTGGGAACCGAGACGCTCGCCTTGCGCATGGAGCGTTCGTGCGACAACGCCGATCGTCTAGCGGATTTCCTGTCGCGCCAGAAAGCGGTGGTGGAAGTGAACCATCCCGGCCTGGAATCGCATCCGCAGCACGGGATCGCCAACCGGTTGTTCAAGCGCCCCGGGGCGCTGATGTCGTTCGCGTTGGACGACCGCCACGACGCGCTGGCGTTCATGTCCAACCTGCGACTGGTGGTGAATTCCACCAACCTGGGCGACACCCGCACGCTGGGGATCGCGGTGGCGCCCACGATCTTCTTCGAGCTGGGTCGCGAACGCCGCACCGCCATGGGGATCCGCGAAGGGCTCATCCGCCTGTCGGTGGGCATCGAGGACATCGACGACCTGATCGGAGATTTCTCGCAGGCGCTGGCCAAGCTCGGTTGAGACGGCCACGGCGCGGATCGGATCCGGAGACACCATGAGCGACGTCCTGCACAAGGCCCGGCGCGTCCTGAAGGACGTGTTCGGCTACGACGAATTCCGTCTTCCCCAGGAAGAGATCGTGGAACACGTGTGCGGGGGCGGCGACGCGTTCGTGCTGTTGCCCACGGGCGGCGGAAAATCGTTGTGCTTCCAGATCCCGGCGCTGGTGCGCGAGGGCACTGGGCTGGTGGTGAGCCCGCTGATCGCGCTCATGGACGACCAGGTGGCGGCGCTGCGCGAAAACGGCGTGCGGGCCGCGGCGATCCATTCGGGCCTGGATGCCAAGACCTCCTGGAGATACGAACGGGAGCTGGAAGAAGGCAAGCTGGACCTGGTGTACGTGGCTCCGGAGCGGGTGCTGTCGGAGCGGTTCCAGGAAGTGCTCAAGCGCACAACACTTTCCGTCATCGCGATCGACGAGGCCCATTGCGTGAGCCAGTGGGGCCACGACTTCCGGCCCGAATACGTGCAGCTGGGCCAGCTGGTGGACATCTTCCCCGACGTGCCGCGCATGGCGCTCACCGCCACCGCCGACGCCCCGACGCGAGCGGAAATCGTGGAAAAGCTCAAACTGGGCGACGCCAAGGTCTTCACGCGCTCGTTCAACCGCCCCAACATCCGGTTGCGGATCGGGATCAAGGACGAACCCCGCAAGCAGCTGTTGCGGTTTTTGAAGGACGAGCACCGGGGCGATTCGGGGATCGTGTACCGCATGAGCCGGGCGGAGGTGGAAAAGACCGCCGAATGGCTGGCCAAGGAAGGAATCAGGGCGCTCCCCTACCACGCCGGCATGAACGCCGCCGACCGCAAGCGCAACCAGGAGACCTTCATCAAGGACGAAGGCGTCGTGATGGTGGCCACCATCGCCTTCGGGATGGGCATCGACAAGCCCGACGTGCGGTTCGTGGCGCACCTGGACCTGCCGAAATCAGTGGAAGCGTACGTGCAGGAGACCGGCCGCGCGGGCCGCGACGGGTTGGCGTCGGACGCGTGGATGGTGTACGGATTGCAGGACATCGCGCTGGTGCGCTCCATGATCCAGAATTCCGAAGCCCCCGAGGAGCGCAAGCGGGTGGAGCTGCAGAAGCTCAATTCGCTGCTGGGACTGTGCGAAACGGCCACCTGCCGACGCCAGGCGCTGTTGTCGTATTTTGGCGAAATCCTGAGCGAGCCGTGCGACAACTGCGACACCTGCCAGGACCCGGTCAAGACCTTCGACGGCACCCAGGCGGCGCAAAAAGCACTTTCGGCCGTGGCGCGCACAGGGCAGTTCTTCGGGGTGGCGCACACGATCGACATCCTGACCGGCAACGAAACCGACAAGATCCGTCAGAACGGCCACGACAAGCTCCCCACGTTCGGGGTGGGCAAGGAATTCGACAAGAGCGGCTGGAACGCGGTGCTGCGCCAGATGGTGGCCATGGACCTGGTGGGCGTGGACATGGCACGCTACGGACGGCTTGTGCTCACGCAAAGCTCGTGGGACGTGCTGCGCGGCAACCGCAAGGTGGAATTCCGCTCCGACGCCATCCGCACCGCCAAGAAGGAAAAGAAAAAGCTTCCCGTCGTGCTGGGATCGGGCGTGTCGGATGCGGTGTTCCAGAAACTGCGCGCCCTGCGCATGGAGATCGCCAAGGAGCAGGGCTTGCCGCCCTACGTGGTGTTCAGCGACCGGACCTTGCAGGAGATGGCCTCGTCGCATCCGCGCACCGAAGTGGAATTTTCGCAGATCAGCGGCGTGGGCGGCGTGAAGGCTTCGCGCTACGGCCCCCGGTTCCTGGAGCTGTTGCGGACGCTTTGACCGCCCCTCGGCGAGGCTCGGGCGACGATCCTTGGCCTCCGACGCAACCACATCCGGCCAGCTGCAGACTCAAGCACTTGGCGGCTCCGTCTTCTACTTCTATGCAAAGGCAGCAATCTTCAGAGCATTTTTCAACGGGCAGAGCGAACAGCCCGGAAGCCGTTGTCTTTGGTGCGGTTGATCGAACCTCTGCTGTCGCGACGAGCCGAACGAAGGTACGTAGCGGGAGTACCCCAGC
>JAKPQQ010000219.1 GCA_029557215.1 Fibrobacterota bacterium | reverse complement strand
CCGTTCCGGAGCGCCCCGCCATCAGGATCCAGCCATCCTTCAGGGGCCAGCGCACCGGCTTGCGCTCGGGTTCCGCCTCCCGCTTGCGCGGCGGAGCGGGCCACAGTCCGCGGGGGAGGAGCCTCGTCTCGAGCGCATCCAGGATCGTTTCCAGGGCCCGACGTCCCCGGCGGTCGAGGACTCGGTCGTTGCGGGAATCCGACGCATCCGAGTCTTCCTGTCCGTCTGATGTCTCCGTACCCGCATTCCATGCCGCTTCGATCCTTCGCTTCCAGTCCTCGATCTCCTCCAGTTCGCGCTCCATCGCGGCCTTGCGCACGGGAATCATCTCCGCGTTGCGTCGCTGCTTGCGCGCTTCCTTCAGCATCCGTTCGGCGCAGGTGCGCGGCGGGAGCGACGGGTCGAGCTCCAGGACGATCGTTCCCGTGCCGTCCCCGGAATAGTCGGGGAGCCGTATGCTCGGGGAGCCTTTGGGAATGGAGGGCAGGTGCGAAAGGAGGGTGCGGGCGCGCAGTTCGAGGAGCTCCGCCGAGGCTCGGACGGTTTCGGGAAGCTCCAGACGTTCCAGCGCTCCCCGGAGTCGACGCGCCCAGCGGTCGAGCGCCTTGCGGGCGACTTCCAGCCGTTGACGAATTTCGGAGATGGACTCGAATGTCCCTTGACGACCGGATTCCATGGCCCCATCTTTCGAATTCAGTTTCATACTGCATGCTGGGGATCTTGTATTCACCAACCCAGCATCCCGCCAGGAGATCTCGGTGCAGCTTCCCAAGTACAAAAAAAAGAAACGCATCAAGCTCAAGATCTGCCAGTATTGCGGGAAGGAGTTCTGGGGTCACCCCATCGCCAAGTATTGCGAACTCCATCGCGACGTGAAGCAGCGCGAGAAGACCAAGAAGTCCCCGGAACCCGGCGATTCCAACAACCGCACCTACAACCACGAATACATCGAGGTCGTGGAAGAGCCCTGGACCTGCGAGCTCGACGGTTGCGGCAAGACCTACATGGTCAAGATCTTTCCCAAGCAGTTCGTGTATCCGCGCTTCTGCGAGGAACACCGCAACGAGTTCCGGCGCCGCAACTGGATCCGCGCGAAGCTCCTCGAGGATCTGCGCAAGTCCCGCGCACCCGTGGCCCGTCCCGCCGCTCCCGAACTCGACCTCTCCGGCGAGGACGGCGAAGTGCGCAAGTCGCCCAAGATCGCCAAGGTGGTTCCCCGGACCACCGGTGCGGTGAGGCCCAAGGCATCCGCCGCGAAGGCTCCCGCCGCCAAGGCGCCTGCCAAGAGCGGCGTGGCCAAGGCCAAGCCCGCCTCCGAGACCAAGGCGAAGGCCAAGAAGTAACCCGCGAGCGGAATCGCGGCGCATCCATCGAAAAGAGCCCCCGGGAACGCTCCCGGGGGCTCTTTCTTCATCGGGCCCGGCGGTCCTTCTTGGGGGCCTTGCGGGGCGGATCGGAGGCGCGCAGGCCCACGAGCCAGGTCTTGTCCTTGGTGGCCACCTTGAGGGCCACGGTGGTTCCCGTGGCGACCTTGTCCAGCGCCGTGGCGAGATCTCGCGCCGTCTTCGGGACA
>JAKPQQ010000193.1 GCA_029557215.1 Fibrobacterota bacterium | reverse complement strand
TGGCCACGAACCATTCCACGATCGTCAGATACCACGGGAAGATCGCGGTCGCCCACATGACGCCCAGGATGTTGAAGATGGAGTGGAACCACGACGCGCGACGGGCGTTGAGGTTGCCGCCGAGGCCGGCGAGCAGCGCGGTGATGGTGGTTCCGATGTTTTCGCCCAGGACCAGCGCGGCGGCGGTCTCGAAGGGGATCAGCCCTTGGCTGGCCATGGCGATCGTGATGCCCAGGGTGGCGCTGCTGGATTGCACCACCATGGTCAGGACGCATCCCACCAGTGCGCACTTGAGCACGCCCAGGTAGGAGTCCGCGTGGAAGGCGTGGAACCATGCCTTGAACTCCGGAACGTCGCGAAGCGGCGCCAGTCCGTCCTTCATGATCTCCAGCCCCAGGAACACGAGGCCCAGCCCGAGCAAGGTCATGGCGATGTAGCGGGGGGTCTCGCGCTTGCTGAAGATGTACACCATCGCGGCGGCCCCGGCCAACGGGAGCCCGTACACGCCCACTTTCAGGACCAGCACCCAGCCGGTGATGGTGGTCCCGATGTTGGCGCCCATGATGACGCCGATCGATTGGGTCAGATTCATGATCCCGCTGTTGACCAGACCCACCGTCAGGGCGGTGGTGATGCTGCTGCTCTGGATCACGGTCGTGACCACCACGCCCACGCCCACCGCGGTGAACCGGTTGCCGGTGACGGCCGCGATCATGCGCTTGAGGCTGGGTCCGGCGATGGTCTGGAGCCCGTCGGACAGCTTGCGCATGCCCAGAAGGAAGAGCCCGAGGCCGCCCACCAGCGACAAGAAGGCTTGGATGTAGAGTTCCGTGTTCATGCGATTCCCATGTTTCTGGATGGATTCCGACTGGTTTGCATGCCGTTCCAAGAATGCTTCGTTCCCGGAAAGTCGCGACAAACTTAGTCCCCGGAAGCCCATGGCGGTGGGGACGCTTCGCCACCGGAGATTCTAGACTTCCGTTCCGCGCCGCAGCGCGAAGGCGGGCCGGGTCGGCCCGGTCGACGCGCGGCACATCCGAGGACCTCCCACATGGCCGCCGAAAAGACCGCTCCCGAGAAATTCGTGTTCTACATGCACCGCATGTGCAAGGAGTACACCTCCAACAAGGTGATCCTCAAGGACATCTCGCTGTCGTTCTACTACGGCGCCAAGATCGGCATCATCGGGTCCAACGGCTCGGGCAAGTCCACCCTGCTGCGCATCATGGCCGGGATCGACAAGGACTACACCGGCGAGGCCTGGATCGAGCCGGGACGCACCGCCGGATACCTTCCGCAGGAGCCCGTGCTGGACGCCGGCCTGACGGTGAAGGAAAACGTCATGAAGGCCGTGGCCGCCAAGCAGGCGATCATGGACCGCTACAACGAGATCTCCATGGCCTTCGCCGAGCCCATGGAAGACGACAGGATGAACAAGCTCCTGGAGGAGCAGGCCAAGCTCCAGGACGTGATCGACGCGCAGGATCTGTGGAGCCTGGAGCGCCACGTGGAGATCGCCATGGACGCGCTGCGCTGCCCTCCCGGCGACTGGCCCGTCACGAACCTGTCGGGTGGCGAAAAACGGCGCGTGGCGCTGTGCCGGCTGCTTCTGGAACAACCCGACCTGTTGCTGCTGGACGAGCCCACCAACCACCTGGACGCGGAGTCGGTGGCTTGGTTGGAACGCCACCTGCGCGAGTACAAGGGCTCGGTG
>JAKPQQ010000176.1 GCA_029557215.1 Fibrobacterota bacterium | reverse complement strand
TCGAGGAGTCCAGGCGCAGGGTGCCGGCCAGTCCCGTCGACGCCGCCCAGCGCGCTTCGTCGAAGCCCCCTGGGTTCGCGGGATCCCGCGGCGCCCGGAGCGTTCCGTGCCCGGCGACCACCGACCCCACCTCGGCGCGCTCGGCGATCAGGCGGACGCGACGCCCGAGCAGGTCTGGGTCCGGCGAACGGCGCAGGAAGCCTTCGTAGCGGCCTGCCCGCACCTCCCGCTCGATCGCGACCTCGAACGAGCCGGTGCAGGGGCGCGCAGGCGGAACGGGGCTCCAGAGAAGCACCAGCGATCCCGCCTCCAGCAGGAGTCCGAGGGCGAAACCCGTCCGGGTACCGGTCGTGCGGGGGAGTGCTGCCGAGACGATCGCCAGCGGTACGGAGAGCCAGCCCCAGGGGTGCGGCAACGCGAAGGAGGTCCAGGCGAGCAGAATTCCCCATCCCATCCAGATTCCGCGAAGCGGTTCAAGGCGTGCGAGCATGGACAGACCATGCTACCAACGCTTCCCGCTTCCGACGTTGCCGATCGTCAACCTGGACCGGAGACGATTTTCGGCCTTGCCAAACGCGACGGATCTCGCGTATGTTTGTCACCCCAACGACGCGGGATTAGCTCAGTTGGTAGAGCGTCTCCTTGCCATGGAGAAGGTCGAGGGTTCGAGTCTCTTATCCCGCTCTCAGCACGAAACGGACCACAGGAAAACCTCCTGCGGTCCGTTTTCGCATTTGGCCGTTGCTGCTCATGCGAGCACAGGTTCCCGCGACCCGATCGGGCCCAGCAGCGCGTCCGCGTGGTCGCGCACGGCGCAGGCGGCATCGCGCATGCGTTCCACCAGGGATGCGTCGGGTTCCGGGCGTCGTCGAGGATCGAGGGAGCACATGTCGTCGAAGCGATTCAGCTCCAGCAGGAACCGGGCGAGGTCGGGATCCAGGGGGGCCACGGCGTCCATCGCGTGGACGAGATCGTCGAAGGTATGGTTGTCCGGGAGCTGGTCGGAAGCCATCAGTATCGCCATGATGTGCTTTTCCATGGCCATGGAGAGGATGCCATGGACGATCGCGGGCGTGAAGACGCCCGGGCGCTTTCGCGCTCCCATAGCGGTCTTGAGGAAGGCGTCCGCTTCGCGTTGGAAATCCCTGTAGCCTTCGATCATCCTTCCTCCCCATTGTGGATTCGCGTTGCGAATTTCCGAACTGCAAGCATCGCACCAAGCCGACATGGGTGAAGTGGGGGCGTGAGCCGGAGGATGTCAGTTCGACAATGTCACGAATGATACGGGTAAACCAAGCCTGGGCAGATGGGGCGGGCCGGCATCGAGGTTGCCACGCAACCGCTGTGCTGACGGCCAATCCCGCGGTTGACCTCCTTGTATCTGCTTTTTTGGGGGGAAAACTTCGTTCCGGTCGATTCGTATGGCGGAATTCGGTGGAAGCGCATATTCTCACCGATTAGCAGAACTCTGCCATGTGCGAGGTACATCGCCTCCTCCGGTTCACCCCCGGGAAGGAGGACAAACAATCCCAGAAAGGAACACCATGCGTGTGTTCGCCGGATCTGTGACTTCAGCTCGTTTGTTGGCTGCATCCTTGCTGCTGACCACGACCGTTGCCCAGGCGCAGCTTGCCAAGGGGCAGTGCAAATTCCTGGGGAACATCATCACTGGTGGTGTTCCTGCCGATTACAACACCTACTGGAACCAGGCTTCGCCGGAGAATTCGGGCAAGTGGTCCTCCATCCAGTCCAGCGTGAAGAGTACCAC
>JAKPQQ010000173.1 GCA_029557215.1 Fibrobacterota bacterium | reverse complement strand
CTCCGACAGCCACCGCTCTGGACATGGCATCCACCGACACCACCGGATGGCCCGGCTGGGAAGCTCTCGAGCTTTCCGCCCTGGAGTCGCTGGTGCGACCCGAGGCGACGCGCCATCTTCCCGACAGCGCGGGATTGCTGGAGGCACGAGCGGCTCTTGCCCGATTCCAGGAGCCGCACGACCCCACCCGCTGGATCCTCACCGCCAGCTCCTCGGAATCGTATTCGCTTCTGTTCCAGCTCCTGTGCGACCCTGGTGATCGCGTCGGCTCGATCCGACCCGGATACCCGCTGGTGGAAGAACTGGGGCGCTTCCAGATGGTCACCTCGGCTCCGATCCCCCTCCGGTGGCATGATCGAAGCTGGAAACTGGACCTCGGGTGGGCCGAAAAGCGCCTGAAGGAAGGTGTTCGCGCCCTGGTGATCGTGCAACCGTCCAACCCCACAGGTTGGATCCTTTCCCCCCGCGAACGCGACGAAATCCTGCGCTTGTGCTCCCGCTACCGGGTTCCTCTGATTTCGGACGAAGTCTTCGAGGCTTGGGCCCCCGGTAGTTTCGAATCCCTGGCCACGCAGGACCAGGTCCTCTGCTTCACCTTGGGAGGCCTCTCCAAGCTCCTGGGACTGCCCCACCTCAAACTGGGCTGGATCCGCATCTCCGGACCCGCAGACGAGGTTCTGGAGGCTCGCAGAAGGCTTGAAGTCCTCAACGACGCCCTGCTTTCCGCATCCACCCCGGTCCAGTGCGCTCTCCCGCATCTTCTGGACCGCAGGGAGGAGTTCCAGAAGCGCATCCACGAGCGGCTTTCAACCAATCGTGCCGCCTGGGAATCTCTGAATTCGAAGCTCCCTGCGCGTTTCGAGGCCCTGGAGCCTGGAAGCGGATGGTTCGCGATCCTGCTTTGCGACCCAACAGTCGATGAATCCAAACTTTGCAGGACCATGGAATCCCACGGGGTCCGGGTCCTTCCCGGATATCTCTTCGATCTGCCCCGGTCGGGGTTCGTGGTCAGCCTCGTCGCCGATCCCATCCAGTTTGCCCACGGCCTATCTGTCTTGTTGAATCTCCTTATATCTCTTGAACTTGAACAATAGGGATGTGGATGGGCAGGGAAATGCCTCACAGGCTTCAGATTCCCCTATTCACACAAAGGGGATGGACACGGAAATCGTGAGTTGTCCACAGAAGAGGCAAAACTAGGGTTTTCCAGCACTGTGGATAGTTGAGATGTGGATAAATCCCAACGTTTTCCCCGAACTTGTCCACATTTGTTCCTCGTATCTTGAGATTCATGGATAACGAGGTCTGAATGTGGATAGATATGCACAAAGGACCGGAATCAGCTTCTGGTTCCTTCATGCAGTGTGGCGACTTGTGGAAAACAGGCTTGATCTAGCTGTTTGAGCTGGAGATCTGCAGACGGTAGATGGCTCGCATTAGGGCGAAGCGAGCGCGGTCGTAGTCGATGCTATGGGAGGGTTCTGACAGCCTCGAACGAGCCCGGGTCATGGCCTCCTCGGCGCGACGACGGTCAATCTGTTCCGGGGTCTCGGCCGAATCGGCGAGGATGGACAGAGCGCCCGATTCGATTCTCGCGATTCCACCGGAGAGGAAGAACCGCACTTCGGGACCTTCCAGGGGCTGGATTCGCGCGATGCAGGGCTTGATCGCGAAAGCGGAATCGGCATGCCCCGTGAGGATGCCCACCTGGCCGTCCTCGACGCAGAAGACCACCTGGGTGGCGTCCCCCTTCCAGGCGACGCGCTCGGGATCGACGACGACGACGGGGATCACTTGGACGCCGCGGCCTTCTCGACGGCTTCCTCGATGGTGCCGACGTAGAGGAACGCCTGCTCGGGGAGGTTGTCGTGCTTGCCGTCGAGGATCTCCTTGAACGAACGCACGGTGTCGGAGACCTTGACGTACTTGCCGTGCATGCCCGTGAACTGCTCGGCGACGTGGAAGGGCTGCGACAGGAAGCGCTGCACCTTGCGGGCGCGCGAGACCGTGAGGCGGTCCTCTTCCGAAAGTTCGTCCATGCCCAGGATCGCGATGATGTCCTGGAGCTCCTTGTAGCGCTGCAGCAGGCGCTGCACGCCGCGCGCCACGTCGTAGTGCTCCTGGCCCACGACATCCGGCGTGAGCAGGTTGGAGCGCGAATCGAGGGGATCCACCGCGGGATAGATGCCCAGTTCCGAAATCTGTCGCGACAGGTTCGTGGTGGCGTCCAGATGCGTGAACGCGGTGGCGGGAGCCGGGTCGGTGTAGTCGTCGGCGGGCACGTAGATGGCCTGGATGGACGTGACCGATCCGTTCTTGGTGGAGGTGATGCGCTCCTGGAGTTCGCCCATTTCGGTGCCGAGCGTGGGCTGGTATCCCACGGCGGACGGAATTCGTCCAAGCAGCGCCGACACCTCGGAACCCGCCTGCGTGAAGCGGAAGATGTTGTCGATGAACAGGAGCACGTCCTGGTTCTTCTCGTCGCGGAAGTATTCGGCGATGGTGAGCGCCGTGAGCGCGACACGGGCGCGGGCGCCCGGGGGCTCGTTCATCTGGCCG
>JAKPQQ010000159.1 GCA_029557215.1 Fibrobacterota bacterium | reverse complement strand
CGGCCAGCGCCCTGGAGGAAGAGCGCCAGCGCAGCCTGGAGGCGGGAATGGACGGGTTCATGGTCAAGCCGATCAGCATGTCCGATCTGCGCACCGTGCTGGGCAGTCTGAAGGCGTCCAGGGCCTGACCCCGCCCCCCCTTTCGCGGACACAACGGGATCCACAGTTTCGGGTCGTCCAGGGACGACGAGGAAAAACCACGCGAAGTTTTTCGCGCATCCGATTAATTTTGCCCACTTAGAGATCGTTGGCGTGGAAAACGCGGTTCGCACCCTTTCCAGCCAATCCCAGGAAGTCGCCACTTCCGCCCCACCCTTTTTGGAGGTCATCCAGATCCATGCGTAGGCCCAAGCCTGATTCCGTCGTATTGTCCGTCCTCGCGACCATCACCATCCTGGCGACCTCCCCCCTGGCCTTCAGCGCTTCGGGCACTGTCAAGAGCAACAAGGGCGAAAACCTCGCCGACGTCACGGTTTCCGTGAAGGATTCCGCGAACCTCAAGACCACCACGAACTCCAGCGGATCCTTCAACCTGAGCTACGTCCTCGGCGTCCAGCGCGCCAAGGCCCAGGTCGACTACTCCGCGCAGATGATGGGCAACCAGCTCCTGATCTCGTTCCCGGGACAGGGCGCCCTGGAACTGGATCTGGTCGATCTTTCGGGCGCCACCCTCTGGAAGGGTGCCGCGAACCTCGTCGACGGCCAGGCCCGCGCCGACCTTCCCACCACCACGAAGTTCGGCCCCGCCATCCTGCGCATCGCGCACTCCGGCACCCGCGTCTCCCAGCCCATCACCCTGCTCGGCTCCCAGGGCGCCTCGGTCGCCACGCGCTTTTCGGCCCGTACGCTGGTCAACTACCCCACCCTGGTGTTCAAGAAGACCGGCTACGCCGACACCACCTTCGCGCTCAGCTCGCCCAACCAGAGCGGCATCTCCGTGACCATGCGCGACACCACCACCCCCAAGGAAACCGCCTGCAAGGTGCCCGACGGCCCCAATCCCGGTTCGGGATCGTTCACCAACTACTGGTT
>JAKPQQ010000317.1 GCA_029557215.1 Fibrobacterota bacterium | reverse complement strand
GTGCTCTTCCGATCTCTCACCGAGATGGGCTACAACCTGTTCCTTTCCAGCCAGAACGCCCCGCACGTGGTGAAGATGCTGGACTTCGGGTTCTTCGGGCGCAAGGCGGGCGAACCCCGCCACATGTACATGATCATGGAGTACGTGGAGGGCGAAGACATCTCGCTGCGCTGGCGCCGCAGGCCCAGCGACGAAAAGGAGATCGTCAAGCGCGTGATCCAGGTGGTCCAGATCGCGGGGATCGTGGGCGAGCTGCACTTCAGGGGAATCATCCACTGCGACCTCAAGCCCACCAACATCCTCATGCGCGGCGACGAACCGTACCTGACGGATTTCGGGTCGGCGCGCTGGGCGCACGTCGAGGACGTGGTCGGCGACATGCACATGCAGGTTCCGGGCACCCAGACGTTCATGAGCTACGAACAGCTCCTGGGCAGCTACTACCGCCTGGACCAGCGCACCGACGTGTTCTCGCTGGCGGTGCTGGCCTGCTACGCGTTCACCGGAGTCAATCCGTTCGAGGCGCGCGCCTCGGTGGACATCGACAAGGACGAGCGCGGCCTGGCGGCGCTGGCCGACATCGATCCGCAGGTCCCGCGCATCCCCTACCGCAACGGCGACCGCCTTCGCGGACTCCTGCTGGACTGCCTGTCCAGAAATCTCGACGAGCGCCCCGCGACCATGGTCGAATTCCAGCGCCGTCTCAACCAGTGGATCCTCGAATCCTGATCTTCGCATCCCTCCTATCCTGCGCGCTGGCCTCCGATCCCGCCAACCCCGCCGTGGCGCCCTTTTCTGGGCCGCCCGACACCTCGACACGCGAGGTCGCCGACACTTCCCGTCGCGTGCCGGATTCCGTCAAATCCGCGGTGGCGCGCCAGCCCAAGGGCTTGTGCGATCCCGCACCGGCCTGGAACCTGCCGCTGCGCGACGGTTCTTCCGGAGGTGCGCTGCGCGAGGCGTTCCGCAAGGGCGATCCCGACGCGCCCTGGACGCGGACCTACGAGTTCGACGGCATGTGGGAGGAATGGTCGCCGTGGCCCACGCTCCCCATGCGGGAACGCGCCGTGCGGCCCGCTTGGACCGGCCCCAGCCTGGCGGGGAATTCCGACGCGGGACCGCTGCAGGTGGTGGCCGTGGCAAGACGCGCCGAACCCGGGTTCGGGGGCATGCCCCTCCGACGGGAGCTGGTCGCGCCCAGTCCGCTGGACACTCCTCTCACGCAGTTGCAGTTCTGGCGGGGCGCGTTGGCTTCCTACCGGTTCGGGTTGGATTTTTCGCGCGCGGTGGCGGGGCCATGGGGCTTGGCGCTGCGCATGGGCGCGCGTTCGGCGCAAGGACGGTCGTGGGTGTACCGCGACCAGATCCAGGACATGTTCCAAGGCTCCTTCGGGAGAACCCGCGAAGACCTTCCCGCCAAGGGGCGCAGCCCCGGGCAGGACGACGTCCAATGGGAAACCGTCGTGTCGCGCTCCACGCCTGGCCTGCTGCTGGAGCTCGGCTGGTCGTGGGTGGATCTCCAACGCGGGATTCCGCATCCGCACAAGACCTGGGACGGGGGCGATCTCGCGCCGTTTCCCGGTCGCGAGGCGCGGACGGGCTGGTTTGGACGAATCTTGTCGGAGCGGGACGGATTCCGGGGATCGGCCACCGGACGCGTGGTCGGGCAGGACTGGACGCGTGCGGTCTGGACGGATTCCGCCGCGCCGGTGGAGGTGCGGGGATCGGTCGACCACCTGGAAGGCGAGATCGACTTCTCCTGGGGAGGTCCGGCGTTCCGGGCGGGAACCAACTCGCGCGCCGCCTTGCGCACGGGCAGCGCCGGCACCTGGCAGGGGACGTTCCAGGAAGACCAGGAACGCGCCGGGATCTACCTGGTCGCCGACCCGGGCTCGCTGGAACTGCGCGTGGATGCCGGTTGGAACCGCTTGAACGACCCGATCGACCGCACCTTCATGGCGCCCGACGGCGCGGTTTCGCTGGATTGGAACGGATCGAGGGCCGGCGCCGACCTGCGTCTGGCCCGCGAGGCCGCCTTGCCCGATTGGGAGCGGACCATCCTTCCCGATCCGTTGTTGCGCAGCATTCCATCCCGGAATCTGTCGAGCGAAGGCAGATGGATCGCGCAGGCCGGTTCCAAGGTCGACTTGGCCGATTGGCTCGCGCTGGACGCGGCGGTCGCCGGTGTGCTGCTGGAAGACGCGATCCAGCCCGCGAGGGTTCCGACCTCGCGATCGTTCCTGCTCGACGGGCGTTCGGCCATGGTGCTGTCCAACGCCGACGGCACGGTGTTGGGATGGTCGGCAAGGCTCGGGACCCGCGCCACCTGGAAACAAACCTGGCTGGCCACCCAGTGGGCGGTGGGGCAGACCATGGCTCCGGGCGAGCCCTTGGGCGGGGGGCGCGACCTGCGCTATGCGGCCATCCATTCGCGCACGAGCCTGGGCTGGGAAGGTCCCATGTTGGCCGGGCGGGCTTCGGGGGCGTCTTCCGTGGCGCTCACGACCTGGAGTTCTTCCAGCCAGCTGGTGGGCACCACCGGCGACGGTGCGACCTTGGTGCGCTCTCCTCCGGGAGGGACGCTGGATTGGGAAAACCGGTTCAGGATCAGCACCTTCGAGTTGTTCTGGCGGCTGGAAAACCTCCTGGACGACAGGCAAGTCCCCGCCGCCGGATGGACTCCGCCGGGGATCCGTTCGGGGTGGGGTGTGACCTGGAACTTCGGGGGATAGCGACCATGTTCACGGGATTGATC
>JAKPQQ010000144.1 GCA_029557215.1 Fibrobacterota bacterium | reverse complement strand
TCCTCCTGGAGGCCGATCGCCTCCTTGAGCATCTTGAGATCATCGCGGTTCCGCAGCGCCTCCTGGAGGAGCTCGTCGCGCGAGGGCGGCAGGCGCGCCTCGAGCTCCGGGAGCCCCGTGGTGTCCAGCGCCGTCACGTCGTCGGCGGAGCGTCCCAGGGTGCGATTCAGCATCCGGCGGGCGGCGACCGCGTCGCGGCGGGCGGCCAGGAGGTCGGGCTGGAGCTTGAGCATCTGGGAACGCGCCATCAGGATCTGGGCCTTGGAACCCTGCCCGGCGGCGAAGGAACGCTCCAGGTACGCGACCGTCTCGGCTTGGCGCTTGAGGGACCGCTCGATGGTGCCCACCTTGCGTTCGGCGAGGACTGTTCCCGTCCACAGCGTGAGGAAGTTCGACTGGACGTCGATCCTGGTGCTGCGGACCTTGTGCGCCGTGAGGCGATCCTGGGTGGAGGCCATGCGCAAGGCGGTGGTCACCTTGCCGAAGGTGAAGAGCGTCTGCGACGCCTTCACGCCGTAGCCCACGTTCCATGTCGGTTCGTCGGGATCCGCTTCGAGCGCCTTGAGCGCATCCAGCGGAGCCGTGCTGGAACCGTGGGGCAGACGAGCGCTGTCCTCCAGGGTTCCCACCCGGTGGTCGAGGCCGCCGATCGACTGTCCCAGCGCACCGAACACGCCGCCGAGAGCCGCTAGCTGCGAAGGCTGGCAACCGAGCCCCGCGTTGGCGTAGGCCGAGACGCTGGGCCAGGCGACCTTGCGGACCTCCTTGACCACCTGGTTGGCTGAATCCACGGAGTTGCGGATGTACTCGGCTTCGGGCCCCTTGGTCAGGGCTTCCTGCAATCCTTGCTGCAAGGTGAGGACCTGCGCCGAAGCGACGAACGGAACCAAGAGCAGAAAACGTGCGACACGCATATCGTCGGACTTCCTTCTGAAATTAACAGCGCTAAGGAATGTCGTATTCTTCATAGCACCCGCCCACCGACATTTTCCTTAATTGCGATTCCATCGAGAACACTCAGGCAATGCGCTTCCATGGCATCGAGTGTGATCTTGTCCGACCAGAAGATGCGGAACATCTTGTCGAACCGGAACCCTGCGATGGAACTGACCAGGAAGCGCGACTGGATGGAGTCCAGACCATCCAGATTCAGGCAGCGCTGCACCCTCATGAACTGGCGCTGCAGGAACTGCTGGTGCTCCGGATTGGAGTGGATCATCGAGAACAGCGCGGGATTTTCGACCTTGTGGTCACGGCGCAGGGAGTCGAACGTGGCCCGGATCCAGGCGCGATGCCACCGCCCTTCGCGGCGGGGGTCGGCTTTCCAGTGGTGGTGGAGGGAATCCCAGAACCCCTGGAGGTAGAAGCGCAACATCCCCTTCACGAGCGCATCCTTGGAGGGGAAGTGGTAGAGCACCCCTCCCTTGCTCATCTTCGCCTCCTTGGCCACCGCTTCGATAGTGAGTACCTGAGGCCCACCCTCAACTGCAACCACGATGGCCGCAGAGAGAATCTGCTGCCTGGTCAGGAGGGAGTCGGATCGGGTATGCAATGCCATGGGAGATATTATACCGTCCAGACGGTACAAAATCAAGATCCGAACACCCTCCTTTTCTGCACGAGACGCACCCACCGTTCCCAGGCGGCCTGATTCAAGGAGTCCCCCGCGACGGCGATACGCAGATGAATCCGAGCCGAATCCGAGCTTCCCAAGGCTTCGTGCAGAAGCCCAAGGTTGCCCTCCGCCTCGGGAAGTCCGGGAGAAAGGACCACCGCGGCTCGAAACGCGTCCAGCGCTTCCGACCTGTCGCCCGCCTCCCAGGCGAGCAACCCGCCATGGACGGCCAGCGCCACTTCGAGGCCTCGGCGATGCGG
>JAKPQQ010000111.1 GCA_029557215.1 Fibrobacterota bacterium | reverse complement strand
GTCGCCCTCGAAGGTCGCGTTCCGCACCGCGGCGGTCTCGAACCCTTCCTGGACGCGCACGCGGGTCCAGTCCTGGCACCAGCACCCCTGGCGTTCCAGCTGCAGCGTCTCGGGTGCGGTGAGGGCACGGACCTTCCACCCCAGGGGAGAGGGCTCGCGCCCCTCCGCCGCGGTCTCGAGAAGCGCGGATCCCCGAGCCAGCCTGCGCAGCGCGGCGGCAGGCTGAAAGGACCGGGCCGGGTTGCGTGCGCTCATCGGAAGTCACTCCTGGGACAATTGTGGGGGAACAGCCCCCCGGAACCGTTCGGGACGCGCCGCTGTACCTTCAGAGGACGAAGCGGCGAACGCCAGCGTTCCCCAAAAGATGCATCGGCGACGCGGGGAGCTGCTGCTCCCGCTTCCTGGAACGACGTGCGAGCACGGCGCGGCGCGTCGTGGGGCAAGCCGACCAGGGGGGCCTCATGCCTGTGCCGAAGCTGGACGTCCAAGGGAATGCCTGCGAAGCTCGCGGCAGGCTTGGAACCTATCTGCAAACAGGCCTTGGTCGCCGAGGGCGAGCTCCTATTCCAGATCTTCCCGGTCGATGCCGTAGATACGGATGTCGTCGAACCAGACACGCGTGCCGCCGTAGACGAGGAAGGTCAGATCCGTTGCGGAATCGCGCACCGCCTCCCAGCCCTTGTTCCCGCCGTGCGGATTGCTCGCGGGGATGAAGTCCTGAGGACGGACGCGGTAGCGGGTCCAGACGGTATCGAGAGTATCGAGCTTCCAGGCCTTGAAGAGCTCGTGGTGATCGAAAGCAAGGAAGATGCTCGTGTTCCGGGCTGAACACCTCGCGTAGAACACCACGGAATCGAGCGCCCGGATGCTCCTTGCCTGCCGGGGAGCGACCAGAGGGGTCTTGACCACCAGGTAGCCGGAGCTGCCCGATTTGTATTCCACGGACAGCGCGGACCCGGAGCGTCCCTTGCTGGCGGCGACGAAGCTCAGGGAGTTGAGGCTGAAGGAATCGGTCGCGTGGACCTCCCAGTCGGGACGCGTGGGAAGCAGCGTGGAGCTGGACCACTTCTCGAAGTCGGCGACAAGGACGGAACGCAGAGCCAGACGCTGGCTGTCGGGGATGGTCTTCCAGACGGAGTTGGCGTCGCTTCGCTGGAGGAGCGGCTGCTTCCAACGCAGGAGGAAGCGATCCCCGCGGTGCTGGAGAGACGAATCGAGAAGCACGCGCAGGCGTCCCAGCTTGGCGGGCTTGTCCCAGTACACGATTTCGAAGGGGAGAGCTCTTCCTGCCTCGGTCTCGACGGCGAGGTCGCGTCCGGACGAGTCGGTTTCGGCAAATTGGAAGTTGTTCTGGTTGAGCCGCAGCGTGGCGACGGTGGTGGACTGGGACGGGCGATTCCAGGATGGCAGAAGGGAATCGACGCGGATGGTTCTGGCCGCCACGGTGTTTTCGGTCTGCGTGGTGTTGCCAGCCCCCCTCTCGTCGGAGCAGGAGGCGAACAGGATAAACGCCAGCGAAGGGGCGAGAATCGAGGGCGCGAACCTCATTCGGAGCCCTCCGGAGCCGGAGCCAGTGGGAAGAACGCCATGGAAAGCTGCATGACACGATCTGGCCCGGTCGATTCCTCGACGCGCTTCTGGATCTGTTGGCGGAATTCCCTGAGCATTTCGCGAATTTCCACGAAGGCTTTCTTGTCGACGGCGAGAGTAAGTGTGGAGACGTCCCTGTGTTCCCTCGGGAACCTTTCGAGGGACTCGGATGCCAAAGAAAGAATTTGGCGCTGGAAATGGCGCACCGCTTCCGTTTTCTTGTCGCCACCGGCGTTCAGGTGGGCATCGGACAGCACCAGACGCCCCGAACTGGCCT
>JAKPQQ010000108.1 GCA_029557215.1 Fibrobacterota bacterium | reverse complement strand
GCGTGTCGCCGAACACCCGGGCGACGCTGGACACGCCCGCCGAATCGGGGTCGCCCACGACGTCGCCGCGCGCGTCCTTGAGCACTAAGACCTTCTCGATCTTTTCCTTCTTGAGGTTCACGTCCAGCACCATGGACTCCCCCGAGAGGTTGCGATTTTCCAGTCTCGCGAAGGGCGCGTCGTCCAGGATGAGCTTGCGGGTCTTCTGGTCGAGCACCGCGCTTCCGCAGGTGGCTTCCAGCTTGCCCCGGCGCAGCTTCACCCGCCCCTTGGCCTCGGCGACGGAATCCGTCTCGCGCCAGACCAGCAGGTCGGCGGCGATCTCGGTGGTGTCGCGGGCGGAGTCGGGTCCCGACATGCGGCGGAACACGGGGCCGAACGAGGCCTCGGCTCGGCGGTTGGGGCGGTTGTAGTGGATCCGGCCCGCCTCGAGGGTGGTGCCGCCCGACGAATCGCGCAGCTTGGCGGCGCCGTCGGCCCAGGCCGAACCCGAAGACCGCTCGTAGCGTCCGCTCTGCGAAGTGAGGGTCCCGGCGGGATGGTCCAGACGGAAATCGCCGTCGAACCGGACCTGGTCGGCGGCGCGGTCCCACACGGCGCGGCGCGAACTCATCTTCACGTCGCCGCGGTGGAACCGGACGTTTCCTGTCAGTTCCACCAGCGCTCCGCGGTTCTGGACCACGAAGTTGTCGGCGCCGTCCAGGACCAGGGGTTCGTTGGAAGCCGCCTTCTTGGAGCCCGCTCCGGCCTTGGCCGGGGCGGCGGACGCGGCGCAGACCAGCAGGGAAAGCGCGGCGCACGACGCGAACCGGGCGAAAGCCGAACTCACTTCAGCTCCCCGAACGGGAACGAATTGAAGTCCTGGATCCGGCCCTTCACGTCGGAGAGGATCTCCCAGCGGTTCAGGTAGGCGTCGGACCGGAACCCTTTGCCCGTGAGGACGTCTCCCACTTCCGTCTTCACGCGCACGCGGGCCGATGTGTGGATGCGGTCCGATTCCTTGTCGAACACGATGGAATCCGTCTTGAGTTCCATGCCCGTCGCGTTGGTCCCGACCACGCGACCCCAGGCGCGGAAGAACCTCATGCCGCGATCCATGGTGCCCGAATCCGCCTTGATCCGGGCCACGATGCCGCCCTTCTTGTCGAAGGCGATCAGATCCACCGGTTTGGTCCACACCCGTTCGGTGCGCGGATCCTGGCGCAGCGAGGCGGTGTTGAGCTTCCAGGCCAGCGTGTCGGATTGCCAGAAATCGACCACGGCGCCGCCTCGGAACAGGGCCTGGACGGTCCTGGGGCCGACGGGTTCGACGATGGAATCCTCGCGAGGCACCGGATCCGCTTCGGCTTTTCGCGGAGCGGGCTTCCAGCAACCGACCAGGAGGAGGATCGCGCCTAGGATGGAGAAATGGTGTCGCATCGACGGTATCCGGCAAAGGTACAACTGTCGCCCTGGGGCGGACGCGTCCGGCCTCCGTGCCATGTGGTGTATTTTGAATCGTTCAATGCCGATGGACCGGTCCAAGCTTCCACTCTCCTCGGGCCTGATACCCCGAAACTTGCTTCGTGGCATCAGGCCCGAGATTGCTGGCCAGACAACACCCCGCAGCAAGCTGCGGGGCGGTTTGTTGCGGAGCCTCGCCGCCGTGGTGGGAACCATGACGATGGGCGTTCTGCTTGCCGGCGCCGTTTCACCGGCGTTCGCGGTCAAACGCGCCCCGCACCGGTTCCGCGGCCTGGGCTGCCTGCCGTTTTCCGGCGACCTCGCGCCCGTGGGCAAGGCGTTCCGCGACGGGTTCGCCAAAGGACTGGCCGAATCGACCGACACCTCCTTCCACTGGGATTGGCGCTGGACCGACAACCTGTCCGACCCGCACGCCTTGCAGGCCTGGACCGACACGGCGGGCCGCACCACCCGGCACGACCTGCTGCTGGCCGGAATGGGTCCGGTCGTGGACGGATTCCGCCCGCGGCCCGATTCCGCCCCCTGCCTGCTGCTGGGAGACGGACCCGACCTCGCACCCGGACAGGTCTGGCACATCTGGCCCACCACCAGGCGCATGCAGGCGATCCTGCTGGAACGGCTCCGCCAAGCGCCGTCGCCTGTGGCGATCGTGGTGACCGCATCCGGATCGTGGGCCGAAATCGTGATCGACGGTTTGCGCGATTCGCTCCCGGGGGCGCTGGTGCTCCCCCACGACCTCGACAACCAGAACTGGGACAAGTACGTCCAGCAGCTTCTGGAAACCCATCCCAAGACCATCCTGTTCTGGAACCGGCCCCACGAGGCTTCGGCGTTGTTGGCCAAGCGGCTGGCGGGCCCTGTCTTCCGCAAGGCCCGCCTGATGGCCCCCGAAGGAACCGTCCTTCCCGACTCCGTCGGAGCCGACCTCGCGGCCCCGGTGTGGCAACCTTCGTCGCCACCCGATTCGCTCCAATGCGCGCGCTACGCGTCCTGGGGGCGTCTGGTGGGGCGATCGGTCGCCCAGGCCTCCAGGATCGTCCTGCGCGATTCGCTCCACGGGTTCCAGTCGGCGCTGGTTCGCGTGGAATCCGATTCGCCGGACCTGGAAACCGCCGCGAACGGATGGTTCCCGAAGATCCAAATCGACAGTGGACATCGCTCCCTGCCGGTCGTACGATAGTCGCTCCCGGAACAGAGGCAATAACCATGGAAATCGCGTTTCTCGGATTGGGCATCATGGGCTCGCGCATGGCGGCGAATCTCGCGAGGGCGGGTCACGCGGTCCGCGTCTGGAACCGCACGGCGGAAAAGGCCGAGGCGCTCGCTTCGTCGGGGTGCACCCCCGTCGATTCGCCCAAGCAGGCCGTGGCCGGTGCGAAGTTCGTGGTGACCATGCTCGCCGACCCGCAAGCCTTGCAGGATGTGGCGCTTGGCCAGGGGATGGTGGACGCCATGGCCGCCGGGAGCCTTTGGATCGATTGCAGCACCGTGGACCCTTCCACCTCGCGGCGCATGGCCCAGGAAGCCGCCACGCGCGACCTGAAGTTCCTGGACGCCCCGGTGTCGGGATCGTCGGGCGCGGCCGCCAACGCCAAGCTGGTGTTCTTCGTGGGTGGCGACGCCCAGGACCTGGAATCGGCGCGCCCCTTGTTCGAAGCCATGGGAGCCCGGACCGTCCATGCAGGTGCGCAGGGCGCCGGCGCATCGCTCAAGCTGGTGAACAACCTGTTCCTGGCCCAGGCGCAGGCAGCTTGGTCGGAAGCCCTGGGCCTGGCCGAAAAGTTCGGGCTCTCCCAGGAAACCGTC
Source organism: Fibrobacterota bacterium (assembly GCA_029557215.1). Taxonomy (GTDB): domain Bacteria; phylum Fibrobacterota; class Fibrobacteria; order UBA5070; family UBA5070; genus UBA5070. Next base: position 55,343 of record JAKPQQ010000108.1, on the reverse strand, counting down.
AACGAAGCGATCCTGCCCACCCACGTGGCGCCGGCCTTCCTGGGCTTCAAGCGGTTCAAGATCGAATCCCGCGACTGGTCTCCTGAGTTCCCTCTCAAGCACGCGCTCAAGGACATCCGGCTGGCGTTGAGCGCCGCCAAGGACGCGGGTATGGACCTCACCCAACTGGCCGCGGCCGAAGCCCTGTACGCCCAGGCCCTTTCCCGTGGATTCGGCGACGCGGACATCAGCGCCATCCACGAGATCGCTTCGCGGGGGTAGATTTGGACCTCCACCAGGCGTTCCGCATCCTGCGTCTGCCCGACGACGGCGAGCTCCGGTTCCTGGAGCCCGCGATCGCGCGCGAGACCGCCCCGCTGCGCGGCCTCACCGTGGGTGCGAAATCCGTCACCTGCGAGATCGACGCCCCTTGCCAGAAACTGCTGTCCATCCGACTGGAAGGCGGGCGGCACCTGGAGATGGACGTGCCCGCCTGGAGCGCCTGCGCCCTGGTGGTGCACGACGGATTCTGCCTGACCGGCACCGACGGCGAATCGCCCGACGCGCACCCGGGACAGGTCGCCGTCTACCGCCGCCGCAACAAGGATTCGTCGCTGATCCTGGTGGCGGGCCCGCAGGGCTGCCACGCCACGCTGGTCATGGCGGCGGGATCCGCGCCAGCCACGCCGTAGGGCCTTGGCTTCCGTTTTTTGCGCTACCGGAACAGCGTGTTGTTGACCGTGAGTCCCGCGAAGAACACGAACACGAAGAAGTACCACAGGCCGGAAAATCCCACGCCCGCCCAGCCCACGACATCGGACTTGGCAGGCCAGAGCCGTTTTTGGGCGGCCCACCAGTGGCGCGTGGCCTTCCAGTTGTACCAGATTCCGACGGCGCTCAGCGCGATCAGGAAGGCGACCTTCACGCGACACCGTCGGCGAGGACGCCCTCGAGGTAGGTGCGGTACGACGACTTGGGCATCTTGTCCAGAAGCGTGCGGAACTGGGCCGGGTCCAGGAACCCTTGGCGCAGCGCGACCTCTTCCGGGCAGCAGACCTTGAGTCCCTGCCTGGCTTCGATCGCGTGGATGAACTGTCCGGCTTCCAGGAGCGACTCGGTGGTTCCGGTATCCAGCCAGGCGATGCCGCGACCCAGCTTCTCCACCTGGAGCTTGCCTTCGTTCAGGTAGGTCATGTTGAGGTCGGTGATTTCCAGTTCGCCGCGAGGCGAAGGCTTCTGGACCTTGGCGCGCGCCACCACCGTGTTGTCGTACACGTACAGGCCCGGCACCGCGTAGCGGCTCTTGGGCTTGGCGGGTTTTTCTTCGATGGAGATCGCCTTGCCGGTGGCGTCGAATTCGACCACGCCGTAGCGCTCGGGGTCGTTGACCGGATAGCCCCAGACCTTGGCGCCGCTCTTGAACGACGCGACAGCTTCTGCCAAACCCATGCGTCCGTAGAACAGGTTGTCGCCCAGGATCAGGGTGACGGAATCCGTCCCGATGAAGTCGGCGCCCAAAATGAAGGCCTGGGCCAGTCCGTCGGGCGAAGGCTGCACCACGTATTCCAGCTTGATTCCCCACTGCGAGCCGTCGCCCATCAGGTCCTTGAACCGCGGCGTGTCGTGCGGCGTGGAGATGATCAGGATCTCCTTGATCCCGGCCATCATGAGCGTGGCGACGGGATAGTAGATCATGGGCTTGTCGTAGATGGGCTGCAGCTGTTTGCTTGCCACTTGGGACATGGGGTAGAGGCGCGATCCGGCGCCTCCGGCGAGCACGATGCCTTTCATGGCGGGAACCTTCCTTGGGGGGTTATTTCCGGCGCTTGGTGCCGAAGATCTGGAGTTTGATGCGCGACACGTCGAACCCGTGCTTGCGGGCCAGGATCTCGACGGCCTTTTCCACTTCCACCGAATCGTCTTCGATGATTTCTGAGGTCTCTTCGCAGATGATGTGGAAATGCTGGCGGTGCCCCAGCACGTGCTCGTACTGCACGTGGCGGTTGCCCAGGTCGACCTCGGCCAGGATGCCCGCTTCCTTGAGGCTGTCCAGGTTGCGGTAGAGCGTCGCCCGCGACACCTTCTTCCCGTTGGCCTTGAGACTGTCGTGCAGCTCTTCCACGGAAAAATGGTCGTGGCGCGCCATCACTTCTTCCAGGATGGCGATGCGCTCGCGCGTGAACAGGAGCTTCTTGCGCTTGAGATATTCGCGGTAGCGTTCGAGCGCTTCGTCGAAATCCGCGGGCTTGAGAGGCGCTGGGTTGCCGGATGGCTTCTTGTTGGGCATATGCTGGACTGGGAAGATAGCTTTTTGTCCAATCGAGATTCAATCTCGAAGAAGCCCCGGGCTTCGCCGACGTGATCTTCCACACGCTCCGGGCTCCGGATCGCGTCGATCGCGTCCGCGATGATGGTATTTTCTGTCCGTCGAGGCCTCCTGTGCCCGACACCGGTCCAACCATGCAAGGAGATCCCATGTCCATCGTCCGAACCGCCGTCCTGCTCGGCCTCGCCGCCTTCGCCTTGAGTGGTTGCTCGAACTACAAGCAGGTGGACGACCCCTCCGACGGCGACAACGGCAAGTTCAAGAACCGCCCCGCTTCCACCGTCCGCTGAGGCCGATGCATGTACGACGCTGAACGCAGGAGGTTCGGTCAGAACTTCCTGGTGGACCATTCCGTGTGCCAGGCGATCGCGCAGGACGCCGATCCGGTGGAAGGCGGGACCATCATCGAGATCGGCCCCGGTGCCGGCGCCATCACCGCGCTGCTCGCCGAAAAGGGTCGGGTGGTGGCGGTGGAGATCGACCCCAAGTGGGCCGACAAGCTCCCCCGCAAGGTCCGCGACGGCGCCGACCTGGTGGTGATCAACAAGGACGCGCTGCTGGTGGACCTGGACCCGTGGCTGGAACCCGGCCCCACGGGGGTGCTCCCCGTGCTGTGCGGCAACCTCCCGTACAACCGGGCCTCGGCGATCCTGATCCGGTTCCTGCCCCAGATCCGCAGGTTCCGCCACATGACGTTCATGGTGCAGTGGGAAGTCGCCAAGCGCATCTGCGCCGAACCCGGCGGCCGCGACTACGGATCGCTCACCGTGATGGTGGCCAACCACGCGACCTCCGAGATCCGACTCAAGATCGGCCCAGACAGTTTCCGTCCTCGCCCCCGCGTCCATTCGGGGACGTTCCTGCTCAAGGCCAGGCCCGAGCCCATGGTGGCCGACCCGATGTTCCCGTGGTTCGTGCGCGCGGCGTTCCGCCAGAAGCGCAAGACCCTGCGCAATTCGCTCCTGATGACATTTCCCGCCCCGGTGGTGGACGGCGCCATCGCCGAATGCGGGCTGGAACCCGGGATCCGCGGCGAGCAGATCGCGCCCGAAGGGTTCGCCCGATTGTTCCAGGCGTTTCTTCCGCACCTGGAACACCTGCGCCAGGACGCGCTGAACGCCGCCGGCGAAGACTTGCCCGAGGAGTTGTGACCGGGATCACGTCCCGCCCGGAATACGCGATGTATCAAGGTCGACGACCTTTCCGACTCGCTCAAGCGGATGTGGGACGCCGGCCTGCGCATCGGCGACGAATCGGGCCCCGAAGGCATGTTCAAGTCGTCGCCGACCGCGCTGGTGTCGGGGACTTCGTTCGCGGCGCGCGCGTTGTCGGACCCCCGCAACGCCCCCAAGATTTCGACCAGAAGATCGCGATCGATTCGGCCAAGGACATGGACATGTACATGGAATGGGCCGATCCGACCTTCGGCGGTGCGTTCGAATTCACCAGCACCCTGGACGTGCTGAACCAGTTCGAGGCGATGCAAGAAAAGGTGGTGCCCACCACCGGACTCGCCCCTGCTCCGATCTCTCCTCTCTGATCCAGCGTTGGACAAAATCGTCCAACCTTCCTCCGATCCCCTCCGGCTTCCTTCGGGCGGCCTGGGGGGATTTCTGTTTCTTGCCGCTTCGGTGGCCGGCGCCTGGGGCGCGCCGTGGTTCGATCGGCTGGGCGCCGATCCCGCCTGGCTGTTCGACACGGTTTCTGTCCGCGCCCTCAATTCCATTCCCGAGGCCGGAGTCGACGTCCGGTCGGCATCCCATTTCGCGCTTCGTTCCCCGCTGCGCGCGAACTGGAGCACCACGGAATTCGGCCAGACCCTTCGCGCCACAGCCGCCGATTGGGATGTCTGGTTCGGGACCTCGCTCTCCGACCGCGCGCGCGATGTATCCACGGGCACCTTGGCCTTGCGCTCCCCGAACCGTGCGGCCGGATTCTTCGCGGGATCCGCCTGGCGCGCCGGACCGTTGAGGCTCCAGACGCGCTTCGCCTCGGGCGGAGGCTTCCGGTCTTCGCTGGGTTCCGTCGGGGCCGATCTCGGGTCGATCCGGCTGGAAGCGGGCGCGTCCAGATCCGACCAACGCGCAGACCTGTCGGTTTCCGTCCCCGAAGGCCGTATGGCGCTGGCCTGGCGCGACGCGACCGACTCGGTGGGAGCTCTCCTGGACATGGACCTCGGACCCGTCCGCGCCAACGCGTCCGCCTGGACCCGCGAATCGGCGTCCCCCTCGCACGACGGAATCGTCGACACGGGAACCGCCGCGGGATGGTCGGCCACCGCCATGGTCGCGACCCCGTGGGGCCGGGTGCGCGCCGACTACGGCATCGAGCACGCCACGCTTCGCACCCTCGGTGCGCGGGGATCCAAGGTCTACCACGACCAGACCTGGAACTCGGCGCGGGCGCGGCTGGATCTGGGCTGGTCGATCGGACCTTGGGCGGTATCCCTGGGCGCCCGCCAGATGGAACTCGAAATTCCCTCGGGCGGACTCGATCGCCCGTTCGTGCACTGGAACCTGGTCCCCGACGACCAGTTCGCCCAGTTGTCTTCCGTGCTGGAAGACCGCTCCGAGCACCTGGAAGGTGCCGTGTCCATCCGGGGATGGCGAGGATTCGTGGATCGCGCCTGGGGCGGCGAACGGGCTTCCGTGCGCGCCGGGTGCGGGTTCTTGCTGACGGATTTTGACATCGCGGTCTCGCGCACGACCGTGCGCGTGGTGGGCCTGTTCCCGCGCCTGTCGGACGACGCGCCCGCGGACGGCCGGGGATGGATCGCCATGGCCCAGGCGCGCGCCGCGCTGCGCTGGAAGACGGGCGCCATCGGGGAGATCGAGCTGGGTGGCGCGTGGCTGCAACCGCTCGCGGGAGGATGGCGTCCCCGGACGGACGACTCCGCCCCGACGAGCGGGACATCCGACGACCGTGACAACGCGGTGGATCCGACCGGATTCCACGAATGGAACCTGGCCTGGCTGCTGGCGTTGTGAGTCGACGGGGTGCTATCTTCGAGGTCTATGGCGAAGAGCTCCTCCAGCCCCTTCCATTTCTTCGGCAGATTCCTGCTGGGGATCGACCAGCTCATGCTCTGGATCGGGAACTGGGTGCTCAAGGGGTTCGACAGCGTGGTGGGCTTCGTGGGGTTCCTGGGCGAAACGTTCGGCGTCGCCTGGAAGTTCTACCGGCATCCGCACTTCACGGTGGAACAGCTCTATTCCATCGGGATCAGTTCCATCCCGCTGGTGGCCACCACGTCCGTGTTCACCGGCGCGGTCACCGCCTGGCAGGCGGCGTATCTCTTCTCCGACTTCATCCCGCTCACGTTCCTGGGCACCGCGGTGGGCAAGTCGATCATGCTGGAAATGGGCCCGGTCCTCACCGCCCTGGTGGTGGCCGGCCGCACGGGCGCGGGCATGACCTCCGAGCTCGGCTCCATGTCGGTGACCGAACAGCTCGACGCCATGGACGTGCTGGGACTGGACCGCTACCAGTTCCTGGTCGCGCCGCGCGTGATCTCGGGCCTTGTCATGCTTCCCGTGCTGTGCATCGTGTCGGCGTTCGTGGGCCTGATGGGCGCGCTGTCCGTCGCGGTGGTGTTCAAGGGAATGGAGCCTTCGCTGTTCTGGAAAGGCGTGCGGATCTTCTACGACGACTGGGACGTGGTGGTGGCGCTGGTGAAGGCGTTCTTCTTCGGGTTCATCATCACCACCTTCGGATGCTACGCCGGAATCCGGGCTCGCAACGGCGCCGAAGGCGTGGGCAGCGCGATCGAGAAATCGGTGCAGGCCTCCAGCGTGAGCATCCTGATCGCGAACTTCCTGATCGGATACATCCTGCTGTGAGGAGCGATTCCGTCTAACTTCTGGTCATGATCCAGATCGCCTCCAGATTCCGGCACGTCTTCTTCCGCATCCAGGATCCCCTCCAGCGACTGGAGGCGCTCCGGCTCGTCCTGGAAGACGAACGCGAACGGATCCGCCGCGCGTTCGAATCGGGAGCTTCGGCCGTGGCCACCACCGCCGCGCTCACCGACGTCGTCGACGCCCTCCTGCGCACGCACCTGGAAGCCCGCATGAACACCCAGCCCGCCGCGTGGGACATCGCGCTGGTGGCGGTGGGCGGCTACGGCAGGCGCGAGATGTGCCCCAAATCCGATGTCGATCTGCTCATCCTGACGCACCCCAAGCCGGGCTCGGCGGTGATCGCCGAGATCGAGCACATGCTCTACCCCCTGTGGGACCTGGGGTTCGCGCTGGGCCAGGCGGTGAGATCGGTGGACGAATGCCGCAAGGCGTCGGAATCCGACGTCGAGACCTACACCGCGTTCCTGCAGGAGAGGTTCATCGGGGGGAAGTTCGAACTCTACCGCGAGTTCGCCGACTTCGCGGCCGAACGGCCTTCGCGGCGGCGCCTGAACAACCTGGTCCAGATGAAACTCGACGAACGCGACAAGCGACTGGCGGCCCAAGGACAGCTCGCGCAGATGCTCGAACCCAACCTCAAGGAAGGACGCGGCTGCCTGCGCGACCTCCACAACCTGGTGTGGTTGGCCGGGATCCAGCACGGCGCGAGGGGCCTGGACGACCTCGTGCGCCACGGCATCGCGAGCCCCGACGAACTGGACGAACTGCGCGCCGCCAACGAATTCCTGCTGCGCGCCCGCGTGGCGCTGCACTTGAGCACCGGCCAGAAGGGCGACCGGCTGGGGTTCGAGGACCAGATCGTGGTGGCCAAGGCGCTGGGCTACCAGGACAAGGAACAGCAGAAGGCGGTGGAGATCTTCCAGAAGGACTTCTACCGCCACGTGCGCACGGTCGATTCGGTGACCTCGCAGTACTGCGACCAGATCGCCTTCACCGAACGCAAGGCGCCGCGCGCCAAGAGCGCCGACCCGAGGTTCGCGGTGGAAAACGGCGTGCTGGAAATGCGGTTCGGCGGCGCGAATCCGTTCCTGGGGAACCTTCCGCTGGTGCTGGACTTCTACCGCGGAGCGCAGCGGACGGGCGTCGGCATCGGGGCCCGCACGCGCTGGTTCGTGCGGCAGGCCGTATCGGTGATGACCACCTCCGAAATCGACCTCCCCACCTGCCTGGACCGTCTTCTGGACATCGCCAAGGCTTCCAGCGCCGGTGGATTCACCCTGCGCGAACTGCACCGCCTGGGAATCGTCGGCCTGATCATTCCCGATTTCCGTCTGATCGACTGCCACAGCCAGCACGACATCTACCACGTCTACACCACCGACGAGCACACGCTCACCGTGCTCACCCGCCTGGCCACCCTGTCCCGCAACGACGATCCGATCCTGTCGCACCTGCGCAAGGAAATGCAGGCCGCCACCGACCTGGACGTGCTGTTCCTGGCGGCGATCTTCCACGACGTCGGCAAAGGAGTGGGCCCCGACCACAGCGACACGGGCGCGAAGATGGTGCGCGCCTACTGCCGTCTCGCGGACTACTCCGAAGCGCGCGCGGCGCAGGCGGCCGACCTCGTGCAGCACCATCTGCTCCTGAACCGCCTGGCGCAGCGACGCGACGTGGAAGACCCCAAGACCGTCCGCGACCTGCTCGCGAAGATCCCCGACGAACACCTGCTGCGCAAGCTCTACATCCTGACCTGGGCCGACATCTCTTCGGTGCACCCCGACGCGTGGTCGGCCTGGAAGGCGAGTCTGCTGAGGCGCCTGTACGAGACCGCACTGGCCGAGCTGTCGGAATTCGCCGAAACCCCCGTGGACTCGGAGGTCCGACGGGAAGCCCTCGCGCAGGACGCGTTCGGGCATCCGCGGGAAGAAGTCCTGGAACACCTCAAGCGGCTGCCTCGACGCTACGCGAGCTCGGTGTCGGCTCGCCAGGTGGCCGACCACATCGACCTCCTGCAATCGCTGTCGGCCAAGCGCCGCGTGGCCGTGAAGGTCCGCGACCAAGGTTCGCACTGGGACATCGCCGTGGCCATGCCCGACCGGCCCGGACTGCTCTCGCGCATCTGCGCGGGGCTCTCCACGCTCCACCTTTCGATCGCGTCCTCGCAGGTCTACACCCGCGTCGACGGCGTGGTGATCGACCTGTTCTCGGCCATCGCGCTGGACAAGGACGGCGTCGGCGACGCCCGGGAGCTGGAGCGACGCTGCGAGGCGCAGATCGCCAAGGCGCGCGACCTGGAAGCCGACGAGCTGGCCTCGATGGTGGACGGATACATCCGCCGCTGGAGCTCCACCGTGTCGCGGATCATGACCCCCGAGGTGAAGGTGGAGTTCCACGACCACGCCTCCGACGACTACACGATCCTCGACATCACCGGCCCCGACAGGCTCGGCCTGCTGTTCGAGCTCACCTCGCATCTCTCGCGGAGACAATGGGTTATCCATTCCGCGCGCGTGTGCACCGAAGCCGACCGCGCGATCGACTCGTTCTCGCTCACGACCGCCGAAGGACGACGGATTCCGGACGACGCCAACCGCGCCCAGGCGCGCGAAGGGATCGAGCGGCTCCTGCGGGGACCGGGCGCCGCGGGCGATCCCCGGTGAAGTCAATTTTTGTCTCCATGTCTGGAATACGAAAAAAATCCGTCAAGACTTGTTGACTCGCGCAATGCACCAGCGTATCATTGGATCAGGACGATCCCGCGTCGATTGAAATGCCGATTGCGGGATCTCGCACGAAGGGCGCCGTCAGCGCCGCATCAGAAACCACTCGCGACTCCACGGAGGAGAACGCTCATGCAGAAAGCCGCACCCAAGAAGGCCGCCCCCAAGAAGGTTGCCAAGAAGGCCGCTGCCCCGAAGAAGGTTGCCGTGAAGAAGGCTGCCGCTCCGAAGAAGGCCGTTGCCAAGAAGGCCGCCCCCAAGAAGGCCGCAGTGAAGAAGGTCGCAGCGCCCAAGAAGGCCGTCGCCAAGAAGGCGGCTCCCAAGAAGGTCGCAGTGAAGAAGGCCGCGGCCCCGAAGAAGGCCGTCGCCAAGAAGGCAGCCCCCAAGAAGGTCGCCAAGAAGGCAGCGAAGAAGGCGTAAGCCTTCCCGAGCATTCTTCTCCGTATTGTAACGGTTGATCGCCTCCGGATTCGTCCGGGGGCGATTTTTGTTTCGCTCCCCGAATGATTCGCCGTAGGGGCGATTCATGAATCGCCCCTACGTTGGAATGTCCGTCCGCCGATGGGTTTATTCATTCGGCCGCGAAACAAGACGCGGAGCGAATGACCATCCGCCCCGCGCACAAGTTCAAGCCTCGCCGTTCCCCGAGCGCTGCCGGTTTGCAGGCGTCGAAGGGAACGACACCAGGGATCACATCCGCTCGACGGGCTCCAATCCGAGCAGCGCGAGCGCGGCGGCCAGCGTCTTCTTGGCCGCCTGCACCAACAGCAGGCGCTCGGGCGTGGCGTCCACGTCGAGCACGCGGTGGTGGTGCGTGAAGGCGTGCACCTTCTCGGCGAGCTCCAGCGCGTACTGCGCGACCACCGACGGCTCGTTGCCTTCCACCGCGGCGTCCACGCGTTCGCCGAACTGCGTGAGCAGCGACAGCACGTCTTCGGTCTGCGGTTCGCAAAGCAGCTCCCAGCGGGCCTTGGCAGGATCCGGCAGCACCGAGACCTTGCGCAGGATGCCGGCCAAGCGAACGTGCGCGTACATGATGTACGGACCCGTGTCGCCTTCGAACGAAAGGATGGAATCGAGATCGAACTTGGTGTCGACCATGCGCCGGTTCTTGAGTTCGTTGAACACCAGCGCCCCCACGCCGACGGCTTCGGCGAGGCGATCCAGCGCCGCCGGGTCGAACGCTTCCTTCTCCCTGCCGTCCTGTTCCGCGCGCTTCTTCGCGAGCGATTCCATGGTCTCGCGGATGCGCGCGGCGGCGCGGTCCATCACCTCGGGCAGCGGGGACCCGGTGCCCGAGCGCGTGCTCACCTTGCTCCATTGCCCGTCTTCGCCCTTGCCCAGCACCAGTCCGAACGGCACGTGCACGCAACCCTTGGCGCACACCTCGCCCATGCGCTCCAGCACCGCGAACACCTGCTTGAAGTGCAGGCTCTGCCCGGAATCCACCACGTACAGCGCGCGATCGGTCTTGAACTCCTGCTGGCGCCAGATCGCGGCGGCCAGGTCGCGGGTCGCGTAGAGCGTCGCGCCGTCGCGCTTGCGGATCAGGCACGGCGGGATGTCTTCGCCCACATGGACCACCTGGGCGCCTTCGCTTTCTTCCAGGATGCCGGCCTTCTCGATGCGCGCGATGGTGCCGTCGAGCTTGTCCTCGTAGAACGATTCGCCAAGGAAGTGGTCGAACTTCGCCCCGAACCGGACGTAGACCTTGTTCAGTTCCTTCTTGGAGACCTCGATGAAGCATTCCCAGCACCGGCGAGCGAACGGCTCCTTGGCCTCCAGGCGGGCGAACCACAGGCGCGCCTCCTCTTCCATGGAAGGATCCTGCTGCGCGGCGGGCTTGAATCCCACGTACATGCGGTTGAGGTCGGAAAGCGTCACCTTGTCCAGATCGGCAAGCGCCTTCTCCTGGTCCATGCCGTGTTCGCGCAGCCACATCAGGATCAGCTTGCCGAACTGCGTGCCCCAGTCGCCCAGGTGGTTCACGGCCACCACGTTCCAGCCCGCGGCCGCGTAGATCTTGCACAGCGCCGCGCCGATCACGGTGGACCGGATGTGGTGGTACACCAGCTCCTTGCCCGCGTTGGGCGACGAATAGTCGACCAGCACCGTGCGCCCGGTGCCGGAAACCGTCACCGACTTGCCGGGCTCGCGAGCCAAGGCTTCGGTCACCGCTTCGCGCGCCAGGACCCCGGGCTTGAGCTTGAGGTTCAGGTACGGACCGGCCGCGACAAGTTCCGTCCCCTCGGGGGCGGCCACCGCGGCGGCCATGTCGGCGGCGATCGCGGGAGGCGCCTTGCGCAGGCTCTTGGCCAGCGCGAAGCAGGGATAGGCGTACATGCCCAGCGCGACGTCGGGAGGACGCGCGATGGCGCCCTCCACGGCCAGGGCGTCCTGCCCCAGATGTTCGGCGATGGCCTTGGCGAAGGCTGTCTTGATCGAATTCATGGCGATTCCCGGTCCTTGTTCTGAAATCCCTGTCCTACGGAGAAGGCGATCGCGAACCGAGGAACGGTGGTTTCATGTCCCTTCGAGAATTCGCCGAACACCTTTTCGTCGGCGACCTGTCCTACGACCAGGTCTCTTCCGATTCGAAGCCTTCTTCGGCGGCGGGCTCCTCGGCGCCTTCCGTCTTGGGCAGAGGATAGTCCTCTGGCCTGGCTTCTTCCTGCGGCGCGTCCTTCCAGAGCTTTTCCAGCGAGTAGTGCTCGCGGGTGTCCTTCATGAACACGTGCACGATCACGGTCCCGAAATCGAGCACGCCCCAGCGGCTGCCCGCGGCGCATTCGGCGCGCAGCGCGGCGGCTCCGGCGCGCCGCAGGTCGCGACGCACGCCCGACAGGATGGCCTGCAGCTGGACCTCGCTCTGGCAGTTGGCCAGCACGAACCAGTCGCAAAGGGAACTGCGGTCGCGCAGGTCCACCAGGGCCACCGAAGTGGCCTTGCGGCCGAAGAGGTGTGCGACGGCCAGGCGACGGATTTCGTCGGTGTCGAGGGCTTTGCTCATTGTGGTGTGATCTCCTCGAAATCGCGGCCGACGAACACTGTCGCGTCGACCAGCAAGTTCTCGTTGTGGAATGAAAAGAAAGATGGAACGCCGATGGCCTTGGCCACACCCTCGGCGACATGCGGGGCCGCGCGGCGTTCGGCGACGATGGTCCGGGCGTGGTTGCGTTCGGGAGCGTTCCCGATCTTCACCACGTCGTACCCTTGCGCCCGCAGACGTTCGGCGATGCGGGTTGCCGCGCCCTTGCGACCGGTGCCGTTGAGCACCTCCACCACTCCCGCCGAACGCGAGGGAAGCACGCCCACGGAATCGACGGCGGGTTTCGCGTCGGGGCCCTGGGCTGGACCGCAACCGGCGAGGAAGGTGGCGAGCAGGATCGCCGCCGGGATCGAGTCCCTCACGTCACTGCCACGGTAGACCACCGCTGGAACCGACAGGCGCGGAAGGCACGCTCGAATACTGGAAGTACATGCGCACCGATTCGCTGGGCCGGTACTCCAGACCCACGGAAGGAAGCAGGTACGCGCCGCGCTGGATGCCCTGGGTGGCCGGGCCCGAATGGGAGATCGGCGTCAGGATCCCGATGTCCAGATGCAGGATGAGGGGATCGGACAGGCGGTAGTCGATGCGGCTCTGGTAGAGGCTCTGCGAGAGGGAGCTGCCGCCGCCGGACGCGGCGGAAAACGTCACGCTCTGGCGCACTTCCATGCGCTTGGGGTCGACAAGAACAGGCTGCTCGGAACCCATCCCCAGCGAAGGCAGCGTTCCCGGATTTCCCGACAGGGTCGGCGAAAAACCCTGGGCGGAGGCGACCGAGGCGAAGATCGAGATCGTCAGACAGACTCGCAGTGGCGTGACCATACCAGGAGTCTACTCTCCGTCGACGGAATGCGCCACTCCACCAAGGACGGGACGGTTCTGGCCGTCCACGAAAACCACCTGCATCCTGTGCTTCCGGGCTTGTTCGTCGGGAAGGTGGCAATAGGTGATCAGAATGACCAGATCGCCCGGCTGCACCAGCCGCGCGGCGGCGCCGTTCACGCAGATCACGCCCGAATCGGCGGCGCCCTCGATCGCGTAGGTCTCGAACCTCGCTCCGTTGGCGATGTTCACCACCTGGATCCGCTCGCCGGGCAGGATGTCGGCGGACTTCATGAGCGCCGCATCGATCGTGATGGAGCCCTCGTAGTGGAGTTCGGCCTGGGTCACGGTCGCGCGGTGGATCTTCGACTTGGCCATTTCCCGCAGGAGCATGGGTCAGAACCTCGCGGCCAGAAGAACCCCGGCACCGGCAGGGCGAGGAACCAGGTTGAGCGAGAAACCCGTCACAGCCTGTTCGCGGTAGTGGTGGTACCAGACGTCGGCGCCCGAAGCCAGCATGTCCAGGCCCAGGAGCGGAAGCCAGACCTGCACGGCCGAGCCTTCTCCCTTGACCAGGTTGGCCACCGAAAGCCCCAGGAACGCGACGCCCAATCCGCTCAGGACCGCACCGGCGACAGGGCGGTTTTCCTGGAACTGCGGAATGCCCGGGCATAGAATCGCGAAGGCGAGGCCGGGACGAACCGGATCGGCGATGTCGCGTTCGCGCGTGTACATGCGTTCCAGCGCGCCGATGTTCGATCCGTTCTGGAGCTGATGGAACCACTTTTCTTCGGTGATCCCCATGGGTTCCCACGGACGATGCGAATATTCGCGCACCGACACGCCGCGGGTCACCAGCGCTTCGACCTTCTTTTTCCTGATGCCCAGCTTGTCGATCAGTTCGATGTCGGAAGCCGACACGCCCAGCGATCGCCAATGATCCTGGTACTTCATGCCGTCGCCCGCGTGGGCGGCCAACGGCAGGCAGCAAGCCAGGACCAGCGCGGCAAGGATTCCCTTGCGGACCTTGCCACCGGACGTTTCGCTTGCGCGAACGTTCTTCCGGCCAGGAAGGCAGTGAAGGCCGAGCGAAAATGCCCAAGGACGGAATCGAACCGTCATGGGGTCTCCCCCAGCGGATTTTGAGTCCGCCGCGTCTACCAATTCCACCACTTGGGCTTCGCTCATTAAGCCGGTAAAGATAAGAACGTTTTCACGTTTTGAGGATGGCTCGGGCCGCATCGTCAACGACGCGACCTGCGTCCTCTGGGTTCGGCCTTGGTTTTGCCCACCGGCGTGGGCACTTCCTTGCGTCCGCGGGGCACGCGCGCGCGCCCGGCGCCTTCTTCGGATCGAGCGCGTCCGGCCGCACCGGGACGGGCCGCGGGTTCCGGAAGATCCTCGCGCGCGATGTCGGGCTCGAAGTCCACCCAGCCCTGCACGGGATCGGCCTGCGCCAGGCGCACCCTCACCTTGTCGCCGATGCGGAACACCTTGCCCGCGCGGCGACCGCGCAGCTCCATGCGGGATTCGTCGTATTCGTAGAAGTCGTCGGTCATGCGGCGCACGTGCATCATGCCTTCGGCCCAAGGGCTCTTGACCAGCATGAACACCCCGATGGGCTCCACGCCGGTGATCTCGGTCTCGAACACGTCGCCCACGCGGTTGCGCAGGATCCAGGCGGCGCAGGTCTTGTTGCCCGAACGCTCGGCCTTGACCACGGCGTCCTCGCGACCGCTCACGTGGGTGGCGAGCTTGCGCACGGTGGCGCTCCACCTGGCCGTCACCTGCCCCTTGGCCAGGTACTCCTTGATGATGCGGTGCGTCCAGAGATCGGGATACCGGCGGATGGGACTGGTGTAGTGCGCGTAGTGCAGCCATCCCAGCGCGAAGTGCCCCCTGCAGTCGGGGCTGTAGCGCGCCTTCTTCATGGAGCGGATGATCTTGCCCTGCAGTCCCGGCGGCAGCGATCCGCTGGACAGCAGCTTGGCGAGCCATTCCTGGGCCTTGGGCCGGAGGTTGGTCTCGTCGACGCGATCCCCGCGGGCGGGCGCCCACTTGGGAAGCTCGAGCGCCGCCGACCAGCTCGAGATGATCGAAAGCGCCTCCATCTCGGGCGGTTCGTGCACGCGGTACAGGCCCGGCAGGGCGTTCTCGTCGAGCAGGCGCGCGCAGCAGCGGTTGGCGGCGAGCATCGCCTCCTCGATCCAGCGGTGCGACGGAAGCCGCTCGCCGGGCATGGCGTCGACGGGCTCGCCGGCCTTGTCGAAGACGATCTTGGGCTCGGGGAGGTCGAACTCCAGGAGGTTGTCGCGCTTGCGGGCGACGGTGAGCGCTTCCGAACAGGCCTTGAGCCGCTGCAGGGCGGCGTCGCCCTTGTCGCAGAGCTCCTGCGCCTGCTCGTAGGACAGGAACCGTCTCACGTTGACCACGGCCTCGAAGAACTCGTAAGACAGGATTTGTCCATCCTTGGCGATCTCCATGCGGCAGGAAAGCGCCAGGCGGTCCTTGCCGTCCAGGAGCGAACAGAGGTCGGCGGCCAGGCTCTCGGGGAGCATGGTGACGGCGGTCCAGGGCAGGTAGGTGGTGAAGGCGCGCTTGACGGCCTGCTTGTCGAGCGGGCTGCCTTCGGTCACGTAGTGCGAGACGTCGGCGATGTGCACGTCCATGCGCCAGTTGCCGTTGGGGAGATCCTCCACGCAGACCGCGTCGTCGTGGTCGTGGGCGTTCCAGGGATCGATCGTGCAGACCTCTTCCATGCGGCAGTCGCGGCGGCCTTCGATCTCCGCGGCGGTGGGCTCGCGGTACTTTTCGGCCTGGTCCTTGACGGGGCGCGGGAACGGCCCCGGCAGTTCGTGGGAATCGGCGAACAATTTCTGGACCGATTTCCAGCCCGGCCCCTGGTAGCCGTGCTTCCAGCCCTCGCCTTCGCGTGGAAGCGGCTCGGGCGCGCCCGCCTTGGGTTGGCGGCGTCCGCGTTCGGTCTCGCGCGATTCGTCGCGGGCCTTGTTGCGTTCCGCACGGGTGGGGCGATCGTGGGCGGCCATGACGCGATCGCGCGCGCCCAGACGGAGCTTGCCTTCGTCCACCAGACCCATGAGCACGTCCTGCAGCGCGGGGACCTGCTCCTTGGGCACGTTCAGCATGTGCCTGAGCTCGCGGAAGGCCGCCGGCTGGTAGCCCTCGGCGTGCACGAGTTCGAGAAGCTCCTGCTTCCAGTCGCGCTTACCCATCTTGTTCTTCCAAGGCCCGGACATCGCGTCTCCTTTATGCGGGGTCATTCCTTCAAGTCTACCATCCCGGCGCCGTTTGGACGGCCCGATTCCGAAGACAATGCCTGTCCAGCACTCCATGCGGGTTCCGGAAGACGCCCCAGTCCGGGACCTCCGACCAGGCCGTGGGGCCGGATCGGATCCTCGGGATCGACGGGCTTCCAGCGCTCCCAGAGGCTCCAGCTCGCGCGCTTGGTCCATTCCATGAGCCTGGACTTGAACCGCTCGCGATCGCCCGCCAGGCCGTTCCAGCGCGAATCGGGGGCGCCGTGGAAGAACCACGCCATACCGCCGTCCGACACCTTCTCGAAGATCGACGCCGCCCTCCAGACGTGGAAGTCGCTGGTCACCACCAGGGCGGAATCGATCCCTCGCCGGCGGAAGAAATCGTCCATGACGCGCGCCTCGTCCATGGTCGACGAACTTCCGCTGCGCATCTCGAAGACCTTCCCGAGGACGCCCGGATCCAGGGGCGCCTGCCGCACCCAGATCATGGACGTGTAGACCCCTCCGGCGATCGGGACCCCCGACACGGCCAAGGTGTCGATCCGGCCCGCGCGCAGAAGCCGCAGCCCCGCCGCGACCCGGTTGCCGTCGGGCGACTGCCCGTCGAGCACGAACCCCCAGCGCACGCGCTCGGGAAGCGGGCGATGCGCGCCCGGGACGTCGGCGAACCACCACGACGCGCAGCACCAGGCGGCGACCGCCAGGACGGCGATCGCGAAGGATGTCCGCCGACGAGGCCGCCGGACGCCGGACCGAGACGGGAACGCCACGTCAATTCCCGTCGATCGGGCCGCTCGCCGAACCCAGCGATCCCGACGGACGCAGGAGGAACGTCGCCGTCGTGCCCCCGAAGTCGTACCACAGCTCGGACGCGATGCGCCTCACCAGGAACACGCCGCGGCCGTGGTCCAGGCCCAGCCGTTCCGGGGCGCGCGGATCGGGCAGCGCGTCGACGTCGAACCCGGGGCCTTCGTCCTGCACCGCGAACCGGAGTTCGGATCCCGTCAGGGACCACGCGCACCTGGCCTTGGGGTCGGAACGCTCCCCGTGGCCGTGCACGAGCGCGTTCACGCAGAGCTCGGACGCAGCCAGCTGCGCGCGGCGGGCGTCGCGCGAGGTCCATCCGGCGTCGATCATCTCGCGAAGCATGCGTTCCACCAGCTCCCAGGCTTCGTGCGAGGACGCGAACTCGTGGACGGGAGGCGTCCTGCTTCCGGGAAAACGCAGCAGCAGCCCCGGCCGTCCCGGACGCGCGGTGTGGATGTCCAGCGCCAGGAACGTCTTGTCGTCCTCGCGGCCTTCGTCCACCACCCCCGGGAAATCCTCCTCGATCCGCATCAGCGCCTCGATCGGATCGCGTCCCGCGGCCTCGGCCAGACGCGACACGAATCCGTCGTATCCCAACCGCTTGCCCGAACGCCCCGCGGCTTCGTAGTAGCCGTCGGTGAACACACAGATTCTGTCACCGGGCTCCAGGACGATCGAATCCTCGCGGTAGGCCCCGTTCTCCACGATTCCCAGGAACAGCCCCTTGGAGGCCAGCGAACGGCGCGTTCCGTCGGCGTGGACCACCACCGGCCGCGGGTGCGAGGCCCGGCAGTAGCGCAATTCCAGGGTCTCCAGGTCCAGAACCCCGTAGAAGGCCGTGACGTAGTGGCCCAACGCGAGCGACCTGCGCAGGTCGCGGTTCATCCGGTCGAACACCTGCACCGGCGAGGCGTCGACGGTGGCGTGGTTCAGGAAGCTCATGCGGACCATGGCGGCTTCGAACGCGGCGGGCAGTCCGTGCCCCGACACGTCGGCGACGAACAACCCCAGATGCGTGGCGTCGAGCTCCACGACGTCGTACAGATCGCCGCCCACCGGACGCGAGGGCAGGTAGCGCACGGTGAACGACAATCCTTCCAGGTGCGGCAGCTCGCGCGGAAGCAATCCTTCCTGGATCTCGCGGGCCATTTCCAGTTCCGACTGGAGCGCGTCGGTGAGCCGCCCCAAGGCGGCGTTGCGGTCGACCAGGAGCTTTCGCGCCGACGACAGGTCGGTGACGTCCCGCAACCGCAGCACGCCCTCCCGCGCCATGGCCTTGCCGTCGCCGAGCGGGAAGATCTGCGCCTCCAGGATCCGCATGGGGGCCCCGTCCCAGATGATTTCCATGGGGCCCAGCGGACGGCGTTCCACCAGGCTCGCGCGCAGGAGCGAATGGGTGGACGACAACATGGGCGCCACCTGCTCCAGCGAACGCCCCACGATCTGGGCGTAGGGACGCGAAACGAGCTCCGCGAACGCCCGGTTGACCCGCAGGATCCGCAGCGAAGCGTCGGCGACCACCATCGGGTCCACGTGGTCGAACACGGCTTCCAGGTGCTTTTTGGACTGGCGCACGCGCCGTCCCACCACCAGTGCGACCACGAACAGCGCGCACCCCGCGACGCCCATCGCCACCAGGGCGATGTCGCCGATCATGCGGCGCTTCCGGACGTCAGATCCGCGAAGTACAGCACGGCGTCTTCGCCGTTGTCGGCGTAGTAGGCGCGTCGCACGCCCACCCGGCGGTAGCCCATGGATTCGTACATGGCGATCGCCCCGGCGTTCCCGGCGCGCACCTCCAGGTGGGCCGCGGTGGCGCCGCGCCCGACGGCCCATTCGTGCGCCTGCGAGATCATCGTCTTCCCGATCCCTCCGCGCCTGGCGGCGGGATCGACGCTGATGGTCCCGACATGCATCTCGTCGAGGACCGTCCAGCAGCAGACGAATCCCACGATCCCGCCACGGGAATCCACCACCACCCGCGAAAAGCCCTCGTCGCCGCGCGCGAGCTCGTCGCGGAAATGCCCCGCGACCCAAGGGTGCCCCTGACAGATCGCGTCCAAGGCCGCGACCGCCGCGATGTCGGATTCCTCCATGCGCCTGGTCCGGGCATCCACCCGCCCGCTCAACGCTGGACCTCGCCGGAAAGCAACCTCACGCGGCCCGCGGGAACGACTTCCAGCCGTCCCTCCCCGATCAGATCGCCGCGGCCTTCGCCGTCCACCTGCAAAGCGTTGGATCCGGTCCAGGTGGCCTCGAAGGACTTGACCTGCCAACGGGGCAGGCGTCGCTGGACCATGCCGTGCATCCGGCGCACCGGACCCGACAGCGCCAAGGCCCAATAGTTCCAAAGCCGCGGAACCGCCATCAAGGTCAGGAGCCCGTCGTCGGAACGGGTCCGTTCGGGACGCAGCATGCCGCCGGCGTAGGATCCGATGTTGAGGGCCAGGAGCGATCGGTGCCTGGGAAGGACGCGTTCCTCGGTCGAGCCGTCGGAGAGCACCATGCGCAGCCGGAAGTCCGAAGGCAACCGCCTGGAAAGGCATTCCATGCCCGCCTTGGCGAAGCCGATCTTGTTGCCGACCACCGTCTTGCGGGAACCCGACAGATCCCGGTGCCGGGCGAAGGTCTCGGTGACCCAGCCGTCGGCTCCGAACGAGAGGTAGTTGGCCATCACGGCCGATTCGCCCACCCGCCAGAGATCCAGAGGCACCACCCTGTCCCGCAGGAGCGCGGCCACCAGCGGCTGCAGCCCGTGCGACCGGAAGGTCTTGAGCAGATTGAGTTCGCGCGCCAGGTCGTTGCCCGTCCCCAGGGGGATCACCCCCAACGCGGCGTCCGCGTTGCCGGAAAGGCGCAATCCTTCCATGGCCTGCCCGATCGTGCCGTCCCCGCCGGCGACGATCAAGCGGTCGCTCGTGGACAACAGCTGTCGCGCCTGCTCGACCACGGCCCCCCGCCCCGTCACCTCCCGGGACCACAGATCGCGCGAGACACCAAGATCGTCGAGGATCCCGGGCAGCTCGTCGAACACCGCGCGCCCTTTGCCGCTGCCGGATACTGGATTGACGAGAAAGGCGTAGCGGTGCCCCGGCGTGGCCGGACTTTGGGTAAGGGTCATGATGTCTGGACCCACAACGATACAACATCGGCTCCCGGCGAGCACGGCAGGACGGTCAATCGCGCCCTCCGGCGCGGAGCCGATCGAAGGTCAGCTCCCACAGGTTGGCCACCCGCACCGCGTGTTCGCGAAGGATGTTCTCCCAGCCGCCGGGCGTGCCCTTGCCGGCCACCAGACCCGCGACTTCCCAGCCGCGATCCTGCGCGATCCAGACCAACCTTGGCAGATGCCATTTCTGGGAGACCACGACCAGACGCCCCGAAGGCGCTCCCAGGTTGCGGATGCTTTCCCGTGTGCTGGTTCCCTTGCGATCCAGGATCAGGCGTTCGGAATCGATCCCGTGGCCGACCAGGTAGTTGTACATGGCCAGTGGTTCGTCGTAGCCACCCGCGATGGCCGTCCCGGAAAGCACCACCCGCGCGTTCGCCCACACCCGGGCGGCGTCCAGGGCGACTTCCACCCTCTGCCGCAGCACGGGGCTGGGCTGACCCGACCGGAACACCGAAGCCCCCGGCACCAGGATGAACGCCGGTTCGGCGACCTGGTCCAGATCCGAGATCCCGCGACGGCCGCTCCACCAGACCCAGAAGTCGGAGCATCCGGCGGCCACGACAAAAAACAGCGCGCCCGCGCCGAGCCGCCTGGGCCATCTGGATGCCGGCCTCGTTGCCATCCCGTCCAAGTTAGCCCCGTCGGACGCCGGAGCGACACGGATTCGGTCTGACCCGGAAAGGACCGGTCCTCGCGGTCAGACGGAATACTCGCCCGTTCCGCGGAACGTGTCCTTGATCTTCATGTACTTGCGGGCCATCGCGCGGTTGGAATCGCGCTCGGCCTGGGTGGTTTCGCGCACGATCTTGCCGGGAGCGCCCACGACCATGGATCCGGCGGGGATCTTCTTGCCCGGAGGCACGAGGGCTCCCGCCGCGACGATGCAATCGTCGCCGATTTCCGCACCGTCCATGATGATGGAACCCATCCCCACCAGGACGTTGTTCCCGATCGTGCAGGCGTGGATGATCGCCGAATGCCCCACCACGACGTCTTCGCCCAGCACCACGCCGTAGTTGTCGGCCAGGTGGATCACGGCGTTGTCCTGGATGTTGGAACGCGCCCCGATCGAGATGGTGTTGATGTCGGCGCGCAGGACGGCGTTGAACCAGACCGAAACGTCTTCGCCCAGCGTCACCCGTCCCGCGACATGCGCCCCGGGAGCGATCCATGCGCCCGGCTCGAGAACGGGGGTGTGTCCCATGAAGGAATGAATGGACATCGTCGGTGAACTCCTTTTTCCGGAAAAATACTCGATCCCGCGCCCGAGCACCTCCGCATCTTCCGATGGGATCCCCCCGTTGGGAACGCTCGCGGTGCGGTAGATTGGATCGGACGGATGCAGAATTCCTCCCATGGCGAACACATTCCGACTTCTCGCAAGGAACCGACGATGACTCCAACCCTCCTCCTGGCCGCGAACCTCTGGAGCGCAGCCCCCACCGCGGTGGCGCCGTTCCACCCCTCGGTCCGGATCTTCGGGCGCTTCGATTCCACGGCCAAGGGCGCCGAACTGTCGTGGTCGGGCGGCGGGTTCCAGGTCGCCTTCGAAGGCGCATCCTGCAAGGTCAGGCTTTCTTCGTCCGGAGCGATCCTGGGGGTGTCGGTCGACAACATCCGTCGCCCCGACCTGGATCTGGTCGCCCCTGTCCAGGACACGTTGGTGGAGGTCGCATCGGGTCTGGGCAAGGGCCGCCACGTGGTGGAACTCGCCAAGAAGACCGAAGCCATGGTCGGATCGGTCGTCCTCAAGGAGATCCTGGTCGACGGCAAGCCGTCCACCCCGCCGCCCGCCAAGAACCGTCGCATCGAGTTCCTCGGCAATTCCATCACCTGCGGCTACGGGATCCTGGATTCTGTCAAGGAACACGGTTTTTCCCCGAAGACCCAGGATTTCTTCGCCACGTTCGCGGCCCTGGCGGCCCAGAACCTGCGCGCCGACGCCCACGCGGTCTGCTATTCCGGCAAGGGCCTGGCCCGCAACTACGACCGATCGTCGTCGGAAACCGTCCCGACCCTGTTCCGCCGCGCCGTGCTTTCGGCCGACGCCCGCCCCTGGAACCACTCCCGCTGGAAGCCCGACGTCGTGGTCGTCGATCTGGGAACCAACGACTTCGCCACCGCTCCGGCTCCCGATTCCGCCAAATGGGAATCGTCCTGGATGGATTTCCTGCTGCGGATCCGCGAAGGCTACGGCGACCTTCCCATCGTGCTGGCCAACGGCCCCATGCTATCCGACCACTGGCCGCAGGACGCCGCGGGCAAACCGGTTCCTTCGCTGACCAAGGTGAGGGGGCATCTGCGCAACGTCGCGAAGGCGGCCAGGCAAAAAGGATTCGCGTCGGTTTCCGTCCTGGACCTGTCGCCGAATTCCGCCGATCGCGGCTATGGCGCCGACTGGCACCCCAACCGCGCCCAAGCGGCGTTGAACGCGAGCGAGCTGACGGACCACCTGAAAAAGACGATGTCCTGGTGATGTCGCGCCTTCGGGCATGCGCACGTTCGGAGTGGTAGGATTGCGAATCCGACCGCCGCGACCAACGACGCCGCGTCCGGTCCGGATCGAGGATTCCCAGTTGGCTCCAGCGAACAGAAAACCGGCGAGACTGCGACGTGCGCGCCTTCTGGCGCTCTCGGTTCCGGTTTCGTACGCGGTGTTGGGGTGCCTCTGGATCCTGATCTCCGATCTGGCCCTGGAATCCCTCCAGCTGCCGACGCAGGTCTCCACCCGGATCGCGATGGCCAAAGGCTGGATCTTCGTCGCCGGGTCCACCGTGCTGATCGGCGCCGTCATCCGCAAGGCATGGACGATCCTGGAACGGGCCTATGCCGACCTGGAATCCGAACTGGCGCAGCGCCGCAAGGCCCAGGAGGAACTCGCCCGGTTGGCCCAGGAGCTGGAAGAACGGGTGCAGGACCGCACCCGCCACCTGGAATCGACCATGTCGGAACTGTCGCTGTTCACCGATTCGGTGAGCCACGACCTGCGCGCACCGCTGCGCCTGCTGACCGGCTACGCCGACGCGCTGCTGACCGACCACGGAGGCCAGCTGGACCCGGAGGCGATCCGCAAGCTCGGGCGCCTTTCGGCGTCGGCCGACAGGATGAACCGCATGATCAACGGACTGCTGGAGCTCGCGCGCCACGGCAGGTCGGCCTTGCGGATCGAGCCGTTCGAAGCCCGGCTCCACGAACTGATGGTCGACGAAATCTGGCAGGAAGTGTCGGCGAGCCACCCCGGCCGGGACTTCCGGTTCGAGCGCGGCCCGCTCGTGGACGCGATGTGCGACCCCGCGCTGCTGGAACACGTCTGGCGAAACGCGCTGTCCAACGCCGCCAAGTACACCCGAGGACGGAATCCGGCGGTGATCTCGGTGGAACACCGCGACGGCTGGTTCCGGATCCGGGACAACGGAGTCGGGTTCGATCCGGCCATGACGCCGAAGATCTTCAAGCCGTTCGAGCGGCTGCACCGCTCGGAGGAGTTCGAAGGCGACGGGATCGGCCTGGCGCTGGCCTACCGGGTGATCGACCGCCACGGCGGCGCCATCGAAGCCGAAAGCGCCCCCGGCGAAGGCACGGAGATCCGCTTCAGGCTGGGTTGATCCCGCCCGCGATCAATGCCCGGTGGATGCGGCGGAATCCGGTCCTGCCGGAGGATTCGCGACCGGGGCGGTGGTATCGACCGCCGGAGCCTGTTCCGCGGCATGGGCGCCCGTCAACGAGTCGAGCTTGGCCTGCATCGCGACGGCCAACGCCGAAGACCTGTCCGTGATGGCGGCGAGTCCGGCTTCCAGCGCTTCCTTGCCGGTCTTCTTGCCCATGGCGGCCCCGGCCAGCGCCGCGGCCAGGACATCGGCGTTCTCGCGGGAAATGGCGTTCATCTCCACCCAGCCGGTCTGCCACTTGTTCGCCGACACCTTCACGAATTCGTCCAGCGTGTCCAGGACGCCCACCAACCGCCCCATGGGCAGTTTTTGACGCGAAGGCGACAGCGTGGTGGGGCGTTCGTACAGGCTGGCCTCGCGCACGATCGCTCCGGCCTTGCCCATGACCAGGCCGTAGTTGCGGGCCCAACCTTCGGTGCCGTCGGAAAGCTTCACCTTGTACATCTGCTCGTTCTTTCCCGATTCCACCGAGTCGCCCAGGAATTCCATGGTTTCGCCGGGCTGGACCATGGCCAGATGCTTGGACTTGGGATCCGATTCGGCCACGACCTGGGTGCGCTGGGTCACCACGATCCGGTTCGGTTCGGCTTCGGGAGAGGCTGCCTGCGCCGCATCGGGAGCGACCGCCGCAGGTCCGGGATCGGCGGATTTCTTCTTGCAGGAGGCCAAGGAAACGAGCGCGACGGCGGCGAACGACATCGAAAGCGGCAGAGATTTCATCTGGGACGATCCTTCGGAGAGTCAGGAAGACGGGTGTTGGCGCGAACGGTCCAATCTAGCACTCGACAAGAAACGAAAAAGGCTCTCCGGCGCCGGAAGACGGCAGGAGAGCCCGGGTGCCCGGAGTCCGGGAAAACGACCTGTCAGAATCCGTGGGTCACGAACAGGCCGAGGCCGAAGCCCATGTAGCCGACGCTTTCCGGATACCCCAACTCGACATCGGTGGTGGTCCTGGAGCCCAGCCAAAGCTGTCCGATTCCGTATTCCCCCGACACTCCCAACGACCATCCGGAGGCGATTTCGTACCCGACGCCCACCGCGACTTCGCCGTGGATGCCGTCGAGATCGGCTTCGGCGTGGATGGCCTTGACCTGGGCGCCTTGCGCGGAAGACAACCGCAGCGTCCCATCGTCGAGGTGCGCGGCGACCAGCGGCGCCCGCTCGATGGTGGACTTGTTCCAGCCACCCGCGACCTCCCCGAACACATCCAGGCGATCCACCAACCGGTAGGAGTGGCGGAACCGCGCGGTCACGAGCATCTGCTTCAGGAAATCCTCCGTGAGCGACGACGCGTAGCTGGAAGCCGGATGCTCGGAAAACACCCCGTACTGGAATCCCAGTCCGAACTGGGCTCCGCAGGACAGCTTGTACCAAGCCGCGGCGCGGTAGGCGAGCCCGGAGGCGATCGGATCGACATCGGACGTGTCGTTCTTGTCGTCGGTCAGGATGACATTGAAATGCTTGGTGAGCCGTTCTTCCTGGTCGAGCAGATCCCCGATCGTCCAACCGTAACGCACGCCGGCTTCCAGGACCCACGACCCGTGGCGGGGGCAGGATTCGGGCGCGACGGCGACATCCGCGACGGCCGGCGTATCGACAGCAGGCACGGTCACGGCAGTGGCCACGGCCTTGGCGGTATCCACCACGGGCGGGACCGGAGCCACGGGCGCGACGGAAGATGTCGTGTCCGGAGCGACCACCGCCTGGACCGCGGTGTCCACGACAATCGGCGCGACCACCGGGGCGGGAGCCTCGAGCTTGGTGGAATCCGTCACCGGAGCCGATGCGGAATCCGTCTGTGCGAACGCGATGCCGCCAGCGGCAGCCATGAGAATTGCGGAGCGTGCGAGAATCGAATCCATGCCCGAAACTTAGGACGATTCACGCCATTCGAGGGCCGGTCGGGAGTCCGCAGCCTAAAAAACCGCTGACAAAAGCAGCGCGAAGTCGACACCCCTGGCCCCCAAACCTCGAGGATACCCGGGATGGAGCGGTGTCGGATAGCGGTTGAGAGGATCGTCGACGTCCATGTTCCACATGATCCAGTGGAAATCCCCCTTGGCGACCAACCCGAACCGCTCCGTGACCGGGATCCGAAGCATCGGGCAGAACCCGAGGCGCGTCCCCATGATGTCGATCGGCCGATTTCCGTCCAGCGTGTAGCCGGTGTAGCCGCGGTTCCAGACGACGCGCGCGGTGTCGTTGGAATTGATGAACGCCAAGCCGTAGCGCCGCAACGAGCCGATCGCCAGACCTCCGTTGGCCTCGAACCCGATCCGGATGCCCGCGAACTCGAACGGCAAGGCACGGACCTTGAACAGGAAGCTCTTCTGTTCCAGGAAGTCGCGCTCGTAGGAATCCGCCTCGAAATCCAGAGGGTGGATCCGATAGGATTCCATCTCGAACCCGGCGCCGACCCGCACCACCTGCGAATGCCGAAGCCAAGCGTTGAGTTCCAGTCCGACCCCGCGGACAACCGGCTCCAGGGTAAGCCGATTCCCGTCGGCATCGACGATCCGGGCCCCGATCCGGTCGTAGTACCAGGACTCCTCGTCGACGGGGTCGCCGTACAGGCTCCCGACCCGGCCTCCGATCTCCAGTTCGATCTTCTTTGCCGGGGCTTTTCCCGTGGACCTGGACGGCGATCCGGAGGTGCTCGCGGGCCTGGCCAGACACAATCCGACACAGCAGAGCGGCAAGATCTTGGTGGCGAATCCGGGAAAAACCAGCATCGGCCAAAAATGCATCCCGATCGGCGTCGATCGGCGGTGGAAGGCTCAGATCACCGACAGGATTTCCAGCTTTTGTTCGCGGAATTCGGCGAACTGCCCGGCGGACAGCCCCTTGAGCGCCTTGCCCATCGGCGAAGCCAGCGAAATGGTCTGGTACTCGAACCCGTCCAGCGGAATCTGCCCGATGCTCTGGGCCACGAAATAGAGGCCGCCCGTGGTCCACACGACCGATCCCACCCGCACCGCGGAATGCTCCTGCGAGACGTCGATCCGCTCCAGGCGCTGCAACAGGTCCTGCGCCTCGTAGAGTTGCAAGGCCCTCATGTCGGACTGGATGCGCATCATCTCGCGCCCGGTCTCGTACTTGTCCCCGGCCGAACTCTTGGTTTCCGCAAGCGAGGCCTCGCGCGCCTCGTCGAGGGATCCGGTGATCTGTTCCATGCGGGAACGCACCATGGACAGACAGGCCTCGTGGAGCCGCTTTTTGTCATGCAACGAGGAGATCATGGGGATCCAAGGTAATCCCTGGGAATCCACGACCGGTATGTCCATCTTTTCCGGCGCCTTCTCCGGAATTCCCCGGATGGGCCCCCTACCTCAAGGACCCTGTTCCATGAAACGCATTCTCGCTCTGCTCCCGCTCACCGCCTTCGTCGGCTGCGCCTCCCTGAGTTCCTACCAGGAAGCCCGCGTCCTCGACAAGGGATAACTCCGGATCGCCGTCGGCGGCACGAAATCCGTCGACGACCTCGAAACGGTCATCGATACGGCCTTTGGCCTCAAGAAATCCGGCCTCGATGCACTACTTCTTGAAGCCTCCGTGCGCGTCGGCGTATGGGAAGGATTGGACATCGGCTTGAAGACATCCATTCCTGGGGCCTACGCCGGCGACGTCAAGTACCAGTTCGTGGGTCGCGATTCGGCTTCCAAGTTCCAGCTTTCCTCCGGACTCAAGGTCGGTTACGCCTCGCTCAAGGGCGAAGACGCCGAGGGCGAGGAAGTCGACGGGATCCCCGTCATCGATCTGATGCTTCCCGTCTACGCCACGTACGAAGCCACATCCTGGATGAGCATCACAGCGGCACCCCAGTTCACCTTCCGTATCAGCGACAACGAACTCTGGTATCCCGGAGGCGCCATCGCGGGCGGGAACGTGAGTCTGCGGCTCGGCAAGTCCGCAGGTTTGATCGGCGAATTCGGTTTCCATCGCCACCTGGCCGAGAACTACAACATGATGAACTACGGCGCCGTCCTGTACGCGCCGTTCGACGCGTCGGACCTCCTGTCCGGCCTGTTCTGAGCATCCGCCAGAACCGCGAGCGTTCCACGCGCCTCGATCGCCAATTGGCGGTCGGGGCGTTTTTGTTTCTCGCCTACGGCAGCGCGACCGTGCGGCGACCGGCGGGGCCGGCATCCACCACCCACAGCCCGGAGTGGGGCAAGACGAAGGAGACCGAACCGTCGGCCACCGTGCGCGCGGCTTCGCGGCCGCGGGCGTCGAGCAGGCGGACGGATCCGACCACGCCCGAGACCTGCAGATTCTGTCCATTCAGACGGACCGACAGGCGCGCGGCGTTCCCGACCCCCGGCTTGACGGCGACACCGCCCACAAGCCCCGGACTTCCCCAAGCCTTGAACTTGCCGGCCGCGTTGAGCAATCCGAGCATGTAGACCATGCCGTTGTAGTAGCGGTATGAACTGTCCGGAGTTGCCACTTCGAACGCAGCCTTGACGAACACCCAATTCGCGGGATCCTTGGAAGCCAGCACGGCGGCGGCATTGGCCCCCACTTGGCTTTCGGCGGGGCCCCAATTGTTCGGAGCGCAGGGCTGCCCGGCCAAGTTGTAGACCTGGTTGTACTTGAGGGTCGCGCCGCCCTGCTCGCGCAGGAACCCCAAGAATTTGTCGGTCTGCCACCAGGCGTTGGTGTCGGCCTGGAACCAGTTCCAGTACATGCCGATGTTCATGGGCGTGCGGTGGGCGTCGGCGGCGTAGACCGTGTCGTAGCGATAGGCACGCTGTGCAAGCTCCCCGACCTCCTTCACTTCGGCGCTGGAGAATATCGCCGGATCGCCGTCGAAGGTCGCATAGTTGGGATTGATCCCGTACGGCGACTTCTTCAGGCTGCGCGCGAAGAACGCCTCCGAGGTGTCGGCCATCGCGTTCCAAAGCGCGTTGTTGTGCCCCGCGAAGGCTCCCCAGAGCCGGTAGAAGGCCGGCAGGTGGTAGGACGGATCAGAAAACGGATTGTTGCCGTCCGGCGAGAACACGATCTGCTTGCGGGTCGGATCGACGAGCGGCCCCAGCGAGGCGCGGCTCTTGAGCATGTAGTGGAGGATGCTGTCGGCCTGCTGCTTGTAGTTCTGGTAGGCGGCGATCCCTTCCACGCTGGTCCAGCGCTTGTCGGCCAGGTACAGCGCCGTCACGAAGTATTCCTCGCCGTCGGGCGCGGGGTTCACGTCGGCCGGGGTGAACGGCGCCTTGTTGGCGACCTTCCACGCGAAGTATCCCTGCTGGTCGCCGGACTTCTGCTGCATGTGGGTCTTGGCGAACTTCCAGAGCTTGTCGAAGATGTCCTTGCGATCCAGCTGCACGGCGATCATCATGCCGTAGCTCTGGCCTTCGGTGAGGACGTAATCGGTGGCGTCGATGAAGCCCATGGTGGTGTCGCCCGGCACGATCCGGAACAACCTCTGCGTCGCGCTGTCACCGAAGAACAGCTGGTCGAACGCTCCGTTCACCTTCGCGTCGATCTTGTCCTCGGCGTAGCCGAATTCCGCGAAGAGATTGCGGTAGACGCCGGTGTACCATGCACCCTGCTCCGGATGGACCATGGGAGGCAAAGGCTTTGCACCCGTTTCCTGCAAATCGAAATCATCGAACGAATAGACGCCGACATTTGTCTTGGCACCCAGAAACAATGTGAACTGCAAAGGCTCTGTGCTGGCCGCCGTGACCTTGTAGCTGAACTGTGTCCAAGTCGTGTTGATCGTCAGCTCGGGTGAGGCCGAGATGTACCCACCACCAGCAGGCTGGAAGCCGATTGTCAAAGGTCGAATGGAGTCGGACTTCGCCCAGAAGCTGAAGTCGTACGTATTGCCGGTAGTCGCCGCGAAAGCGGGAGTATAGACCCGGATCCCCCAGTTGGCGGTGTCGACCTTCGTGATTGTCGCTTGGAGGCCCTTGGCACCTTCGCGCTTGGCATCGGTGGTGAATGTCACCACGCCGCGAGTGACCGTATCGGGTCGATCCAAGACCCATTCCGATGTATCCGCGGTTTCAAACCCTGGATTGACGAACAGGTTGAGCGCATTGCTCGGTGCGGCAATCACGGCAACAGCAACGCATGCCAAGAAACGTTTTTTCAAGAGAAACCCTCCCAGGTCGTGTTGGGAATTATCACACACAAAATACTTCCGTGGCGTTGGCGCAAGGATCCCTGAAACGATTCGCGGCATCCCAAGCATCAACGCATGCATCGCACCGGCAAATCGATACCCTCGGCTGTTGTCGTCCGGAAACCCATCGAGGAAGGAGCCAATTCCATGTAGGGTTTTTGGGTTCGCTCCCACGGATCTGGCAACGCGATCCGGAAAACCGTCGACTGAGATCCCCCATCGGCGCTACCTCCCCCAACAAATCCGTTCGGTCGCAGGTGGAATCCAGTTTGGTCGGTCGTTTTGGCGAATACCGTGTCGGGGCGAGCCGTGCCGATCCAACTGGAACTCCACCAGGATTTGTCGTTCGCGAACAACTTGGCGTGCCCTTCCTGAATCGTCGTCCCCTCGGACACAAACTTGGAGAGCTTGGTCCAGTCGCCTTCAGTGGGCATGCGCCACCCCGATGGGCATGGCGCATCGACCTGCCGCATCGAGCATTGCGAGGCTCCCGCGGCGAATTCGCAGGTCGTCCCCAAATGCAGCTCCTTGGCATTCGCATAAATCTGGCCCTGTGTGGAATCTCCGTTCATCCAACGCACTCCGGATGGAGGTGTCCACCGGGAGTTTTCCGTCATCCATGTCTGGGTGCCGATCCGTCGGAATCGATAGACGCGTCCATCGCGCGCATCGATCACCGTGTCGGCGAACACCAGCCGGAAATCGAACGATGCTGTGTCCACTCCGCCATGTTCGGTGCCATCGCCATCCTTGGCATCCAGGCGCAGCCAAACCGTGTCGGATCCCGGCACCAGCGGTGTGAAGCTCAAGCCCTTCGCGGTCAAGGTCGGAAGCACGGAAAAGAGCGAGGCGTCGGCCGGATCGCGCAAAGAGACGCTCCGCGTCATCGACTGCCCGAGATCTCCTTCGCCCCCGGTCACGGAATAGGCGAACTCGATCTCCGTCGCATTCCCATACAACAGCGCCGACACCACCAGCAGCGATTCCGCAGCGATCTCGGGAGCACGGTTCACATGCTTCACGAGCACCCTCACGCTGTCGCGGGTCGAGGCACCAAGCGTATCCCGGACCTCGAAGTACAGGGTGCAAGCCCCCCATTTTCCGGAGACGGGATGCAAGGAAATCCTCCGGGTGGCGCCCGAAACGAACACGGAAATGCTGTCGGAAGGGATCAATTCTTCGTTGGAGCTGGACTTGGCGAACACCAAGGCTCCGACGCTCGTCTCCAAATCGGAGATCACGATGTTCCCCAATTCGGAGGCCTCGTTTTCCCAGATTTCCAGCCGCTGGACCGGCAAAGTCAAGGTCGGAACCGAATTGACGACGATCTCCAGCGCCTGCCAAGCTCCGACATTCCGGTTCCCGGCACTGGAGTCGCCATCGTCCCGCAACCGCACCTGGAAGGTCGCCGATCCCGAAGTGCGCACATTCGGCCTGAACCGCAGTGTGCCGACCGAATCGATCTGCGGTGGTTCGGCGAACAGTTCCGCTCCGGAAACGGTCTTGATCTCGAATTCGACACCCTGCGCCAGTTCGTCGAGCGGACCCGGCGCGATCGAACGCGCCCAATTCGCCACGACCTGTTCCCCGCTTCCCGACACCACGACTTCGGTCTGCGCGACGGAAAACGACGGTGCATCGTTGCGGGATTCCACCGAAACCGCGATGGTGGACTTGGTAGAATCCAATCTGTCGGAAACAACCACGATCACGGGTGTCGATCCGTTCGCCTCCTTCGCTGGCACGATCGACAGCTCGAAGCCACTGTCGGGTCCGGGAACCAGCCATGCGCTTGTCGATGGGATCAATCGGTCGTCCTTGGAACGCAGCTCCAGCCGTATGGAATCGCCATGCCAAGCAGACAGCTTGAGTGAAAGGCGCGTGGAAGAGTCTTCCGGAACGGACAACTCGGCAGGTATCCCCAGTACGGACAGGATCGGCCTGGCGGGAACCGTCACCACGACATCGAACCCGGCGATCGCGGAATCCGAATCGTCGTCGAAAACCACGATCTTCACCGAGTATTTCCCGGCCGCCGATGATCCAGCGGCAAGCGAGGCATCGGCCAGATCCCAAATCTTGGCACCGACCGCAGGCTTGGCCGAACGCCAACGAAAGAGACTGTCGGCCTCTTTCCCCTGCGAATCGACGATGGACATCCGCGCGAAGGCAGCACCGTCCGAGAACAGGAACGTTCCTTTCAATGCCTCCTGGGAACCACCAGCCACCAAATTCGTCGCGTCCAATCCAATCGCATCGCCGACACGAACAGGAGGCGGGGGGAACAAGATGCCCGAGTCCGACGAACGGATCGCACCTTCGCCCACAAGCGAATGCACAATCGACGCGATCGAATCGGCGCCAATCGAAATCCCCCATGTCCGCGAAGCGACGGCGACGGAAAGGCTCTCCTGGACGCACTTGCGGACGAGCTCGCGAACGACCGCCCTCGGATCCAGCCCGACCGGACAATTCCCGGGGAAACCTACCGCCCGAGCGTCGGCGTCGAGCAGCCACGAAGCGTAGAGGGAAATCAATCCACCACGTGTCCGTTGAATCGAATCCGGCCTGTGTCGCGAACTGTCGATCTTGGCAAGAAGACGCAAGGCCACACTGTCGTAGACCACCCGATCCTTGGACGAGACGACGACCTCCGAGCCGTTCCAGACATGCGGCGCCCGCATCGTCCGCATTCCAGCGACCCACAGTTCGAGCCACAACAGATCCGATCCGACAGGGCGAGGCGTCTCGAAATCCATCTTCCCGGTTTTCCCAACCATGCCTGCCAAGTGCGCATCGCCCGAATCCCGACCGAGCATCCAGGATATGGAATCGGGAACCTTGTGGTCGGCATCCACCGACAGTTCGAGCGAAACACGTTGAGGACCTGTCGGCTCCGGATCCGAACTGGACGACTGGCACGATGCGAATGCCATCAAGCACAGCCACGACAAACATCCGAGAAATTTCCGATTCATCGCCTTGTCGCCTTTTTGCCTCAGGAAGGGGAACAATTCCGTCGTCGGGTCGCCGACGAATGCGCCACGCGCATCCAGCGAGAAAAGCTAGACACCTTCGACCTTGCCGCAACCTTTGTCTGGCTGGAACAGCCATTTCAGAATTTACTCTTTGACACTGGCTGTCCTCCCCGTCGCCCAAATCGGAGTGTTCGATGACTCGCGCAACCAATCCCACCGGTTCGATGCTTCTCGATCGCTCGGCTGCGCAGCCGGGCAGCATCGACAAATCCGTCTTCGAAAAGAAAACGGCAAGTTCGACCGCGAGCACCGGCCAAGGGACCGTCAACCCCAACTACCTGCGGGAATGCCGCGAAGACAACCCCGAGCCGACTCCCACCGACGAACAATCAAAATCCGTCGTGC
The DNA here is from genome assembly GCA_029557215.1 of Fibrobacterota bacterium. Taxonomy (GTDB): domain Bacteria; phylum Fibrobacterota; class Fibrobacteria; order UBA5070; family UBA5070; genus UBA5070. Next base: position 22,146 of record JAKPQQ010000108.1, on the reverse strand, counting down.
TCGGGAATTGCAAGATCACCACCCCACCGGAAGACCTGGTGGTCGACCAACCCTTCGAGATGTCGGTGGAAACCAAAAGTTCCAATGGCGCGCCATCCGGGCAAGTCACATTCCGCCTGTTCTGCACCATCCCCGACCCCGCGGGCGGACCGCCCAAGTGCGAAGACCAATCGTTGTCGTTTTCCGGCAAGGTCGTCGACGGCTTGGCCAAGGCGTCGGGCAAGCTCATCTCGCCCAAGAAGCCAGTGCCCGCAGGCACCAAGCTCCAGTACCACGTGGTGGCCGAACACCTCGACGCCAAGGAGAAGTGCGAAAGCCCCAAGGTCGAAGTCGAATCAGGCAAACCTCCGAAGCCGTTGGCCGTCTGGAGCCTGGGCGCGGTGCATTTCGGGTTCGACAGTTCGTTCATTTTGCCCAGCGCCGCAGCCAAGATCGCCGACTTCAAGGCCGAGATCGCCAAGCATCCGGGCGCCGCCCTCGCCGTGTTCGGCCATGCCGATCCGGTGGGCGAAGACGACGCCAACAAGGGGTTGTCGGGGCGGCGCGCCTTCGCCGTCTGGTGCTTGCTGGCCAAGGACCCCACCGGCTGGACGCAGCTGGCCAGCGCCGACAAATGGGATCTGCGGACCACGCAGACCATGCTTTCGCATCTCAAGGACAAGGCGGCGAGTGCGCCCTACTACGGCGGGAGCATCGACGGCAAGACGGGCCCCAAGACGGAATCCGCCATCAAGGCGTTCCGTGCCGACCACTCCCTGGGCAACGGCACGGCCTTGGACGCGAAGTCCAAGGAGGCGCTTTACAAGGCGTACATGGAATCGGTGTGCGAGGTGACCTGCAAACCCGAGGACTTCGTGGGCGACCCGAAGGACACCAAGCGGCAATGGGCGTGCGTGGGCTGCAGCGAGTTCAACCCGGTGCTGGTGTTCGGCAAATCGGACGATGCCAAATTCCGCAACGCATCCGACAAGACCGAGCGCAACGCGAAGAACGCTCCCAACCGCCGGGCGACGGTGTTCCTGTTTCCGCCCGGAGCCAAGGGGCCTGGGAACGTGGAGTTCCCGTGCCCGCAGTGGAGCGAGGGCGTGTCGGCCTGCCGCAAGCAGCTCTTCGAGGACGCCGACAAGCGCCGGAATCCGTCGGACGCCGAACGCACCTGGGAGAAGGACAAGGACACGTTCGCGTGCAGGTTCTACGCGGATGTCGGCAAGTCCGAGGGCGTAGGAGACATCGTTCCTCCATCGAAAAGGGGGGCGAAGGCTACCGGCATCACCAGAAGATTCTTCGATTTCTGTCTACCTCGACTGCCCTACTTGCATGATGGGATCGATTTCGACGCGGGAATTTGGGCCATTTTTGGTGACGACATTTCCCAAAGCGCTATCGAAAAACTCAGGACTGGCGCCAAGGCTGGTTCACTGCCTCTTCCTGCTTTCCGAATCGCCGAAGATCTCACAGGTGACTCTCCAGCGGCCTATTCAACCAATACGATACATGTATCTCGGAAGTTGGTTGAGTCCGCGGAATCGTCGCAGAAGAATCGTTGGGTATTGTTCACTGCAATTCTCCAGGAATTCGGACATCATGTGGAACATCTTCTGCGACAAATCTTTTCAGGCACGGAGGGAGAAAAGCAAGGAGACGAGGGCGCTCGATTCGCTGCAGATTTCATCCACTTCAACGAGCTGATCGAAGCGGACTTCGAGTTCGGCGACGTCGAATATTCGGATTCGAGACAGGTTCGCATGGAGATGCAGGCTCATGCTTTTGGAAGGGAGGAGCGCTGCAAACATTTGTTGAACATCAAGGATGGCGATGATCATGGGGAGCTTACGCTTCCTGACGGCAGTAAGGTTCAAGTCGAGTTTTTCACATTCCGGGGAGCGGGTGCTGCTCATGAGACGATCACAAAAGCGGCCGCCGAGGCTGTTGGAATCCCCTACGATCATCGCCTCGACGAGGGGTGCGCTTGGCCTGATGTGCCCTGCGATGACGAAAACAGTGTGGAAACGTGTTATGCGACGACTTGGCGAAACTTGGATAAGCCGGGGACACTAGCCTACCGATCCCATCACGGAGATCTTCAATACTACCACAGCATGTGCCCGACTGGCTCTCCGTCAAATAGGAAGGTCAAGCAGAAGATCATGGAACAGCTTGAATACTGGTATGGCAAGGCCCGGTTGAACGAGCACAAGAATGGCTTGTTCCATTTGGGGAAGATGCTGCACACGATTCAGGATTCGTTCTGCGGCTCGCATGCTTTCCGAGCCAAGTCGGCAGAGGTGCAACCGGGTCCGTTGCTTGTGAAAGAATGGGATATTCTCTCTTTTCAAGACTACAACAAGCAGGACGAGAAGAAACACTCGACAGCTGATCAGATCGGCACAAGAGGTTACGCCGAGGCGATTGAAGCATCGAAGAAAATCATGACCTTCTACAAGGAAAACGTCCCCTTTTTCCCCGAAGTGGATGCTTACTTGGACCTCCACGTCTTCACGATTCCTGCACACAGGCTTGATGATGTATCCGGCGAGATCCGCGCCGAGTACAAGAAGGATCCACCGAAGAAGTGATCGCCAGGATCAATCGGCCCAAATCCACTCTAGGGGTATAGCGATGAAAACAGATCAGATTTTCCGGTGGCTTCCGTTCGGGGTTCAGATTGCCGCATACCTCTGGCTTGCATGGGTCGTTTTTTTCAGCGGCTTTGATCGCAGAATTCCCGTGCCATACATGGCGACCCATGTCGTGTTCGGCATCCATACCTTGATCGTTCTTGGAACAGTGGGGGTGCGCCTCGTTCACGGTCCGACTGGTATCTGGATGAACTGGGTGGTTGCCGCCTACGCCCCCATTCTGCTGGCAGAAATCGTCATTCTTCTGATGCGATGATTTTCACCGGGGAACTCCAGGCGCCCCAGAAAGGAGCCCAACCCTCCGATCAGAGCGTACGCAAGGAACGGCGATGATGCCCCATCTGTTTCGACTATTCTCCGTGGCTTTCGCCTGTTCGCTCGTTTCGTGCAAGGACGTTGCGCCTCCAAAACCGCACAAGCCGCATGCATCCATCCGCAATGCGCAGATGTTGCTTGGAGCCGTACAAGTCACGATTCCTCGGGGCACTCCCTCGAGTCTTGGCCCGACGGATACTCGACTGTTGATCTCGGCTCAAGCGTCCGAAAAATTCGATGCGGCTTGGATTTCTTCCAGCGATTCGGATTCGATCACCATACCAGCACACCTGGTCGATTCATTGTTCCTGCCGAAAGGTACCCCTCGAACCAGAAACGATTCTCTGGCCGTCGTGTTCACCGGCCCTCGGATCGTCACGGATTCCTTCACGACGATTTTTTACCCCGAAGCGCGTGGAATCGTCGTCAGAGAGCGGTTGTTGCTGGAGTTTTTCAGCCGGTAGCGCGTCACGTATCGTCGATGCAGCGCCCGAGTTCCCTCACAGCACCTCGACCGCTCCCGTGTCCAGATCGTAGCGCATCGCCACGACCTTGACCTTGCCTTGTTCGACCTTCTCCTTGAGGATCGGCTCCATGGACGCGATCTGGGTGGCCATCATCTTGGCGTTTTCGCGCATGGCGTTTTCCGCCTTGTCGCCGGGAAGGCCGTTGGTCTTTTCCACTGCGGGCTTCAGCTTGGCCACCAGGGACGCCACGTGCCCGGGGGCTTCGGCGCCCGCCTCCAGGGTTTCGATGGCCGCCTTGATGGCGCCGCAACGTTCGTGGCCCAAGACCACGATCAACGGGGTGCCCAGGTGCTCGATCGCATACTCCAGCGAGCCGGCGCCTTCGTCCTCCACCACGTTGCCCGCCACGCGGACCACGAAGATGTCGCCCAGTCCGTGGTCGAAGACGATTTCCGGCGGAACCCGCGAATCGGCACAGCCCAGGATGGCGGCGAACGGGGCCTGCCCGTTGGCGAGCTTGGCGCGCATCTCGGGCGAGGCGTTGGGGTGGAACGCCTTGTTGGCCACGTAGCGCTTGTTGCCTTGCAGCAGGCGGGCCAGAGCTTCGTCGGGCGTCACTTTCTGGGTGGGGGGAGCGTGCGAGCCACTCTTTGCACCAGTCGGCTTGCCTGCCGCCCCAGAAACGCCGCCACCGGAAGCCAACGCCGCCCCCGGTACGGTCATCGCCGCCGCAAGGACGGCGACCTGCCTCAGAAATTGGCGACGCTCGGGGGATGGACAGGAATCGCACATGGAATCGTTCCTCGGTTCGTCGAGGGTCCGCTGGTGTGCCTATGGGCGCGCCCCTCGTTGCGGCTATCTTATCCTTCGAGCGGCGTTCGCGCCAGCCGCCACCCCCCCCCCATTTCCGCCTCGGCCGGGATCGTGCAGGAATTTTTGAACGAATCTTGCATTTCATCATATCATGATATTATGATATGTATATGAGCGTGACCCTTCCGACCCAAAATCGTCCGACCATCTCCTTCGAGTTCTACCCCCCCAAGACCGAAGACGGCTGGAACGACCTGCGCAACACGCTGGAGCGGACCAAGTCGCTCAAGCTCGACTTCGTTTCGGTCACCTACGGGGCGGGTGGTTCCACTCGCTCCAAGACCGTGGAGATCTGCGCCGAAATCCAGCGCGACCTGGGTCTGGGAGCCATGGCGCACCTGACCTGCGTCGGGCACTCCCGCGAGGAGCTGGACGGCATCCTGGACCAGCTGCGCGACGCGGGAGTGGATACGATCATGGCCCTGCGCGGCGACCCGCCCAAAGGGTCAACGGAATTTGTCGCCCATCCCGAAGGCTACCGCTACGCCGAAGAACTGATCCGGCACATCGCCGCCCGCGGCGGCTTCAAGATGGGCTGCGCGTTCTATCCGGAGGTCCACCCGGAGGCACAAAGCGCCGAATCCGACCTCGCCAACCTGCGCCGCAAGCAGGACGCGGGCGCAGCCTTCGGGGTGAGCCAGCTCTTCTACGACGCCGACCTGTTTCTGCGGTTCCGCGACGTGGCCCGCAAGGCGGGAGTGGCCATGCCCCTGGTGGCCGGCGTCATGCCCATCACCAACCTGGCCGCGGCCAAGCGGTTCGTGAAGAGCTTCCCGAGCGACCTGGCCGAGGCGATCGAAGCCGCCGGAGACGACCAGACCGCCGTGACCGAGGCAGGCGTGAGGCAGGCCGTGGCCATGATCCGTCGACTGTGCGCCGAAGGCGTCGAAGGCGTGCACCTCTACACGCTCAACAAGAGCGGATCGTCGCCCCGCGTGGTGGAACTGCTGCGCGAAGAAGGCCTGTTCCTGCGCTAGATCGCGCCGTCTATCCGACGCGCGAAGGCCACACCCCCGCCGCTTCCAGGCTCTTGCGCACCAGCGAGCTGACCACCCTGGACGGGAGCTCGGCGCGCGGGACCGCGACCCAACCGGCGGGCAGACAAAAATCGTCTAGCGCGGCGCGATGGATCTTCCAGAGCACCTTGTGGTGGGTGATCGCGTGCCGGACCTCGCCGCATGGCGCGAACGAGGTCGATCCCGGGAATTCCGCGACGTCCGGAGGCACCAGAAGACCGCGCAGCAGTTCGTCGGGCCGGGACGGTCGCAGCAGCACCGCTCCCACGCACGAAACGACCGCGACCTCGCGCACCAGGTCCACCGTCTCGCGTTTGGCCTTTGGCGCCGGAAACCGCTCGCGCTCGCCCGACGCGCACGCCTTGCAGGAATCGACCAGCGGACAGATTCCGCACCTTGGGGAGCGCGGCAGGCACACCAACGCCCCAAGTTCCATGGTGGCCTCGTTGATCTCTCCGGCGTCGCCGCGTGACACCCATGCGTCGGCGGCCGCTCCCAGCGTCCGTTTGCCGGATCCCGTCCGAAGGTCGCCTCCCATCGCGAACACGCGCGCCAACACGCGCAGCACGTTGCCGTCGACCATGGCCACGCGTTCGCCGCGGCAAAGGCTCGCCAGCGCCGCCGCCGTGTAGGGGCCCACTCCCGGCAGCCCCAGGAACCCCGCGTGGTCGGTGGGCCATCCGCGTTCCGCCACGGCCGACGCCGCCTTGCGCAGATTGCGGGCGCGACTGTAGTAGCCCAGGCCCGCCCAGGCCGCGAGAACTTCCTCTTCGGAAGCCGCCGCGAGATCCGCTGGCGACGGAAATTGCCGCATCCAGTCCAGGAAGCGCGGCACCACGACGTCCAGGCGCGTCTGCTGGCTCATGACCTCGCTGACGAGCGTCTTCCAGGGATCACGCGCGACGCCGCGGGGCGTGCGCCACGGAAGGTCGCGACGCTGGGTGCGGAACCATTCGAGCAAGGCGTTCGGTGCGGCGATGGCTTGGGTCACCGCCGCAATCTACGGAATTCCCAACGCGGGCGATGATCGGCGGATGCCGATCACACCAGGATCTCGCCGCCCGCGAACGAGGGCGCGGCGAGCGTCGATGCGTGGTCGCGGTGGAACAGGCCGTTCCAGGCGTCGGCGAACGCCGATCGCGCCGACGGATCCACCCGTTCGCTCGGGATCCACGGGAGATCGAACGCGTGGTGGGCGAACTCCCGCAAACCTTCGGAGGCCGCGTCGTCGTCGCGCAACGACTCGAACAGTTCGGCGACTTCCGGCATCTGCCCTTGGCGCCAACCGCACATCACCGCCCACGCGCAGGCGCGGGCGCCGGTTTCCGACGGACCGGCCATCGACAGGAATTGAACCTCGGCTTCGGACTCCTGCCCCCCCAGCCATTGCAGACGCGCCATCAGGAACCGGCTGGGAAGATCGTGCGGGAACGCTTCGACGCATCGGAAGGCGTGCAACAGCCCTTTTTTGGCATCACCGCGCTGGAATGCGCATTCGGCGCGCAGCACGAGCACCGACGGCGTGGACGCCTGGCGCCGATCGAACCCGTCCAGCAGGAGTTCGGCCTCGGACACCTGCCCTTGCGCGAACGCCGTGCGGGCGAGCAGCAGACGCACCTCCGGATGCTGGGGCTCGTGTGGCAGCAAGGCCTGGAAGATGGTCCGGGCATGGGCATGGAATCCCGCCCGCAAGGCGCGACGCCCACCCTCGAACGCCTGTTCGGCACCCGGCAGGTTCCAGGGGCGGCAAGGCGAGGCGGTGAGAACTGACGAAGCGGTCTGGAGAATCGATGCGTTCATGGGTCGACAAGGGAATCAAAGGTCGGACCAGTCCCGTTCCAGCCGCTTGAGGGCGATGCCAGCCATGATCTGCCATGGATACCAGGCAAAGTTTGCCCCCTGGTGTAGGGACGGAAAATTTTGCGTCCCTACCCGGCGGGCACCCGATTCCCATCGCCCCCAAACAAAAGCGCCCCGGGCGGTTGCCTGGGGCGCGTCGGTATCTGTCAGGTGCGCGACGAGATCAATCGTCGGCGCGGGCCCGGATGTCGGTGTCGAGCGTGACCGGAACCGGCTTGGCCCAACCCATCCGGACCTTGAACTTGTCCACGAAGTGGTAGTACGAGTAGTACAGCACCGGCGTCACGAGCAGCACCAGGGCGGTATTGAACAAGAGCCCCCAGAAGATCGCCCAGGCCAGCGGCGCCCACATGCCGGCGGTCTGCGACTTGGTCACGATCCCCAGGTTCACCCAGTCGATACCGACACCGGTGGCCATCGGAAGAAGTCCGATCATCGCCGTGATCGCGGTGAGCATCACGGGACGAAGACGGGTCTTTCCGCCTTCCACGGCCACTTCCTTGAGCGGACGCCCCTCTTCGCGCAGTTTGTTCATGAAATCGATCAGCACGATGCCGTTTTTCGCCACCACGCCCGCCAAGGCGATGATGCCCACGCCCGTCATGATGATGGACATCTGCGTCTGCACGATCAACAGGCCCCAGAACACGCCGCCCAGCGCCAAGAAGACGCCGATCAGGATGAGGAAGGGCTGGAAGATCGAGTTGAACTGCAGCACCATCGTGAAGAACACGAGGAACATGGCGATGAGCAGCGCCTTGATCATGAACACCTTGGTCTCGTCCTGGTCCTTGGAACTGGTACCCGGGCGGATGGCGTAGCCGTCGGGCATCTGGATGCTTTCCAGGATGGCCGTGGCTTTGGCCTTGGGGCCGCCTTCGTCGCGCTGTCCCGGAGCGAGCTCGGCCGTGACCTGCACGGTGCGCACGCCGTCCAGACGATTGATCGAGGCGAGTCCCGCTTCTTGAGTGAACCGGGCCACCGAGTTCAACGGGATCGACGCTCCTTCGTGGGGAATGGTGATCTGGTCGAGCGAGCGGAAGTTCTCGCGCGTCGCGGCGTCCAGGCGCACCATGATCTTGTGCTCGTCCTTGCCCACGCGGAACTTGCCCGCTTCGAAGCCGTAGAGCGATCCGCGCACCGCCATGGCCACTTCCGAAGTTCCGACGCCGAAGCGCTTGGCCTGCTCGCGATCCACGTCGACGCGGATCTCGGGTTGGGCTGGATTGTAGTCGGTGGTCACGTTGGTCAGCTCGGGGATGAGCCGCAGCCTCGCGGCGACGGAATCGGCGTATTGACCGATCACGGCGAAGTCGTCACCCTGCACCAGGAGCTCGATCGGCTTGCCCGTCGACGGGCCGCGCTGCTGCTCCTTGACCTTCATGTTCCAACCGGGAAGCATGCCCAAAAGGTTGTCTTCCATCCATTTCTGGCTGGTCCATGCCGAAACTTGGCGATGCTCGAACCGTGCGAACTTGATGTCGACATAAGCCTTGTTCGGCTCGCTCTTCGATCCGCCCAGGTTGTAGTCGGACTTGCCAGCTCCCACCACGGTGGACACCGATGCGACGTCGGCTTCCGACTTGGGCATCTTCATCGCCGCCGCTTCGACCTTGCGGATCGCGTCGTCGGTCTTGTAGATGTCAAGCCCCAGCGGGCCTTCGATCTCGACGGCGACGACTTCCGGTTCGGATTTGGGGAAGAACGCCACGCCCTTGCCGAACACGCCGTAGGCTCCGATTCCCGCGAACACGAACAACGTGCAGAGCAGCAGCAACAACAGCGGACGTTCGAGCGTGCTCTCGAGTGTCCTGCCGTAGAAGGCGCGGAAGCGCATGAACAGGCTCCCGCCCTCCTCGTCGTGGTGGTCGGGGTTGTTGTGCATGAACAGCGACGCGAACACCGGATTGAAGACGAACGCCACGAACAGCGAACCCGCGAGCGTCACCGAGACGGTGATGGGCAGGTACTTCATGAAGCTGCCCATCACGCCCGGCATCCACATGATGGGCACGAACGCGGAGATGGTGGTCAGGGTCGCCGTGGCCACCGGGAGCATCACTTCCTTGGTGCCGTCGATGGCGGCCTGGAACCGGGTCTTGCCCATGGACAGGTGGCGGTAGATGTTCTCCACCACCACGATGCCGTCGTCGACCAGCATGCCCAACGCGAGCACGAGGGCGAACAGAACCACCATGTTCAAGGTGACTCCCGACATCTGCAGGACGATGAGGCCCATTCCCATCGAGAACGGGATGGCCGTCGAGATGAAGAACGAGTTGCGGAAGCCCAGGAAGAAGGTGAGGATGCCGATCACCAGGACAAGGCCCGTGATGATGTGGTTGGTGAGCTCGGTCACCATCTCCTTGATCGAGATGGACTGGTCCAGCGAATAGTCCGCCTTCGTGCCTTGCGGCCAGGAAAGGGACTGTTCCTCGACGACCTTCTTCGTCTCGTCGATGATGTCGATGATGTTCTCGCCGGTGCGCTTGGTCACCGTGACGGCCAGCGACGGCTTGCCGTCGAGGCGGGCGATGGAGCTGCGGTCGCGGGACCAGCCGAACTTCACAGTGCCCAGATCGCGGACACGCACGATCTTCGATCCTTCGGCGCGAACGACCACGTCGCCGAAGGCGTCGGGGTCCTTGATCTCGCCGGTCATCTTGATCGAGAAGCTGTTTCCGGATGCCTTGAGCGAGCCCCCAGGGATGTTGCGGTGCTGGGCCGAAATCGCCCCCGAAACGTCGCGCAGGGCGATCCCGTAGGCGGACAACTTGGCCGGATCGATGTCGATCGCGATCTCCTTGTCCTGCTTGCCGGTCACCTTGGTCTCGAGCACGCCGGGAACCGTCGAAATCCGGTCCTTGAGATCCTCGGCGACCCGCTCCAGACGTTCCATGTCGTAGTCGGAGGTGAGCGAGATGATGAAGACGGGAATGCTCGAGAAGTTCAGCTCCTGCACGAGCGGATCCTCGGCGTCGTCGGGCAGGTCACCCTTGGCCTGGTCGACCTTGTCCTTCACGCGGCGCAGGGCGGTTTCCACCTCGACCGACGGATTGAACTCGATCTGGACGGCCGACACCGATTCCATGGACTGGCTGGTGATCTTCTTGACGCCGTCCATCCCCTCGAGCTTGTCCTCGATCTTCTCGGTGATGAGCTTCTCGATGTCCTGGGGCGAAGCGCCGGGATAGACCGTGTTGACGAAGATGTACGGGATCTTGGTCTCGGGGAACGACTCGCGCGGCAGCGACACGAAGCTCATGGCCGCGGCCATGAGCAGCATGACCGCCAGCACGAGGACCGTGACCGGGTTCTTGACTGCGAATTTGGTCATGTGGAGGCTACTCCTTCACCCGGGACCCTTCCGACACGCGGAAGGCGCCCTGCACGATCAATTTCTGTCCGGCCTTGAGGCCCGAGCGGACCTGCACGGAATCGCCCTGCGCGGAGCCGAGCTCGACATCCACCAGATGGACCTTGCTCTCGACGACCACGGCGGCCTTCACGCCATTCTCCTGGCGCAGGAGCGCGGCGGAGGGGACGACGATGGCGTCCGTGTACTTCTTGCGCAGCAGGCGGGCGCGACCGACCACGCCGGGACGCAGCTTGCCGCCGGCGTTGGCGATGATCACCTTGGCGCCGATGGTGCGGTTGCGGCTGTCGGCGGCGAGATCCACCGACGACACATTGCCCTTGTACACCTTCTCCGGCTCGTCGAGCTGGAAGAACTCCACCGGCACGCCCACCTTGAGCTCGCGGGCTTCCGCCTCGGGAACCGTGAAGTTGGCCTCCAGGCGATCGTTGCGCACCAGGCGCAGCGTGGGGGTTCCGGCTCCCACCGACTGCCAGCGGTTGATCAGACGCGAGGCCACGACGCCGGAAAACGGCGCCAGACAGCGGCTGTCATCCCACTGTTTCTTGGCCCCCAGCATCTGGGACTCGGCCGCCTTGCCCTGCGCCATCAGGCCCGCGTACTGGGCCACCGCTCCGTCGAGCGCGGCCTTGCCCAGCGAACCGGCCTCGACGTTGGCCTTGGTCCGGTCGACCTCGCCCTTCGACGAGATCTGGGCCGCCTTGTTGGCGTCGACGGCGGACTTGGCCGCCTCGTACTGCACGCGGTAGCGGTCGGATTCGATGTCGCACAGCTGCTGCCCGGCGCCGACGGAACGGCCCACTTCGGCGACGGAGTTCACCACGCCCATCGCGGTGGTCACCAGGATCGCGTCCTCGAACCCGCGAAGGTCGGCGGAATAGCTGGCCATGTCGATCCAGGGCACGCCCTTGAGCTGGGTGGTGACCACGGCCACGGAAGCGGTGTCGACGCTCGTGACCACGGTCTTCTCCTCGTGCTTCTCCTTGCCCTTGCAGGCCGAGAGCGCCAAGGCGGCGACAGAAACCGTCAGAATGGTGGACTTGTTCATGGAACCTCCGGGAGAGTAATCAGGTCGTATCCTTGGACGGCGGCGAGCTTGACGGCCGCCTTGGTGCGCTCCAGGCGCGCGGAAAGAAGGGCGAGTTCGGCCATGCGCTGGTTCTCCTCGGCCTGGAGGAGATCGGAAAGCTGGCCCGAGCCGCTGGTGAAGTTGCGCGCGAACCATTCCCGCGCCTCGGAAGCGGCGGCGACGCCTTCGCGGGCCGCGGCCAACGAACTGTCGGCGACGATCCGGTTGCGCAGGGCGTTGTCGACCTCGATCTCGATCATGCGTCCCATGTCGCCTTCGCGGACTTCCATCTGGCGGACCGCCGCGCGGACCTCGCCGGCCTTGGACGACTGCTCCCAGCCGTCGAAGATGTTCCATTGCATCCCGACGCCCACCGACCACTCGCGGTAGTCCCAGTTGGCCGCGTTGTCGAAGGCCTTCCAGGTCTGGCGGGCCGAGCTGAATCCGAACTTGCCCACGGCCGCGATGTTGGGAAGGTTGTTGGCCTTCAGGATCTTCGCGTAGTCCTGCTGGAGCGAGCGCGCCTCCTTGAGCATCTTGAGGTCCTGCCGATTGGCCATCGCCATCGCCATGACCTGGTCGCGCGGCGGCGAAACGCGGTTCTCGAGCTCGGGCAGGCCAGTGGTGTCGAGTTCCGTCATGTCGTCGGCGGGACGTCCGAGCAGGCGGTTGAAGGCCCTGCGCGCCGAAAGGAGATCGCGTTCGCCGGACTGGAGGTCGGGCGTCAGGCGCAGCAAGGTGGATTTGGCCAGCAGGACCTGGGCCTTGGCGCCCGATCCGTACTCGAAATTGCGCTGCAGCTGGTCAACGACCGCTTTTTGTCGTTCCACCGAACGCTTGGTGGTTTCCAGCTTGGCCTTGGACAGCACGCAGGCCACGTAGAGATCGACCACGCTCTGCTGCGTGGCCAGACGAGTCCCCCGCATGCGGACCTTGGTCAGTCGGTCCTGGGTCTTGGCCATGTTCAAGGCCGTCATGACCTTGCCCGCGGTGTAGATGGGCTGGCTCACCTGCAGACCCCAGGAATAGCTCCAGTAGGGGTCGTCGGAACCTGACATGCTTTCCAGCGCTCGCAGAGGAGCGAGGTTGGAATCAGGCAGGCCGGCGGATTTGTTGACGTTCTGGATGCCCGCCGCGAGCGAACCACCCAATACGCCGAAGGCCGCAGCCGTCGCGTTGGCTTGGTGGCCCAGACCCGCGTTGGCGTACGCCGACACCTTGGGATAGGCGACCGCCTTGACCTCCTTCACCAGCAGCTTGGCGCTGTCGGCGGAAGCTTGAAGCACCTTGGCTTCCGGCCCCTGAAGGGCCGCCTCGCGAATGGCCTGGGAAAGATCGAGCTTCCCGGCGTGGACGACCGCCGTCAATGCGCAGGCGGTGGCGAAAATCCGATTCATGCGGACTCCCTGGGGTTGTTGGATTCTGGAATATTGGAAATCGAGTCGTCTACGAGTTTGTGGAGGAGCGACTTGAGGTCGCTGATTTCCTGCGGCGACGGCGTCGGAATCCCCAGGATCTTGTGGAGCTTGATGCCGTCGATGGACGTGTGGATGAGGTTGGACACCGCGCGAGGCACTCCGTCCTGGTCGCGCAGCCTGTTCAATTCGGCCATGCCTTCCAGCAAGCGGGTCTGGTAGCTGGGCTCCTGGGCCACCACGGCGAGCATGCTCGCGGTGACGTCGTCGCAGCCCATGCAGTTGTTGAACCCCGCATTGATGAAGGCGCGATGCCACGATCCGGGGCCGGTCGGGTCGGGAAGCTTGTCGCGCTCGGCCTTGTGCTGGGCCTTGATCCATTCGTGCCGGGCGTCGATCATTCCCAGCATCAGGGCTTCCTTGCTGGGAAAGTGGTACAGGAGCCCACCTTTGCTGATCCCGGCCGCCTTCGCGGCGGCCTCCAGCGTCAAGGCGGATACCCCTTCGGTCAACACCAATCTCCCCGCCGCCTGGAGGATGTGCTCCCGGGTCAGTGACGGAGGTTTTTTCTCTGGTTCTTGGCTCATTACAGCCGAATATACCGTCCAGACGGCACAAAAGCAATACCGTCCAGACGGTACAAACCGAATCTTTACAATCAAGTTCCCCGGCACCAGGATCGACTGGCAGATTCGGTCCACGCAGGATACAATGTTGAATCCAGTACCGCCCACCGGCCGCATCGCTCCAACCCGAGGATCCACAGACACCATGATGCACGAACCCAAGGAAACCAACGCGCCCAAGGCCTACGAGAACATGGAGTTCCTCCATTCTCCGCAAGCCCGCGAAATCCGGATCCTCGCCGAATTCACCGAACCCCGCGTGCGTCTGCGCAGGGCCGGCGTGGGCGGCACGGTGGTGTTCTTCGGGTCGGCGCGCACCCCTCCGCTGGCGCAGGCCAAGGAAACCCTGCACAAGCTGGAAACCCACGGCGGAAGCCCCAAGGAAATCGCCAAGGCCAAGGCGCTGCTCAAGGTGGCTCCCTACTACGACATGGCCAAGGAGCTGTCGTACCGCTTCTCCAAGTGGTCGACCGAAGGCAAGCACGGGCTGATCGTATGTTCGGGCGGCGGACACGGCATCATGGGAGCGGCCAACCAGGGCGCCTATGAAGCCGGAACCCCAAGCGTCGGATTGAACATCTCCCTGCCGTTCGAGCAGCACGCCAATCCTTGGATCACGCCCGAGCTGGCCTTCCAATTCCACTACTTCTTCCTGCGCAAGTACTGGTTCGTGCACAGCGCACGGGCCATCGTGGTGTTCCCCGGCGGATTCGGCACGCTCGACGAGATGTTCGAAGTGCTCACGCTCACCCAGACGCAGAAGCTCGACAAGCCCCGTCCCGTCATCGTGTTCGGTCGCGAATACTGGGAGCGCGTCCTGAACTTCCAGGCGTTCATCGACACCGGCATGATCGACGAAGACGATCTCAAGCTCTGGAAATGGGCGGATTCCGTCGACGAGGCGTTCGAGCACCTGACCACATCGCTGTCGGACGTGCACCTCAACGCCCCCAAGTACGGCTACGACGACGAGACGAGCGCCCCGGCGGTGTGAGGCCGGATCAGGCCAGGGGCTTGGTGCTTCCAGGTTGGTCGCATCAAGGCCTCCAGCCTTGCTACGGCAACTCGGCTGTTGCCCATCCGGTGATATCGCGATATATTCTATTCATGCCAAAATCGGTACGCACCCTGATCGCCCTCGAGCCAGCCCAAAAGACCTGGCTCAATCGTCGGTCTCGCTTGACGGGTCGACCTATCGCCCAGCTGGTCCGCGATGCGGTGGATCTGGCGCGCAGGGCCGAAAGCGGGTCGGATCGATCCGACTGGGCGGGAGCCTTGGCTTCCGTCAAGGGGATCGGCAACGGGATGGACGGCCTGGAGTCGCAGCGGAAGTTGCGCGAGGAGTGGGATTGACCGCAAGCCCCCTCGCATGACAGGTGCCACAAGACTTTCGGGCTGGCTGTTGGATTCCGTGATCCTGATCGATCTCCTCAATGGCATCGAAGAAGCCGAACGGTTCCTGCTGGACCGCGAGGGACAACTGTCGATCAGCGCGATCACCCGGGCCGAGGTCCTGGCAGGACTCGATTCCGCCCGATGCGAAGCCGTCCGCGGCTTCCTGGATCGATTCCCACTGCATCCCATCGACGCCGAAGTCGCCGACGAAGCCGCTCGGCTCAAGCGAATCCACCGATGGAAGCTTCCCGATGCCCTGCAAGCCGCCTGCGCACTCCTCCACAGGCATCGCTTGGCCACGCGCAACACCAAGGATTTCGATCCCCGCAAACTGCCTTGGGTGGATGTGCCGTACCGGATCTGAGGAAATGTCCACGGATCGCCGCGCCTGATCACTCCCGCAGTTCGTAGTAGTTCTTCCAGGTCGACTCGTGGGGCGGCGTGGATTCCTGTTCGGCCGACCGATGCACCACCGTGCTGGAACCCTGGTTGGTGGGCCACAGCACGATCTCGCCCACCTGCACATGGGCCGGACGCGTGAGCGCGAACAAGGCGGCCTCGGCCACATCCTGTCCGCTCAGCGGCTGCATGCCTTCGTACACCTTGTCGGCGCGGGCCTTGTCGCCCTTGAACCGCACCAGGGAGAATTCCGTCTCGGTCATGCCCGGGCTGATCTGGATCACGCGCACCGGCGTGTCGGCCAGGTCCATGCGCAGGCCCCGCGAGATGGCGTCGACCGCGTGCTTGGTGGCGCAGTAGACCGCTCCGTTGGGGTAGACCTCGTGGCTGGAGGTGGATCCGATGTTCACGATGTCGCCGCGCCTGCGGGAAACCATGCCCGGCAGAACTTGTCGCGTCATGTGCAGAAGCCCCGAGACGTTGGTGGCGATCATCTCGTCCCAGTCGTCGGGGTCGTTCTTGGGGAAGGGCTCCAGGCCGCGCGACAACCCCGCGTTGTTCACGAGCACGTCGATGGTCCGCCAACCTTCGGGAAGCCGCGCCATCAGGAGGTCCACCTCCTTGCGGTCGCGCACATCCAGCGGATGCAGGTGGATCTCGGCGTCGTGGGCGGCGCGGATCTCTTCGGCCATCCGTTCCAGGCGGTCGAGCCTGCGGGCGCACAGGACCAGGCGCGCGCCTTCGCGTGCGAACAAGCGGGCCATGGCGGCCCCGATGCCGCTTGAAGCGCCGGTGACGAGGATGGTCCGTCCCATCAGATCGTACATGGATAGCCTTTCCTGGGAAATCGTCGAATCGATCGGATATTCTACCGCTTCGGGCGGTCAGATTTCGAGCACGAACTCGTGCCGCGGCAGGCGCACCTTGGCCTGCTTGCAATACACGTCTTCTTCCGACCGGTACCCCACCGCGAGCCCGACCACCGACGCCAGATTCCGCGAGCCCAGGTCCAGGACCCTGTCGGCCACTTCGAGGTTCATGGCCTCCAGCGGGCAGGTGTCGATCCCCAGCTGCGAAGCCTGGTACATCGCGGCGGCCAGGCCGATGTACGCCTGGCGGGCCTGCCACGCCAGCAACGCGGTCCGGTCGAGCTTACCCAACAAACCGTCCACCACGCGGCCCCGGTAGATGCCCAAGGCCTCGTCGGGCGTGCCCCGGGCGGCCTTGGTGCGGGCCAGGTGGGCGTCCAGGTGCGGTTCACCGAAATCCGTCACCAACGCGAACACCAGCAGGTGGGCGGCGTCGGTCACCTGGGCCTGCTGCGGCGCACCTTCGCGGATGGCCGCGCGCTTGGCGGGGTCGCGCACGTCGACCACCCGGTAGGGCTGCAGGCCGTAGGCGCTGGGCGCAAGATGCAGGGCCTGGAGGATGGCATCCCAATCCGCGGCACCGATCGCCTTGGACGGGTCGAACTTCTTGATGGCGGCGCGTCGGGCCCAGAGGGCGAGGGAGTCGGATTCCGGCATTGGG
The DNA here is from genome assembly GCA_029557215.1 of Fibrobacterota bacterium. Taxonomy (GTDB): domain Bacteria; phylum Fibrobacterota; class Fibrobacteria; order UBA5070; family UBA5070; genus UBA5070. The sequence continues at coordinate 5,166 of JAKPQQ010000108.1, read as the reverse complement.
CAAAAACTAGCGCATGGCTCGGACCGCGTCCTGCCATATACGTACGAATTCATGGTATTTTGTATGCACGGATCTAGCGGGAGGACAACGATGGCGTCTTCGAGAATCACCCTGAGCGTCGACAAGGAACACTACCGGGCCGCGCGCAAGGCGGCGCAGAAGATGGACACCACCGTCTCGCGCCTGACCGACTTGTTCTTCCAGACCCTCGCCGCTCCTGGGTCCGCCTCCGGCAAAGGGAAGCTCTCCGCGCTTCGGGGAGCGTTCCAAGCCTCCGACAAGGACGAACGCCACGCCCTCGTTTCGCAGCTCAAGGCCAAACACCTGCGATGAGGATCTTCCTGGACACGAACATCCTCCTGGATTTCCTGCTCGACCGCAAGCCCCATTCCGAACCGGCGGAAGAACTTCTGCAGGCCATCGAATCCGGCAAAGCCAAGGGATGCGTCGCGGGCATCACGATTTCCAACCTCTACTACATCCTGAACGATCTGGAAAAACGCAAGGACCCGCTTCCCGCATTGGCGACCTTGCTCGAATTCCTGGAGGTCGTCCCGACCTCGAAGCAGGTCTTGCAGGACGCCATGAAGTCGGGCTTCAAGGATTTCGAAGACGGCATCCAGCACGCGTCGGCGATGACCGCGCATTGCCGGCACCTGGTGACCCGCAACACCAAGGACTTCAAGAAGGCCAAGCTGAGCGTGGTGTCGGCCGCCGAGATGGCGGTCTTGCTGCGGCTCTAGATTCCGGCCATTTTCTTTAAGAACGCGACACAAAAGTAAAGAAAAACGCCAAAATCTTCATGATCACGCGTTCACAGTAAAGAAATTCTGGGTTTTCTTATCTTGCGAGATCGAGAAGGTAAGCCAACACCAGGATTCCTATGAAGTTCGAAGAGTTCGTGGCGGGCCAGTGGCAGCCGCGGTACCAATACAAGAGTTTCGAGCCAAGTCCCGTGAACCAGGCTTGGACCTGGGAGGATCCCGGGGTTTCGGTATTGTTGGAAGAAGCCAACCGCGCCTTGGGGGAACTGAACGCTTTCTCCTTGATCGTTCCCGACATCGACCTGTTCATCCAGATGCATGTGGTCAAGGAAGCGCAGACCTCCAGCCGGATCGAGGGGACGCAAACCGAGATCGACGAAGCCTTGCTGTCGGAAGAGCAGATCGCTCCGGAAAAGCGCGACGACTGGCGGGAAGTCCGCAACTACATCGACGCGGTGAACCTGGCAATCGCCTCGTTGGAACAATTGCCGCTCTCAAATCGTCTTCTCAAGCAGACTCATTCCGTTCTCATGCAGGGAGTGCGCGGACAGCACAAACAACCTGGAGAATTCCGGGCAAGCCAGAACTGGATCGGAGGCTCGAGCCTGCGCGACGCGGCATTCATCCCGCCGCATCCCGAGAGCGTCCCCGGACTGATGGGCGACCTGGAAAAATTCTGGCACAACGAAGCGATCGAAGTGCCGCATCTGATCCGGATCGCCTTGAGCCACTACCAATTCGAGACCATCCACCCGTTTCTCGACGGCAACGGCCGCATCGGCCGGCTGTTGATCCCCCTCTACCTGGTCGACAAAGGAGTCCTGAGCCGTCCATCCCTGTACCTATCGGACTTCTTCGAGCGCCACCGCGGCAGCTACTACGACGCGTTGACCCGTACGAGGATGTCCAACGACCTGATCCACTGGGTCCGTTTTTTCCTGCAAGGAGTCGCCGAGACCGCCCGCAAGGGACGCGACGTGTTCCGGGAAATTCTGCGGCTGCGCACGGAAGTGGAAGATTCCCTGCACACATTGGGAAGCCGCGGCATCAATGCACGCAAGGTGATCTTGCAACTGTATCGCCAGCCCCTGATCACCGCCTGGGAAGTGGAAAAGCTCTTGTCCGTCTCGACTCCCACGGCCAACGCGTTGCTGAAGGATCTGATCCGGATCGGCATCCTTTCGGAATCCTCCGGCCATTCGCGAAAGCGCGTGTACGTGTTCGATCGCTACCTCAAGCTGTTCGTCTCCTGAAACCAGGTTGGCGAAGCGATGCCTTCGCGAGCCGTCAGAACCGCGGCCCCCCGCAGCCTCCCCGGACGGTCGGCGCTGCGCGAAACGGCGCGATCGGCCAGGCGCGGATCGCCGTGCACCAGCACCGCGCGGCGCGCGCGGGACAGCGCGGTGTACAGGATTTGTCGCGTCAGGACCGGGGTGTCGCGGTCGGGCAACACGAACAGGATCTCGTCGAATTCCGAGCCCTGCGACTTGTGGACGGTGATCGCCCAGGCGCTTTCCAGGCCATCCAGCTGCTCCACCGGCAGAGCGATCTCGCCACCCGGTTTGCGGAACACCGCGACCAGGCGATCGTCTCGCAACGCGGCCACTCCCAAGTCGCCGTTCCACAGGTCGCGCGATGGATGGTTGCGCGTCAAGATCAGCTGCTGACCCGGCAGGAACCGCCACTTGCCCGATAGTCCCGCGACGTCCCGCAACCAATGGTCTCCGGCTCGATTCAGGGCCAGGGCACCGGCATCGCCTTCATGGACCGCGCAGAGGATGCGGGAGCGTTCCACCGCGTCCAGAATAGGCGAAAGATCGGCGAACCCCGACGCCATGGAACGTCGCACCGCGTCTGCGAACCTCGAATCCAGCCAGGTCCGGACCTGCGCCTCGAGGGAGGACGCTCCCAAATGTTCCACCCGGCCGTCGGAGCGATCGCGGCTTCGGGAGGCCAGCCATTCCCCCACCGGCTCCCCGCGCGAGACGATGCGACAGATTTCGGCAATGTCGCCGGAGTTGCGGTGGGTGTGGGTCAGGTGCGCCCTGGCCCCCTGCAGACACGGATTGCCGACCAGATCGGCGAGCACCGCACCGGCATCCACCGACGGAAGCTGGTCGGGATCGCCCACGACCACCAGCCGCGCCCGCGGAGAAAGCGCGGCGAGGAACGCCGCGAAGAGCGGAAGATCCACCATCGACGCCTCGTCGAGGACCACCACCCGGTGCGGCAGGGGATTCCCCGAATGGTGCCTGAAGGATCCGTCGGGAAGGGCGCCGAGCAGCGAATGCAGCGTGGAGGCCTGGACGGAAGCCAGCGCCGAGGCGACGGGATCCGTCGCGGCAAGGAGTTTGAGGTTCTGGCCGAGGCTTTCCGACAAGCGGGCCTTCGCCCGACCGGTGGGCGCGCACAGCGCGACCGCCTCGGGATCGAAGTCGGGCAGGCATCGCGACAGCGCCAGCAGGATCCGCGAGACCACCGTGGTCTTGCCGGTGCCCGGGCCTCCCGTGAGGATCAGGAACGAGGCGCGCAAGGATGCGGCCACGGCCACGCGCTGGGCTTCGTGCAGGGGCCATCCCGGCAAGGTGTCGATTTCCGTCAAGACGCGATCGGCGGTCTCCGGATCGATGCCGGACTCGCGGACGGCCATCCGGGACACGAGTTCGACCAGTTCGGTCTGCGCCGCGTGGAACCTCGCGAAGGAAAGGACGCCCTCGGCGACCACGACCAAAGGCAGAGGATCGCGAGTCGGCGGCCCGAACATGAGCCCTTGCGCATCGGGCGTGGACGCGATGCGATCCAGCGCCTCCCTCGTCTGGTCCAGAAGGCCCTGCCTGCAGATGGCCAGCGCCGCCAGATGCCTCTGGAGCTCGAAGTCCCTCGGGGTCCGGTCGGGGGCGTTCGACAATCCCGATTCGATCTCCTGGAGGAGTTCGGCAAGGGTCGCCTGCGGATGCCCGGCGCGCAACCGAGCGAACAGCCCGAGCACGACGAGCCGAGCTCCGTCGTCCAGGCCGGTCGACAGATTGCGCTCCAGACGCAGCGCGGGAAGATCGACGCGCCCGGACAGGAACAGGTGCAGGGCGGCCCGCGCGAAGGGTGCGTCGCCGATCTCCGTGGCGCCCGGCCCCAGGTGGGCGAGAAGGAATCCTTCGATCATTCCGGCGCCCCCGTGTCGCGGCCGCGCTCGCGCATCCAATGCCGCACGCGCCGGTCGATCTCGCGGTCGTCGCCGGTCGGCTCGACGGCGCACACGCCGACTTCGCGCGTCGACGCGTCGGCGTAGGCCCGCAGGTACACCACCACGCCGCCGCCGAACGCCTCTCCCGCGGGCAGCGCCGACGCCACCGTGCGGCCGTACAGGCGCGCCTGCAGGTCGTAGGAATGCTCGCGGACCGATTCTTCCAGCGCCTCGCGCGTCCATCGCTCCAGGCTGGTGGTCTTCCAGTCCAGCACGTACCAGATCTTGTCATGCCGGAACAGCAGGTCGATGTACCCCACCATCCAACCGGCCACCGGCCCGCCCGCGGATGCCGGGGAACCGTCCTTCCCGAAGGCCCAGTGGAACTCCGTCTCCGGGCGCCGGTCGGATCCCTCCAGATCGCACAGGCGCAGGGTCGCTCCTCCGGGCAGAGCCAACGGGGTCCGCAGGACCCCGCGCAGGAGGTCCGCCACCTTGGGAGCCAGGGACGCGTCGAGCCCGTGGGCGGCCAGGATCCTTTCCGCGAACGCCGTTTGCCGGGCGGGAACCACCTCGCCCTGCAACCAGGAATTGTCGCACAACGGATCCATCCAGGATTCGAGGATCTCGTGGAGGGCGTCGCCGGTGCGGGCGCCGCGAGGAAGCCAGGCGTCGGGAAGCGCGGCCAGATCCTCGGAGTCGACGGAATCGGACTCTTCGGAACGGCGCACGCGGCCATCCAGGACATGGACTCCGGAGGCCACCTTCGCGACCTGCGTGTAGGAGGTCTGGAGGCGCGACCGGGTCGGGAGGGAAAGGGACCGCAAGTCGTCTTCGGTGTGGACGAATTCCGGCACGGAGGGGGATCCGACGCCCGAAGGCCCCGGCAGATCCAGGACCGGATCCGGCGGCGCACCCAGCAATGCGACTCCCGCGGGAGGATCGTCCAGAACGTGGTGCACCGCGCGCGCCAAGGCGGGCATCTTCTTCGACAGCTGGCCGTCGGCGTTCCGGATCTCGTGGCAAGGAACCACCAGAAGGAGCTTCGGGCGGGTGATGGCGACGTAGTTCAATCGTCGCGTTTCCTGCTCGATGCGCAGATCGGACAGCTCCTTGCCCTTCTTCACGACCTCCGCCCACTCCGACTTCTTGGGCTCTTCCTTCAGGAAGGCGGGCATCAGGCGCAAGCCGGGTTCTTCTTCCCCCTCTTCGATCCACGAT
>JAKPQQ010000095.1 GCA_029557215.1 Fibrobacterota bacterium | reverse complement strand
TCGATCTCCTTGTACGCGAAGGTGTCGCCTCCGACGATGATCCCCCCGTGCGAGAACTTCAGCGTCGAACAGCGCACCTTGCAGTGCTGCAGGTACTTGCCCGCCTCCAGGGTTCCTTCGCATTGGATCGTCGCGTCGTGGCCGAACCCCAGGCTGATGTCGGTGGCCGCCTTGAGGTCGCCCCCGAAGACGCCACCTTTCACCTTGATGCTGCCGTTGCTCGACACGATGATCGCGGATTCGGCGGTTCCCTGGATCGTCACGTTGCCTCCGGCCAGGATCTGGAAGCCCGCGGGCACGCTGCCGCCGATCTCCACGGAACCGTGGTACTTGATGTTGCCCACCGAAAGATCGAGATCGCCCTTGACCTGGAACTGCTCTCCCACGTGGATCCTGCCGTCGCGGCCCCGGAAGAGGTATCCGTCGAACGCGGCTTCGACCACGTTGGGGTCGTCGGCGCGGAATCGACATCCCGTCGTGGGAGAAAGCTTGGCGTCCTTGCCCCGCTTGGCGGGAATCGTGCGTCCCGCGAGGTCGGTGCCGTCCACGGCCTGGACCCCCGGATGACGTACGTAGATCGCGGTGCCGACACCGACCTCGGGAAGCCGCCCACGGTCGCGAAAGTCCACGCTCCCATCGTCGGTCGGACTCGGGAGAACAAGATCGTCCAGGTGCACGAGGCACTCGACCGAGGCGTCGGTCCCTTCGACTGGTTCCCGTCCGCGCGCGACCTGGAACCATCCGTCCGGTTGTTCGGCGGCGATGCGAGCAAGCCCGTCCTGGTCCAATCCGAACATCACGCCCTTCTGGCGCAGGACCAGCGCGAGCTCTCCGGTGGACGTGCCGCGCCCCTGGATCTTCAGCATCCCCGTCTGCAGTCTCAGGCTCGCCACCAACCCCTCGACTTCGACCTCCGCCACCGCGAAACCGGCGTCGTTGGAGAATTCGAACGGCTTGCCCACGGGTTTCCAGTCGTCGGAACCTTCGGCAAGAGCCGCCAGGATGGCTCCCGTGTTGGCGTTGACGATGCCCGCAGCGAGAAACGCTGCACGCAGTTCGTCCTGGGACGTGGAGAGATCGTTCCCCGCCACCGCCTTCACGAAGGCGCCCTCGGGGTCGTTGCGCCAAAGGAAAAACTGGCGCAGGTACGCGAAGCCCTGACTCGGTTCGATGCTCATGGCCACATGTTCCCATTTCCCACCGCTTCAGGGGAAGGGCAAAAACTCTCCGAGTACCGAATGGGTTCCGCCGAGGAGGATGCCCGCCACGAG
>JAKPQQ010000058.1 GCA_029557215.1 Fibrobacterota bacterium | reverse complement strand
GGTCCTCATCATCGGCGCCGGCGGCGTCGCCAACGTGGTCGCCAAGAAGTGCGCCCAGAACAGCGCCGACTACTCGGAGCTCCTGATCGCCACGCGCACGAAGTCCAAGGCCGACAAGATCGCCTCGTCCATTACCAACATCCCGGTGCACACCGCCAAGGTGGACGCCGACCACGCGTCGGAAGTCGCCGCGATCATCCGCGACTTCAAGCCCAAGCTCGTCATGAACATCGCGCTCCCCTACCAGGACCTCGCGATCATGGACGCCTGCCTCGAGACGGGCGTGGACTACCTGGACACCGCCAACTACGAGCCCAAGGACGTGGCGAAGTTCGAGTACAGCTGGCAGTGGGCCTACCAGGAACGCTTCCAGAAGGCCGGCATCATGGCCTTGCTCGGTTCGGGCTTCGATCCGGGCCAGACCAACGTGTACACGGCGTGGCTCAAGAAGCACCATTTCGATCGCATGGACACCCTGGACATCGTGGACTGCAACAACGGCGACCACGGCAAGGCCTTCGCGACCAACTTCAATCCCGAGATCAACATCCGCGAGATCACGCAGCCAGGCCGCTACTGGGAAAACGGCGCCTTCCACGAGATCCCCGCGTTGTCGATCAAGGCCGACATCGCCTACCCCGAGGTGGCGGTTCGCGGTTCGTACGTGCTGTTCCACGAGGAGCTGGAATCGCTGGTCAAGAACTTCCCGGAGCTCAAGCGCGCCCGGTTCTGGATGACCTTCGGCGACAACTACATCAAGCACCTGACGGTGCTGCAGAACGTGGGCATGACAAGAATCGACCCCGTCAAGTTCCAAGGCATGGACATCATCCCGCTGGAATTCCTGAAGGCGCTCCTGCCCGCGCCCGACAGCCTGGGCGACAACTACTCGGGCCTGACCTGCATCGGATGCCAGGTGACCGGCGAAAAGGACGGGAAGCCCAAGGCCGCTTTTGTCTACAACGTCTGCGACCACGCCAAATGCTTCCAGGAAACCGGCGGCCAGGCCATTTCCTACACCACCGCGGTCCCGGCCATGCTGGGCGGCGCCCTCATGCTGCGCGGAACCTGGAAGAAGGCCGGCGTTGTGAACATGGAAGAGATGGACCCCGATCCGTTCATGGCGGAAATCGGCAAGTGGGGATTGCCATGGACCGTGTTGGAAGGCGACAAGGCCAAGCTCGTCGACTGACGGGAATTGGCAAACGGCATCGCGAATGCGAAGGGAGTCCCGGCTGGGGCTCCCTTTTTCGCGTTTTCCCGATTGATGGCGACCCGCTCGATCAGGACCGGGCGCGGACCTCGTAGAGGTCGTCGTGGAGGTCGGTGGTGTTCTTGTAGCCGTCGGCGAGGAGCTTGGCGATCGCGTTCAGGGCGGGATCCGTCCAGCCGTTCAGGAACGCGTAGTCGACGTTGTCTTCGGCGTGGTGGTGGGCGTGGTGCGTCTTGGAAAGCCCCAGGCCGATCTTCTCGAGCCAGGGCTGGAATCTGTAGTGGGTGGTGTGGCACATGTAGTGGGATACTTCTGCCCACGACGAGAGGACTCCCACCAACACGAAGAAATGCGCCGATGCCGGGCTCGCGGCCAGCAACGTGGGCAAGAACCAGGCGACTGCGGCAAGGTAGGCGACCAGCCAAAACTTGGATCCGGATTCGCGGAAGTACACCACGAACAGATTGCGTCTGCGGTAGACCGGAATCCGGTGGTGGAGATGGAAGTTCGCCACGAACGGCCCGATGGCCGAGCGGTAGCCGGTGGCGTGGTCCATCACCAGATGCACGACCCCGTTCACGAAATCCGCCACCACGATCGCGGCCAGCACGGCGACCACCTCCCAAAGAGGATTCGACCAGTGGCGCACCGCCCACCAGACCAGCCACGCCTGCAGCGAGACGTTGGCCACGGAGGTCAAGGTGCCGGCGTGCCTGTAGACGGAAACCGCCTCGTAGCGCCCGATGGCCTCCAGGAAAGCCTTCTGGGTCCGCAAGAGTTCGTCGGGCACGGAATCCGATGCAGCCATTTCGCCTCCCTCGCCGCCCGAAGGCACCCTCGCAGGGATCGTTCAAACCCGCGCTCGCCTCCCCCGGCATGGACCGAAGATACACGGTCCGGCGGCGAAGCGATCGCAGGCGACGAACAACCAAAACGAACCATCCCGCAGCACCGCCCTCCGGCTCCTTCGGGACAGGCTTCGGAGGATCGCCCGGCGGGGCTCACCTCTCCTGCGCGACCTGCGCCCGTATTTCCTTCAGGAGCGACTCCGCCTGTTCGATCAGGGCGTTCGACACGCCCCGGTCGTGGCTGTGCGAGACGATTTCAGTCAAGACGTTGAAGCATTCGGCGACGTCGCGGCGGGCCTTCTCCAGATCCTCCATGGCCTTGTGGAGCATGCGTTCCACTTCGCCGCCGGCCATGTCCAGGACCAGGCAGCAATCGATCTCGCCGGCCGAGCTGCGCAGCGAGATCCGGCCGCACGGAACCAGCGGCGCGTCGATCTCGCCGTAGACGACCATGGGAGGATGGTAGGTCAGCCTTCCGAACATTTCCTCCAGCCCAACGACCGCGCGGCCCGCGGCGGTGTTCACCACCTCCTTGAGCATCCCTCCGTAGTCGGGACGCAGGTTCCGGAGGTCGGTTTCGCCCATTCCCTCCGACCACGCCCCCAGGAGCCTGGCCGCCACCGGCTCGTCGAGATTGATCGCGAAATCGCCCTGCACGAACCCCGTGAAATGGACCAGCACGATCAGTCCGCGACGCGGCACGAAGCCGTCCAACACCAGCGCGTCGCCGGGGGGAGCGATCTCCACGCCCAGCATGTCGCGGATGCTTTCGCGGACGGCCTCCGAATACACCATGGTCTGGTTGCACAAGATCTGACTGTCCATGGTCGCAGCCCCTTTGGTCGGTAAGGCGGCGGGTCATCGACGAACGGACTGCCCACGCATGCCTTCTAGCCTGGAAGCTATACTCGGGGATCTCCCCAACGCAACACCATGATCGAGGATTCCACAGAAACACTTGAGCGCATCCACCGGGTATCCGTTCGTGGTTTCCGCGTGGGCCGCATCCCCGAAACGAACCGAAATGGCACCCGTTCGTGCTCCGATCAACGAGCCAGCTTCTTCAGGAACACCGGATTGGAATAGAACCACAGGTTCGAGCGCGCCTTGGCGTCGTCGTTGGGGTACTGCAGGTCGTCGCAGAGCGGATTCCCGACGGAATCCGTCCAACCCGCCTTGGCCCGCGGCGTGGAGGTTCCCCGCACCCGGAAGTACGAATCCCCTGCGACGGCGAACTTCCAGCTCGCCACGTGCCAGCCATGCGGCCCCGGTTCGGCGCCGGCCACCTGCCGGGTCCCCAGGATCGCGGTCGTGGCCACGCTCGGGAGGCGGTAGCCCGGGTCTTGCGGCGCGAAGCGCGCGCCCACCGCGCCACCGATCAGATCCACATGGTCCACCGCCGGAGCGTCGCCCACGGCGCTGGTCCGTGGGACATGGTAGGCCACCCGCACCTCCACGGAATCGGCGGCGGTGGCCAGCTCGCCGCCCATGGGCGCGGTCCTGAGCCCGTCGTCGAGCTCCATCCAGAAACTGTCGACCAGGTCGCCCGCGACCGCGACCGTGGCGCCCGACCGCAGCCCCGCCAGGATGCCGGATTCCGTCCGATCGCCGACGCGGGTGAGGTTCTTGTTGTATTCGCCCGGGTAGTAGTCGCCACCGGCGGCCGTGTGGAAGTCGGAGTTGGAGAACACCCAGACCCGGCGTCCTTCGCTCCACAGCGCGTCCATGACCCCGCCCACCTTGGCGAGCATGAAATCGGTTCCCCCGTGCGTCCGGGCGACCATCTCGCCCGCCGCGGACCGGTTCGACAAGTGGTAGCCCCCGCGCCAGGACGCCTTCTGGTGGCCGGGGATGGCTTCGATTCCCAGGAACACGCTCCCGCCGGCGTCGTGGAGATCCCGCAGATCCGAAATGGACGTGCGCTGGAGCCTGGACGGATGGTTGATCAAGAACCAGCTGGAGTCGCCGTGCTTCTCGCTCAGCCAACGTGCGCCGGCCAGGGCCTTGGCGTGCGAACTCGCGTTGGTCTTGGTCCCGGCGTCGGGCCAGGGCCCGCCCACCAGGTCGGTGTCCCATTCGTCGAAGAAGTATTCGAACCTGGCGATCGCGTCGCGGTCGCCGGCGAGGATGGCCACCGACGCGTGTTCGTGGGAAGGCACGTTCCATTCCAGCCCCTGGAACAGGTGCTTGCGCGGATAGACATGCCGCAAACTGTCGACCGCCGGCCAGGAATCGTCGCGCAGGGTCTCCCAACGCCACTTGGAACCCGAAGGGAACGGGTTCCCGAACCGATCCCTGGAGAACGCGCCGCCGTGTTCGGAATTGGCGAACCAATCCAGCCCGAACCCCGCGACCCGCGATTCGGGTCCGCCGACCGGAATCCAGGTCCCGCCGAAGGCGTGGGCGGCGACGTCGTCCAGGGTGTGGACGCCGTCGGTGAGGAACGTGTGGGTGTGGAAATCGCCCGCGACCTGGATCGTCGCGCCCAAGGCCGCGCGCACGACGGAATCCGTCCGCACCGGGAACGTCCTGCCTGGGTCTCCGGGCTTGCGCACGAACAGGGTTTCCGGCTCGGTGGCGGTGCGCCGTCGGGAGATCTTCGGCAGCGACACGCGACGGACGCGCGTTTCGCCCGGGATCCGGCAGAGGTTCCAGATCGCCTCGCGACCTTGGGACCGGAACCGGATCCACCCGATCCCGCTGGACAGGCGCGACGCGTCCCAACGCAGCGGCGAAGCCCCCAGCGAGGCGGTCCTACCGTCGGCTCCGATCCAATCGACGCTCCACCCCGGGGTGTTGGATACGACACGGTCCCCGACCACCTCCAGCTCGGGCGGCGGGGCATCCAGGACCACCGGTCGTCCCGGTTCGCCGTCGATCAGGAAATGTCCGGACGCGTCGGTCACGGCCGTGCGTCCGGAGACCAGGGCCGACACCCGGACGTTCGCGAGCCCGTTGCCGGTGGCGGAATCCACGACGACGCCTTCGATGCGGTCGAAGGCCGGGGCCAGGCAGGCCGCCACCGACACGGTCGCCAAGATCCGGCGAACCCGGGAAACCAGGGATCGCGCGATTCCACGATCGTTTCGAGTCCACGACATGGAGCGAATCTAGTCGGCGCCGCGCGAATCGAGGCGGACCGGTCCGGACGGCCCGCAAGTCCCGGGGACAAAAAGCCCCCGGAAGAGATTTCTTCCGAGGGCCTCCGATCGTTCCGATCCGTCCGCGATGGATCAGATGCTTCCCAGCATCTCCTTCACGACGGCGATCTCTTCGTTCAGTTCCTTCACGGAAAGGGCGATGCGCTCCTTGGCGAAGGCGTTGAGCTCGTAGCCCTTGACCACTTCCCATTCGCCCACGCCGACGGTGCGGACCGGGAAGGAAGCCATGATGTCCTTGTCGATGCCGTAGTCGCCGTTGGACCACACGGCCACCGAATGCACGGTGGATCCGGGGGTGACCAGGCTGCGCACGTGGTCGATCAGGCCGTTGGCGGCGCTGAAGCGGCTGGAGGCGCCCGCGATGTCGATGATCGCCGCGCCGCGCTTCTGCACGGTGGGGATGAACACTTCCTTGGCCCAGGTGTCGTCGCCGATCACGCTGGGAGCGCTCTTGCCGTCGATCTTGGCGTTGAAGTAGTCGGGGTACTGGGTGGCCGAGTGGTTGCCCCAGATGATCGCCTCGGTGACGGCCGTGCTGTGCACGCCGGCCTTGGCGGCCAGCTGGCTCATGGCGCGGTTCTGGTCCAGGCGGGTCATGGCGGAAAAATTCTTCTTGGGCACGCGCGGCGCGCTCATGGCGCAGATCCAGGCGTTGGTGTTGCAGGGGTTGCCCACCACGGCCACGTGCACGTTTTCCGCGGCGACGGCGTCGATGGCCTTGCCCTGTCCCACGAAGATCTTGCCGTTTTCCGTCAGGAGGTCCTTGCGCTCCATGCCGGGTCCGCGGGGCTTGGAGCCCACGAGCAGGCACCAGTCGGCGTCCTTGAAGGCGACCATGGGATCGTCTGCCAGGACGATGCCCTGGAGAAGCGGGAACGCGCAGTCCTCGAGCTCCATGGCCACGCCCTTGAGCGCCTGCTGGGGCTTCTCGAAGGGGACCTCGAGGAGCTGGAGGATCACGGGCTGGTCGGCGCCGAACATCTCGCCGGA
>JAKPQQ010000023.1 GCA_029557215.1 Fibrobacterota bacterium | reverse complement strand
CGAAGCGGGATTCGGCCTTGTGCTCGGCGACCGACGAGAGCAGCAGGCCCGCGCCCAGCCCCACGCCCACCGTCGCGAGAAAGAAGAGAACGGCCATCCAGGGGCGGTTCCTGAGCAGTTCCTGCATGGATTTCATTGATGCGCTCCGGTGTTGCGGGATTTGTTCGTGATCCAGTCGGGAAGCTTGGCGGCTTCGAGCTGGATCCGTGCGTTGGGTACGGAAGAAAGGCTGTTCACGCGGCCGTGCGGGACTTCGCGGTGGCAGTCCCAGCACAGGTGTCCGGCGCCGTGGTCGGCGGATCGGGCGGTGACCCCGGAGGTGGAGACCTCGGAGTTCAGGACGCCGTGGCAGCGGATGCAGTTGTCCTGCACCACCGCCTTGGACGGCCTGGTGATGCGGATCACCTCCTGCTCCATCCCGAGGGTGAACAGGGTGGCGTGACGGGATCCGTCCTTGGCCTTGAAGTAGTACTTGGCGGCCACGGAGGAATGCGGGACGTGGCAGTCGTTGCAGCTGGCGACGCGCGCGTGCGAACTGTGCTTCCAGGTGGAGTACTGGGGCATCATGATGTGGCAGTTGATGCAGGCGCCGGGGTCGTCCGAAGCGTACGACCAGGCCCGAGACTGGTGCGCGATGACGATGCCGACCCCTGTGGTGAGACCCAGCAGGGCGAGCACGGGAATCTGCCAGGCAGGGGGAGGCAGAAGCGCCGCGACGAGCTTGCGGAACATGTTCAGCACGAAATTCCCCGATTCGAGAATACAAGATAGGGAGATTTTGATATCCGGCAATTTGGCATTCGCGCTTCTCCCATTTTTTGAAAATGGTGGGTGGTCAGATGTTAATACGAACAACGCGATTTTGCACCAAAAAGCGCATTCAAGAGTCAATTTTTCGCAATGTTCGAAACGCCGCGACCGTCCCGCGTTCTCCGCGCCATCGGTTCTCCGAAATTCACCACGTTCCTGATCGTCGTCCTGTTCGTCCAGGTCCTGTACGGGACCATCCTCGAAGCGAGGGAAGGGATCTGGCAGGCGCACCGTCTGGTGTTCGGCAACTGGTGGGGTGGGGTCCCTCTGCTTTGCGTGGCCGCGTCCCTGAACCTGGTCGCCTCCCTTGCTTCCCGATTCCGCTGGACCTGGAGCCACCTGGGGCTTGCGATCGCCCATCTCGGGCTGGTGGCGCTGCTCCTGTCGGGCGGACTCGGAATGGTCTTCTCCCGCAACGCGCGAATCGATCTGGGGCCGGGGGAGACCACTTCGCAGGCGATCCATCCGGGGCGCTGGGAAGTGTCGGCGGTCGTTCACGGCGAGGGGGGCGCAACGAAGAGCATCCCTCTGGAGCGGGTGGAGGTCGGCGACATCCTGGAACTCGGCAGGTCGCACGGGGACATCCGCGTGGCTTCGTACCTGCCCAACGGGGTGCTGGGAATGGACGGGCAACCCATCTCGCTCCCCGGTACCGACGACCCCGCCTCG
>JAKPQQ010000019.1 GCA_029557215.1 Fibrobacterota bacterium | reverse complement strand
GCGCCGATGGCCGTACCATCGTGTTCATCCTCGACGGAGCCACGACGACCATGGGCATCGGAGACAGTGTCCGCCTGGTCGGCGATGCGACGGCACGCGTGCGCGATGCCGGCGGCAATCGCCCCGGTGTCGAGGCACCCTGGTTCCCCATCACCTTCGGACTTCGTCCTCCCTGGCTCCGCATCGGCGTCTACCCTGGCTTCGCCAAGCGCAACGAAGGCGAAGTCTGGCCCGACCTTCCTGCCGGAACTCCGCCGCTCGACGTTTTCATGCGGCCGGTCAAGGGTGGCGCCAGCGCACCCATCGCCAGTGGGCCGTGGACTTCCGCGAACGGGTCCGTCGTGGGTATTGACACCACCCAGTCGCTCGGCCTGATCCTGACGCTCAACCGGCCGGTGGAAGGGTACGTCTACATCTACGACCATCTCGGCATCCACGTCGGAAGTCTGAGCCTGGCGGAGATCGTCGCGACCTGGAAGGCTTCGGGGAAGGCCGACGAAAGCCGTCAGATCTGGATTCGTTGGAGGGGAATCGGCCCCAACGGCAAGCTCGCTCCCTCCGGCGTGTATCTCTTCCGCCTGCTCACCTGGAGGATCCCCGACTCTCCGAGGGAGGAGAAGGAAGTGGTCAACCACATCTTCAAGCTGGGCTGGAACCCCTGATTCGATTGACATCCCGCCTCGGCGGGTGATTTCCCGATCCGGTGGAGGAGCCTCCATCGGATCGTTTTGTTCGGGGATTGTTCCATCCGGGCCCAAGACCCTATTTTTCCGGGAGGATGTCCTCATGCCGCACCGACCACTTGGCGGTGCTCTCCCCCTTTCACGCAGGATGCTTGCATTGAACCTTGAAGCCGCAATCGCTCGGGTGCATGGATGGCGCGTCTCCGCCGCCGCAGGGGTCGGGTGTGCAGTCTTGATGGGGTCGTGCGACCTGCGGACCGTCTCCGCATCGCTCGAAAACTTCGATCGCTCGGCGTACAGCGTCTCGTTCAGCGGTGGGGAAGGACTCCTGTCGCTCCGGATGCCCTGGCCGGAGCTCGACGACGAACAGGAGTTTCCATCGTTCCCGTCCGAGGTCCCTCCGGGCCAGCCCAAGGGGGATTGGCGGGAACAGGTCACCATGGTCCCGAGCAGGACGTGGAACGTCTCCAGCGAATACTGGTTCTCCTGGTTCCTGCTCCACCTGTTCGTCGTCGATCGCGAACATCTTCCCGATCCCGTCGCGCTGCGCAACAAGGGTGCGGAGTCGCTGTTCGTCGCATCGACGCGCGACCCCAGGACGGGAGCCAACGATCGGTTCACCCACTA
>JAKPQQ010000005.1 GCA_029557215.1 Fibrobacterota bacterium | reverse complement strand
CCCGCGAACTCCGCGACGCCGGCATGGTTGGTCGTCTCGTCCTGGCCCTCCACCTTGGGCATCTTGCCCAGAATCTGTCCGCGCCATGTCCACGGCCCTTGGGGGGAGTTCGATGTGGCGTAGTCGATGGTGGTGGGGTTGGCCGAACCGCGCGCATAGATCTGGTAGTAGAGCCCTTTGCGCTTGATCAGGTAGGGCGACTCGAAGTAGTCGAGAGGCGTGGACTTCACGAGCTTGCTTCCCAACGAGACCATGTCGGGATTGAGCTTCACCGAAACCATGGTCCAGAAGCCGCCGTACTGCAGGTAGGCCTGGCCGTCGTCGTCGATGAACACCGTGGGATCGATGGTATGCGGCGTCTGGTCGATGTTGGTGATGTTCCAGGTCGCCATTTCGAGGGAGTCGTTGATCAGGGGCTTGCCCAGGGCGTCCTTCCAGGGGCCTTCCGGTTTGTCGGCCACGGCCACGCCGATGGCCATGCGATCCTTGCTGAACTTGATGTCGTTGATGGGGACGTACCAGTAGTACTTGCCGTTGCGGGCCTTGATCATCTGGCCCGCCCAGGCGTTGGCGTTGGTCCAGGCGAACGTCTTGAGCGTCATCGGGGTCGTGCGGGTCCAGTTCACCATGTCGCTGCTCTTGAGCAGGTACCACTCGCGCAGATCGAACCCTCCGGTTCCCTGGTCGTGTCCCGCCTGGATGTAGAAGGTGCAGTTGTCGACCATCACGGCGGGATCGGCGGTGTAGACGTCCGTGAAGAGCGGATTGGACTTGCTCGTTCCCGGCTTGGGCGCGGGGCAGGTGGTGCCTCCGATGCTGTCCAGAACGATGGCGAGGTTGGAGTCCACCCACGACGCGATCGGGGTCCTGCGCTCCTGGAATCCGGTCTTCTTCGCGATCAGGGTGTCGACCGCGACCGCCATGGAGCGGGTCGCCACGATGTTGCCGGTTTCCGTCGTGGACGAAGGGCGGATCAGCGACAGTCTGCCGTCCAGGCGCAGGACCGCCTGGTTGTGCACGACGCCGTTCCATTCCACCCGCACGAGATTGAATCCCGGTTGGAAGGACG
>JAKPQQ010000311.1 GCA_029557215.1 Fibrobacterota bacterium | reverse complement strand
ACCCGCTGCCCGAGGCCCAATTGGACCGGTTCCTGGTCAAGGTCCTGATCGGCTACCCCACCGAATCCGAGGAGGTCGCCCTCCTGCGCCGCGCCACCGACGAACGGATCGGGGACGACCTGGACCTGTCGGGTGTCCGGACGCTCCTGTCGCCCACCGACATCCTGGCGCTGCGCCAAGCCGCCACCACCGTGCGGATCGACGACGCGATCGCCCGTTACGCCGCCCGCGTGGTGCGCGCCACCCGCGACTGGCCGGGGCTTTCGCAGGGGGCCGGGCCGCGCGGCGCCATCGGGCTGGTGCGGTTCGCCCGGGCGCTGGCGCTCGCCGACGGCCGCGACTTCGTCACGCCCGACGACATCCAGGCCTCGACGCGTCCGGTGCTGCGACACCGCGTGGCGCCGTCCCCGGAAAGCGAAATCGAAGGCCTGGACGCCGACACCATCCTGGCCGGTGTCCTGGAACAGGTTCCGGCGCCCCGGACATGACGCCCTCGGGCCGCCTGATCGGATGGGGCGCCGCCTGGAGCGCCTTGGGAGCCGTCGCCGTGGCGCGCGGCCACCTCGAGGCCTGGACCTGGATCACCGCGATTCCCGTCGCCTCGCTGGTGGCCTGGGATCTGCGACGCCTGCTCGCACACCCATTGCCGCGCATGGAACGGACGCTCCCGCGCTCCTGGTCCCAACGCCGGCCGGGCGTGGTGGCGTTGCGACTGGAGAATCCCGGAAACCGGAAGCTGGATCTGGAGATCTTCGACCACCACCCCGACGGCTGGGATGTGTCGGGTCTTCCGGTCAAGATGGTGGTCGATCCCGGCGAACAGGCCGTGGCCAAGGTCCGCTGCCGCGCCCTCGAGCGCGGCGACGCCGTGTTCGCCCCCGCCGACGTGCGCGTGCGCTCCCCGTGGGGGCTCTGGATCCGGGAAGTCCGGATCGGTGTAACAGAATCCGTCAAGGTCTACCCCGACCTCTCTCGCCTGGCCGGCCACGTGCTGCGCGGCACCGACACCCGCGTCCCCGGCGGCGGGGCCATCCGCAGGCGCCGACGCGGCGAAGGCACCGAGTTCCACCAGCTGCGCGAGTACCGACGCGGCGACAGCCTCCGCAGCATCGACTGGAAGGCCACCGCGCGCATGTCCAAGCCGATCGCCCGCGAGTACCAGGAGGAACGCGACCAGCAGGTGGTGTTCCTGTTGGACGGCGGACGCCGCATGCTGGCGCGCGACGGTGTCCTGTCGCACTTCGACCACGTGCTCGAATCGGTCCTGAGCCTGGCCTGGGTGGCGCAAAAGCAAGGCGACGCCGTGGGTCTGTTGGCGTTCGGCACCCGACCGCGCTGGATCCCGCCCAAGAAGGGTCGCTTGGGCATCGATCGCCTGATCGCCGGAGTGTACGACCTCCAGCCCACCGACGCCGCCCCCGACTACCTGCAGGCGGCCCAGGACCTGCTTGGGAAGCTGCATCGGCGCGCGTTCGTGATCCTGGCCACCAACCTGCGCGACGAAGACGACGACAACCTTTTGTCCGCCCTGTCGCTGTTGCGCAAACGGCACCTGGTCATGTGCGCGAACCTCCAGGAAACGGCGCTCTCGCAGGCCGTCCAAGCCAAGGTGCGAGACTTCCCGTCGGCCCTGCGCCTTTGCGGCACCGAAGAATACCTGCAGCACCGCCGCGACGCCCTGGACCGGCTGGGCCTGGACCGCCGCACCCTGGTGGACGCGATCCCCCAGAACCTGGCGGCGCTACTCGTTGATCGCTATTTGGACCTCAAGGAATCGGGCGTCCTCTAGGATCCGTCGGCATGTTGCCGCTGTGGTTTCATTCGCTCGCCACGAGGCTTTCAAAGGTTCCACGGTCGGTCGCGACCCGGGCCACGAACACGCCCCGCCCGATGCCGGAAAGCGACACCTCCGCGCTCGCATCGGAAGCCAGGATCCGTCCGCCCTGGAGCGTGAACACCTGGGCCGAACGCAGGCTCCAACCCTCGGCCACCGACAACCGCCGGGACCGGGAATCGAAGCGGATCGGATTCGAACCCGTTCCCCTGCGCGAGGCGATCGAGGCGGTCGCGCAACCGGCTTCGCCCTGGATGCAAACCAAGGAGGTCTTGTAACCCACCAGGGCGGCCTTGAGCTTGGCGTTCACCGCGTAGGACGTGTCGTCGACGGCGTTGTCGAAGCTCCACTTGAAATCGCCGCCCTGCACGCGTCCGGCGTAGGTGGTGACCTTGGTCCTGGCCACCTCCGGATCGTCGGCCACGTAGGCGTACATCACCGAAGCGTCGGTGTCGAAGTTGTTGTAGGTGTTGGCGCCGTAGGCCGACTTCACCGTCGCGGGAACCTTCTCCGAACGGCTCGCGGCCACGTAGGCGTCGAAATCCACGCTGGAATTCGCGAAGTCCTTGGAACCGTAGGCCACGAACCGCTTGTGGCCTTCCATCGCGTTGTTCCAGGCCTTGATCGTGCCTCCGTCCTCGCTGGAGAACGTTCCCATGTTCGCGTAGTCGTTGGCCTGCTTTGCGGCGCTCCACACGTCCGACCCCTGCATGGAGGTCAGCATGGGGTACTTGCAGTTGCGGAAGTGGTTGCCTTCCATGAACACCGACGACCCGAGGGTGGAACCGGCCCCGTACTTGGCGATGCCGTCGTAGTAGTTGTTGTAGACGTGCGCCGAATAGTACCGGACGCGTGGATGCCGCGAATCGGAATGGTCGTACCAGTTGTGGTGGTAGGTGATGTACAGGCCCGAGGTGGTCCCTTCGCTCAATCCCAGAAGGTTGGACTTGCCGTTGTCCCAGAAGCGGTTGTAGGAAAACGTCACATGGGTCGATTTCTTGCAGTCCAGCGCGCCGTCGCCCTTGGCCTGGTCGGCGTCGCCTCCGGCGTCGCCGTAGAAGAAATCGTTGTTGTGCACCCAGATGTGGTCGTTGTTCTGCTGCAACCCGATGTTGTCGCCTTCGCCGCTGTTGACGTTCATGATCCCCAGGTTGCGGATCTCCACGTTCGATGCGTTCTTGAGACGGATCCCCCAGCCGTCGGCCACGGCGTCGTCGCCCACGCCTTCGATCGTGATGTGCCCGGTCGCGAGGTTGCCGTTTTCGATCACGATGTCGCCGTTGTAGGTGGTGGCGGGATCCGTCACCTGCCCCACCAGCCGAACGATGAGCGGGCGCGGATCCTTGCCCTTTTTGTACCCGTCAAGGATGGCCTGGAGCCCCACGCAAGGGTTGGCGCTGGCGCCCGCGACCGTC
>JAKPQQ010000310.1 GCA_029557215.1 Fibrobacterota bacterium | reverse complement strand
GGAGGGAATCGGCGGTCTTCTTTTCGGCGACCTTCTTGAGGAACAGGACGTTGGCGACGGAGTCGTTGTAGCGCTTGATGACGGCGAGGGAGTCGGCGATCCTCTTGTTGGCGATGGCCAGGAGGGAATCGGCGGTCTTCTTTTCGGCGACCTTCTTGAGGAACAGGACGTTGGCGACGGAGTCGTTGTGGCGCTTGATGACGGCGAGGGAATCGGCGATCCTCTTGTTGGCGATGGCCAGGAGCGAGTCGGCGGTCTTCTTCTCGGCGAGTCGGATCGCGGCGACGGAATCCGCAAACCTCTTGGCGGCGGCCAGGGAGTCGGCGATCTGCTGGTTTCGGAGGGCCAGGAGCGAATCGGCCGTCTTCTTGGCCGATTCCACGGCCAGGACCGAGTCGGCGTGGCGCTTGACCAGGGCCAGCGAATCCGCGATCCGCCGGTCGACGATGGCCTGGAGCGAATCGGCGATGCGTTTCTCCGCGGCTTGCTTCAGCGAGTCTTCACGGTCTTGCCTTTCCTTGTTGGCTTTGGCCAGCGAATCTTCGCATCTGGCGACGACCTTGGAATTCCCGTTCTGGCAAATCGCCTTGATCGCTCGGACCGAATCGTCGCGTCCTCGTTCCAGCTTGGTCGCGATGCGTATGGAATCTTCGCAAGTCGCGGTGGACTTGGCGGGAGCGTCTTGGCAGACCACGAACACCAGGGAATCTTCGCGAAGGTTCCATTCGCCTTCCCGCTGGCGGATGGAATCGGCGCATCGTTTACCTGCGGGAGACGCCTCGTTCTTGCAGGTGATCTGGACCAGGGAGTCCGCATGCGCCTTGCGCGCCAGCTCCAGTGGGCTCAATGTCGATTCGGGGAGGTTCGAGTCGCCTTGATCCGTCGCCGGATCCACCAATTGGCAACCGATGAGAATCGCCGTCGCGAGGAAGGCCGTCAAGATCGTTCGCGTGGATGCACTCATGTGAAAACCCCGGTTGGCAAGCTCGATGATGGAGACTCGAGTCCCTTGTCAAACTATGGGCCGCGATCAGGGCTTCCTATAGTGTGGGCGCAGGGGAGCGAACTCTCCGGTTCCTGCCAGGAAACGATCGGCGGTCGGAAACCGTGGATGGATTATCTGGTCCATGGAAATCGCATCGTTCCCATTTCCAACTTGGACCATTCGCGGGAACGGCGGAAGTGGTGGGGGCGCGTCGTGGATCCGTCTGGAATGCTCCGAATCCCGGATCGACTCAGGGCTGGCGATTCTCGTTGGCCTGGCAAAGAAGTCGCACGAGCTCGGCGTGGGTGCTCCGGATTTGATCGCGCAATTCGTCCGGTGTGCTTGCGGGAAGCGCTTCGAGCAGGGTGTTCGGCTCCAGCGGAATGCCTGCCATCTTCGTCGGAGCGGGGATGCTCCCGGGAGGTGGGTCGCTCGTGTTCCGGACCAGGACATGCCGTCCGTTGCATTCCTTGCGGATCTGGCCGTTGAGCATCAACAGTTCGATCGCCAGCCGGACCTGGGCGGAAGAAATCGGAGGCGTGAGCATCCGCCCCAAGGCGGCATGGTCCCCGTGGAACAGTCCGAGTTCGATCAGAGAGAGGATCGGCCCCACGTACCAGGCGGATTGGACGACATCCGCGTCGTTCCCGGCCGACTTGCCGTGACGGCGTCGCAGCGCCTGCATGCGCTGGAAATAGTGGCTCTTGTCGATTTCCGACCGCGATCCCTCGAAATGCACCATGAGCTCGAAGTATTCCGCGTCGGGGCCGACGAGTTCGAAGACGTCGACCAGGCGCATCAGGGTGCTGTGGGAGATGTTGGCGATGCCCGAGAAGATCTTCCCGATGAAGCTCGGCGAGGCGAGACCCGCCTTCTGGGCGATCATGCGATAGGAAAACGCGCGGTTGTTCGCCTTGCGGGCGGCGTAGAGTTCGCTCAGGTATTTCCTGTAGTCCGTGTATTCGTAGATGTCAGGCACTTGGTCCCCGATCGAAGCGCGCCGATCATTCTACCACTTCGGCGAATCGGACGATGGCAAGCGTTTGGCGTCGATCGTTGACAACGACGATGCCGCTGACAATGACAACCCGCTTCCGGGCTCTCCCCAAGCTGCCAATTTCTGGATTGATGGATCTGGCATGCTCCTTGATGTGTGGTACGGATGCCGGCGGATCGTATCGGACCAGAGGGAACGCATGGCGCGGAAGGAGGATCGCATGGAAGCTCCACGCGTGTTCGAAGAACGCATGGGACAGATTCTGGTGGCGGGATCGGGAACCGACACGATCTCCTGCGACAAGCAGAGCCTGGCCGGATCGGTTTCGCAGCGGGCCTGCGTCTTCTGCGGCGCCCGCGTGGTCCTGTACCCGATCGCCGACGCCTTGCACCTGGTGCACGGCCCCATCGGGTGCGCGGCGTACACATGGGACATCCGCGGGGCGCTGTCCAGCGGACCGGAACTCCATCGCATGTCGTTTTCCACCGACATGCGCGAGAGGGAAGTGATCTTCGGCGCGGAAAAGAAGCTCGAGCAGTCGTTGCGCGAGCTGATCGCCAAGTACCAGCCAAGGGGCGCGTTCGTCTATTCCACCTGCGTCGCGGGCGTGATCGGCGACGACATCGACGCCGTTTGCCGCCGCGTGGGAAAGGACGTCGGGATCCCCGTGATCGCCGTGCAGTCCGAAGGCTTCAAGGGCAACAAGCGCGCGGGCTACAGCGCCGCCTGCCAGGCCATCGACAAGCTGGTCGGAACGGCGGATACCACCGGGATCGGTCCCTTGTCGATCAACATCCTGGGGGATTTCAATCTCGCCGGCGAGATCTGGCTGATCCGCCAGTACTACGAGAAGATGGGGTTGCAGGTGGTGGCCAACGTCACCGGCGACGGCCGCATCGACGACATCCGCCGCTCCCACGGAGCCGCCCTCAACGTGGTGCAGTGCTCGGGGGCCACCATGGAGCTCGCGCGCTACATGAAGGAAAAACACGGGGTTCCGTTCCTGCGCGTGTCGTATTTCGGCATCGAGGACATGGCCGAATCGCTCTACGCGGTGGCCCGCCATTTCCAGGACGTGGATTGGCAGGTCATGGAGCGCGCCAAGAAGATCGTGGCCGACGAACTGAAGACGCTGGTTCCCGAGATGAAGGAATTGAAGAAGCGTCTGCAGGGCAAGACCGCGGCCGTGTACGTGGGAGGCGCCTTCAAGGCGTTCTCGCTCATCAAGGCGTTCCGGCACCTGGGCATGCGGGTCACGTTGGTGGGGTCCCAGACGGGCACGGAAGAAGACTATCGCGAGATCCAGCAGGTCTGCGATCCCGGCACGGTGATCGTGGACGACACCAATCCGCTGGAGCTGGGTGCGTTCCTCAAGGAAAACGATGTGGACATCCTGGTGGGCGGCGTGAAGGAGCGTCCCATCGCCTACAAGCTGGGGTTGGGGTTCTGCGACCACAACCACGAGCGCAAGCTCGCGCTGGAAGGCTTTTTGGGCATGCGCAACTTCGCCAAGGAAGTGGCCGCCACCGTGGAAAGCCCCATCTGGAAATTCGTTCCTCGCCGTTGCGGACGAACCACCGCCGGCACCTCGCTATCGACGGAATCCGTTCACGACGGGAGTTCGAAATGATCAAGACGTCCGTTGCCAAGGCTCGCGAACCCTGGGTTTCCACGGCGAACCCCTGCCACCAGTGCAGACCTCTGGGCGCCATGGTGGCTTTCCAGGGCGTGGAAGGTTGCGTCCCGTTCCTGCACGGATCGCAAGGGTGCGCCACCTACATGCGCCGCTACCTGATCAGCCATTTCCGCGAACCGGTGGACATCGCCTCCTCCAGCGTGTCGGAGAAGGAAGCCGTTCTGGGCGGCGGACCTTCGCTGCGCAAGGGGTTGCGCAACGTGACGGAGAAGTACGGCGCGAGCGTGGTGGGCGTGGCCACCACCTGCCTCACCGAGACCACCGGCGAGGACCTGGGCATGCTGGTCCGCGAATGGGACAAGGAAGTGGCCGAACGCCCGCTCCAGGGGGGCAACCCGGAAATCGTCACCGTACCCTGTCCCAGCTACGACGGGAGCCACATCGACGGATTCCACGGCGCCAATCGGGCCCTGGTCGCGCATTTCGCCGAGGCCTGCTCGCCGCACGGAGGCATGGCGCTGTTTCCCAACTTCGTCTCGCCGGCCGATCTGAGGCATCTCCGCGAGATGGTCGGCGCCTTCGGGATCCCGCTGACGCTGGTTCCCGACTACGCCGATCGCCTCGACGGTCCGGCGCTGGTGGAAACCGATCCGCTACCCGCCGGAGGCACGACCATGGCCGACATGCGGGCCCTGCCGGGCTGCCGGGTGTCGGTGGAACTGGGGCGGACGATCCCCGAAAAATTGTCGGCAGCGACCTGGTTGGAACAGGAATGGAAGGTGCCGCGTCGCACCTTGGGGTTGCCGATCGGGATCCGCGAGACGGACGCCTTCATGGCGATCCTGGAGGAGTTGTCGGGAATCGAGACTCCCGAGGCCTGGCAGGCCGAACGCGGTCGCCTGATCGACGCCTGCGTGGACGCCCACAAGTACCTGGCCGGTCGCACCGCGGTGGTGTTCGGCGACGAGGACATGGTGGCGGGGATCGTTTCGTTCTTGACGGAAATCGGCATGAAGACCACCCTGGTGGCCACCGGCGGCAAGAGCGGTCGCCTGGCTCCGGTGATCGAGCGGGTGACGCGGACCTTCCTGGAAGAGATGCCGCGCGTGCTCGAGGATTCCGATTTCCGCGACGTGGAGGAGTGCGCCGAAGCGCGCATGGCCGATCTGTTCATCGGGCACTCCAAGGGCTACAAGCTCGCGCGTCGCCACGACATCCCGCTGGTGCGCGTGGGATTCCCGCTGCACGACAGGTTCGGTGGGCAGCGCCTCCTCCATGTGGGGTGGCGCGGGGCGCTGGATCTCCTGGACACCATCGTCAACGCGATCCTGGAAAAACGCCAGGACGATTCGCCGGTGGGCTACTCGTACCTGTAAACCCTGGACCTGCTTCGGCAACAAACGGACACGAATTTCGAAGGAGAACGGTCATGGTCGCGACAACAAGGCTTCCCGTCGAGCGTCACCCCTGCTTCAGCGAAGGCAAGAAGCACGAATGGGGGCGCATCCACCTGCCGGTGGCGCCCAAGTGCAACATCCAGTGCGCCTACTGCTCCCGCAAGACCGACTGCCCCAACGAAAGCCGTCCGGGAGTGTCCAGCCGCGTGCTGAATCCCAAGGAGGCCGCGGCCTACCTGCACAAGGCGATCGCCGCCGAACCGCGCATCGCGGTGTGCGGGATCGCGGGCCCGGGGGATCCCTTCGCCAACACCGAGACGACGCTGGAAACCCTTCGCTTGATCCGCGACACGGCTCCGGAAATGCTCTTGTGCCTTTCTTCCAACGGACTCGGACTGACGGAAGATGTCGCCAACCAGCTTGTCGACCTGCGTGTTTCCCACATGACCATCACGATCAACGCGGTCGATCCGGAGATCGGCGCCAAGATCTACGCGTGGGTGCGCGACGGCAAGAAGACCTATCGCGGAGTGGAAGGCGCCAAGCTGCTCATGGAGCGCCAATTGGCCGCGATCCCCATCTTCAAGTCCAACGGGATGGAGGTCAAGATCAACACCGTGGTGGTTCCCGGGGTCAACGACCACCACGTGGAGGACATCGCCCGCGTCGTGTCCGAACTGGGAGCCGACGTCCACAACCTGATCCCCATGACGCCCGCGCCGGGAGCCCTGTTCGAGGATCTCCCCGAGCCCGACGCGAACACGATGCATCGGGCCCGCCGCGGGTCGGGCAAGTACTTGAAGCAGATGCTGCACTGCCAGCGTTGTCGCGCCGATGCGGTGGGGCTCCTGGAAGAGGACCGCTCCAAGGATTTCGCATCGCTCATGGACGAAGCCCGCGACGAGGTGGCGCAGGATCGGCCCTACGTGGCCGTGGCCACGCAGGAAGGCGTGTTGGTGAACCAGCATCTGGGCGTGGCCGACAGGGTCCAGATCTGGGAGCGCGGCGAAGATGGTTTTCGTCTGGTGGGGGACCGTCCTTGTCCTTCTCCAGGGTCGGGAGCCGCGCGCTGGGAGGATCTCGCCGATCTGGTCTCCGATTGCCGGGCCATCCTGGTCGCCGCCGCCGGCGACGCGCCCCGCAAGGCGCTGGAATCGCGCGGGGTGGCCGTCTGCGAAATGGAAGGCCTCATCGACGACGCATTGGAGACGGTCTACGGAGGCAAGGACATCGCCAAGCTGCGGGCCAGGCGCAACGGCCTGGGCAGCTCCTGCGGCTGCGGCAAGGTGCGCGAACCCGGCACCGGCTGCGGCTGACCTTTGGCGTTCCAGGGCGCATACTTCCATTCCTCCCCCTCTCGACGCCCCGGCGCGGGCGCCGTCGGGGGTCGGGGCTGGTCGTCTGCATCCCTGGAACGCCGAAGGTCTTCGGGTGACGGGGCGGTACCTGGTGCCGTAGTCCGGGCGACGCTTCGCTGGCCCGGGGGGTGACCAACCTTCGACTCGCAACGCTGGTGGTTGTCCTATTCCTCCCCCGTCGGCGCCCCGGCGCGGGCGCCGTCGGGGGGCTGGGGCTGGTCGTTTGCATCCCTGGAACGCCGAAGGTCTTCGGGTGGTGGGGCGGTGACTGGTGCCGTTGCCAGGACGACGCTTCGCTGGCCCGGTGGGGAGCGCGACGAGGGCCGAGCTTGGGTTCTCGCGATCTCGCCTTGGGGACGGACGGTGGAACCGGAACCGGGTTCAGCGAAGGCTTGCCAGTTCCACCAGTTCCTCGTCCCGGAGCGATCTGCGCAAGCGGGCACCGGAGCGACGGATTTCGTCCACCAGGACCTCGATGTCGCGGGGTTCGGGGATCCCGAGTTCCAGGAGCTTGCGTCGCACGGCGGCGCGCCCCGACTTCGCGCCCAGGGCGTGGGAGCGCTCGTGGCCGGTGCGGGCGGGATCCCACGGTTCGTACAGGGACGGATTCAGTCCGATGGCGTCCACATGGATTCCCGATTCGGTCGCGAAGATGTCCTTGCCGACCACGGCCTTGGAGCCCGCGATGTCGATCCCGACCTTGTCGGCGAACCAGCGGCAGGCCTCCCGCAGCGCGCGCAGGTCGTAGTCCGATCCTCTTCGCATCACCGCCCAGGCGGCCACTTCTTCGGTGGCCGCGATTCCCGCGCGTTCGCCGAGCCCGAGCAGCGAGGTGTCGACCTTGGCTCCGCCGGATTCCAGCGCCGTGATGGATCCCGCGGTGGCCATCCCCAGGTCGTCGTGCAGATGCACCCCGATGGGAAGCCGCGTCGTGCGCCGCAGGCCCACCAGCAACCTTTCGATCTCCAGAGGCGAAAGCAGGCCCACGGTGTCGGCGAGCCGGATCCGGTGCGCTCCCGCGGCTTCGGCGGCCATCACCAGATCGCCAAGCAGCCCGCGATCGGCTCGGGAAGCGTCTTCCAGCCCGACCTGCACGAATTCGAACAACTCCAGCGCGTCGGAAACCGTCTCGGCGAGCCATTCCTTCACCTGCGCGGGATCCAGCCCGAACCGCTGTTCCTGGTGGCGGTGCGACGCGGGCAGGCATACCGTCACGGCGCTCGATCCGGTCCGCGAGGCCTCTTCCAGAGAGACGCGTCTGGCCATGCTCCAGACCATCGGTCGGGCGCCTTCGCGGATCACGGCATCGACGGCTCCCTTGAGGTCCAGGCCGCGTCCGGCCCACCCGATCTCGAGTTCATCGACACCGGACGCGGCGATTCGCCCGGCCAGTTCGGAACGTTCCCCGACATCCAGATAGACGTCGCGTGCCTGCAGCCCTTCCCGCAGGGTGGTGTCGATCAGCATTGTGCCTCCCCATTTTTTCAGGAGAACGAACGCAATGCCCGTGCCGGGATCGCCTGTCCAGCGGCTGGAGTCGTTGTGTCCCTGGGGAGTTTGACGATTTCCGACAATTCGGGCCGCGGGTTGCGCGGTCTGACATTTCGTCTCCCAGGCGGCGAACCCTTGCGATCCTCCGGGATTTGGCATCTTTCCAGGCAAATGTCCGATCGAATCGCCGTGAAAGCCAGTACAAAGGCCTCCGATGCCCGAGCCAAGGTCTGCCCTCGCCATGGCTGCAAAGGTTGCGCCTGCGGAATGGGAAATCTGTTCCGGTTCGTGGAACCGCTGATCCTGTTGGAGTTGCACAACCACCCCGGAGCCAGCGGCTACGACATCCTGCAGAGATTGGATGGACACACCCTCACCGGGACGACCATCGACAAGGCCGCCGTCTACCGGACCTTGGCGGTCCTGGAGCGCAACGGCATGACCGAGACGGAGTGGACGGAATCCGTTCGAGGAGCCGGACGCAAGGCCTACAAGCTCACCGGCAAGGGAAGTGAACACCTGGCCGAATGGGTCGATCTCCTGGAAGGATTGGCGGGAGGTCTGCGCGAATTCGTTCGCGACGCGCGTTCGGCGAAGTAGGAGGGCATGGCGCTCCGGGGGCCGGCGCTCAAACGAAGTTTTTTGCATCCAATGCTGTAACCAACGGCGACGATCTCCGTCTCTCGTGGGGACAAACCCACCGCAACGGAGGATCATCTTGAACCAGAAGACGTTTTCGCCCATCAATTTCCTGGCTGCCCTGGGAGCGGGAGGCATCGCGGTCGCTCCCTTCGCGATCATGCAGTACGTGTTCCCGCACCCCAAGGGGCTGGTCACGCAAGCCCAGATCCACGCCGGGATGTCCGAACTGGCTGGTTGGCAGGCCCTGTTGGTGCGCCCCTTCGAGGCGATCATGATCGGGTTCGCGATCTTGCACGTGCTGCTCCTGGCGTGGATGATTCCCAAGTTCCTGGCCGGCAAGAGGCGCGGAGACTATCGGGCCATCGCCGAAAACCCGCTGGCCGGGGCCCAGCTTCTGGCGCCCCATTTGGCGATCGCGATGACGTTCAACGTGTTCATCGGCGTGGCCCGCTATTTCGTTCCCGCCCTGCAGTCGGCATTCCAGGACATGATGCTGCCGGCGCTCCTGGCTTGGCTGGTGCTGCTGGCCTTCACGCTCAAGGAGGTGTTTGCGCAGTTGCACAGCTCGTTCGTGAGGCAGTTCGATCTGCGCGAGGCGCACTTCGGCTGGATGATGTCGCCGTTCGCCCTCGGGATGGTGTCCGTGGTCGGTTCGGGGATCGCGGCCTTGGCAAAGAGCCCGGCCGTCGCGCACGCCGCGGCGTTCTTCACGCTGGTGGGCGCGACAGGTTCGATGTTCCTACTGGTGGTCAAGCAGGTCACGCTGATGCAGGTCCACTACCAGAAACCTGGGATTCCCGACCGCCAGCTGCTGCCCTCCATCCTTTCGGTTGTGCCCATCCTCACGGTTCTGGCGATCGTCGGATTCCGTCTTGCCCATTACGCGCACGCGCAGCTGGGATTCCACCTGGAATGGGCCGGCCCCGCCATCGTGGCGGCGGTGTTCGCCTTCCAGAGCTTCTACATGGGCTTCGGCCTCACGCTGTTGCGCGATTTCATCGTGTCGGATCTGCGCCGCAGCGAATACTACCCGGCGTTGTGGGGCCTCGTGTGCCCGTTCGTCGCCTGGAGCGTGCTGGGAGCCTTCGTGGCGGGCAGCGTCGCGAGCGCGCCGTGGTTCGTGGGCGTCCTTGTCGGCTCGTTGACGGTGGCGATCCTGCTGTACGTGGGAATCCTGTCGCGGATGCTTTCCTGCGCGGGATTGCGGATCGCAGGGTTGCCCAAGGTGCAGACCTGTTCGTGAGGGATCTGGATCAGAACCGGCGCGACAGGTTCGCGCCGATGTCGATGCCGGGCTGCGCGGCGAAATAGCGAAGTCGGTCGGAAGGATCTCGCCAAGTTGTGTTGGCCAGATTGGCGCCACGCACCGAGATCCTCCACCGGCCCGTTTCGGCGAAGCCTTCGATCCCGACCAGGAAGACCTGGTCGGGAGGCGGCGCGTAGTCGTTTGACACGGGATCCGTCTTGGCGATCCATTCCAGTCGCGGGCCGACACGCCCGGAGAATCGCGGCGATCGTGCGGGAATCCAGTCCCCCCCGAGTCGCAGACGGCTCGCGGGTGAAAACGGGACAGGGCCTCCTTCGTCATCTCGCGTCAGGATCGCGGATCCTGTCGCGAGAAGTTCCCAGGCTTCCCCCAATGGCGCCGATGCCGAGATGTCTCCGCCTGCCAGCCAGGCGCGGTCGGATGCGTAGGAAAAGCTCGGGAACGCTCCGCGCACGGTCAGGCGCGGGGCGGCGTCGGGGCGCAGGAAGATGAAATCGTCGATGCGGGTGACCCAGGCGGATGCCTGCAGGTGGACGGAATTCGGCATCTTCCAGCCGACGGACGATTGGGCCGTCAGCGAGCGTTCGGGGCCCAGGCTCGAATCGCCCCGTTCGATGGCCGCGACACCGTGGTGCAGTCCGTCGGCGAACAGTTCCACCGCCGAAGGCGGGCGCCACCCGGTTCCGATGGCCGACCGGATCGTCCACGCGTCCGACGGATGCCAAAGCCAACCCAGGCTCCACGACGTGGCCAGCCAGGAATCGTCCCAAGCGGCGACCTTCCCGGCCACCCTGCGCCAGATCTCCAGCGAATGGAGGTCGGCGCGCAATCCCGCGTCCACGGACCACGATTCGCGGCGCAGCGCGACCACGCTCCAGGCGCCGCCTGCGACGGCCCGGAAATTGGGCACGAAGGCGCGCCCGTCGTACTCGTTCTCCTGGTGGATCCCCTGGATGCCGGTCCTCCATTGCCAGTTTCCGTCAAGATGCGGCTCGATTTCCAGGTCGAGCGTTCCGGTGCGCAGGGAGTAGTCCAGCTCGGGAAGATCCAGCGCCGCCAACCGCGAATCGATGGGCTTGTGCAGATCCCATTCCCGACGGTGATCGCTCTGCCACCCCGCCAAGGCGCTCCATCGCAAGCTTTGGTGGTCGCCTTGCACACGCAGTCGCGAGACGTCGTGGCGAACCGCCTGGTCGGGGCGTCCCACGCTCCAGCGCCAAGTGGCGGTGTCGGGAGGCGATCCCTTGGCCAGGGCCGTGCGCAGGTCGGTGAGGTTCCCGATGTGCGAGCTGGACAAGATCCCCTGGTGCTGCCAGAACACCGAATGCGAGGCTTGCGCCGTGACGGTTTCCCCATGGCGTTCCAGCGTGCCCGACCATGACCCCTCCCGCAAGGCGGTGTTGGGAAGGATCCCGTCGGGACGGGATCTGTCGCCCGATCCCCGCCAGGAGACCGATCCCGCCCATGCCCAGCGCGGAGCATGCGGGACAGGACCTGTCAAGCGAAGCGACGACCCCGCCTGCGGCCCGTTCGAGCGCAGCGACGCGATCCATTCCCCCGAAATCCCCGCGTGGTCGGCCGGAGCGGGTTCGATCACGACCACGCCGCCCATGGCGCCCTGGCCGTGGCGCACCGATGCGCCTCCCTGGACCACCACGACGCGCTCGGCCCGCGATGGATCCGATTCCACCGCGTGCTCGGCGCCCCAGGATTGGCCTTCCAGACGGATTCCGTCTTCCACCACCACCAGTCGCTGGGAGTGGAGCCCGTTGACCACGGGTTTGGCCACCGTCCCGGTCTTGAGGCTCGCCACTCCCGGAACCCGCTCCAGCGCGTCGGCGAGCGACGATCCCTTGGCGGCCAGGAGCTGGTTGCGGGTCAACGTGCGCTCGGTCTGTCCCACGCTGGCGGATTGCCTCCGGGTTCCACGCACCGTGGTGGTGCGGGAGGGGGCGCTGCCGGAGTCGAGCATCCGCAACCGCGAAGAAGCGGGCGGTGCGACGGAATCCGGTCGGATTCCGGAGGGTACCGCGACCGGGGGCCTGGTGGTGGAATCGACCTCCGCCGACCCTGTGGAGTCGGCGAAGACGATGGACGCGACCGAGATTGCGAGAGCGATCAAGGCGCCGCGATCTCGAAGGGAAAGGCGACTTCGGCGTCGGTCTCGCCGTCGGTGATCCTGGAACTGGCGGTCTTGATGCCCGGCAGGTGGCGAAGGTTGATGCGCAGCGTGTCGGTGCCCGCCGAAAGGGTCGCCACGGTGGCTTCCAGGCCCAGCGGGAGTCCCTTCGAGTCCTTGTCGACGATGGTGGCCGACAGGCGGGATCCCGTGGTCCAGAAGACCCGGTGGTCGTCGGATTCCGATCCACCGATCTCTTCGTTGAGGTCGTGCACGTCGGCGGGGTTCGACTGGTCCAGGAACCGCACCCGGGCGTCGTAGGTCGCGCCCGTCTTCAGGCGGCCGATCGAAGGCAGGGTCGGCGCCGCACCTCCTGCGCCGTCGGCGTCCACGAACCTGAGAGTGAACGAATCGGATGCGATAGCCTTGTTGACGAGCGTGAGTTCGACCGTGGTGATGGATTCGTGCTCGTGGTCGTCGTGCGGGCTTTCCACCGAGGAATCGCCGCAGGCGGCGAGCAGGGTGGCGGTGGCGAGGCCGGACAGGATGCTTGTGGTCTTCATGCAAGGCTCCATTGATGATGAGAGATTGATATCGTTAATGAGGGGTCAGGGTTCATATCGCTTGGATTTGGCGTCCGGGATGCCGATCTCCCTGGGTCCTCCCGAGCGTTGCTGATTAAAATGATATATAAATATCAATAAATGCCGGCGTCACCAGGCATGGATGCGGTTGCCGGAGATCACACGCCGCGTCGGGTGGGCTTGGGGCGAGTGGTCCGGGTGGCGGTTGCCGAACAGTCGGCGCAAAGACCCACCAGCGTGAGCTCGTGGGAATCCACCACGAACCCTTTCGGGAGGGATTCGGTGTGGATGTGCACGGGGCATCCCGCGAAATCCGTGACGGTCGAACATTTGCGGCAGACGAAATGGTGGTGGTGGCCCCGATCCGACGATTCCCACTGGATCTCGCCATCGGGAAGCGTCACGGGGCGAATCTCCTTGGATTCCTCCAACAACCGCACCGTGCGGTAGACCGTCGCGATGCCGATCTTGCCGATTTCCGCTTGTGCCAGTTCCAGCAATTTCCTGACCCCCAGAGGCCCGGGCGCCTTGGCGAAGATCTGCTGGAGGATTTCGCGCTGTCGCGTGTTGCGTTGTCCGAGTTTCACGGTGTTCATCCAACCAGGAAAGGTACCTGTTCGATCGGCACAGGGGCCGTTTTCCGTTGCTGGGCGGAATGGCCGTTCCGTGTTCCTGTTCCGTCTGCCGATCGAGGAATCGCATGGCCGTCAAATAGATGTATATTGCAACTATAGAGAAGCGCGTCACGTTGTTCGTATCCGAGGAGCACTCAAATGCGTATCGCACTGCCCATTTCCGAAGGCAAGTTCAGCACCCATTACGGCCGCGCCGAAGCCATTTCCATCCATGACATCGATCTGTCCAGCGGCACCGCCGCCGACCGCGGACTGAAGCTGTTCCCCGCCGAAGGCACCTGCGGAGCGGGGCCCTGGATGGCCGAACAAGGCGTGGAAGTCCTGCTGGCGGGCGGGCTCGGCTCCGGCGC